>JBIIHL010000009.1:0-42448 GCA_044235825.1 Alphaproteobacteria bacterium | reverse complement strand
TTTCGGTAATGCAAATCACCACCCGCAAACGAAAATCCAAACTGTACCCCATAAAAATCCCCTTTTTCAGCGATAATCCCCCTCATCTTAATATAAAAAAGTATGATTGAAAATTAAAAATACTATAGCATGTCAATCAGATTCGTCTGATGAGCATGGGCATTGCACCACAATGCCGATCTGCAGGGATGATTTCCCTAAAGGTTCTTGATTACCTATCCCCGCTTTGCGGTGGATTTTCTGTCCACACTACCCATTCCTAGTCCCAGCCATGAAGGATTTTTTTCTTTCACAGCCAAGCTTGTATACCCTCGGGGATCTTTCCGAGGATCTTCGTGATTTTGGTCTTTTACACAAAGGTGATCAAATTTGGATCGCCTTTGTGAAACAGCAAGAGGGCACCCACCATTACTTCCCGATTGACGGTATGTTGTGCAGACCCAATGTCGGCGGGTATTTGGGCGAAGTCACTCATATCGTTGAACTTTCAAATGGGGACGTTTTGTACTTACGACAAAATGAGGGTCAAATCTTGTTGGCACATTGTAGACCGTCAGAAGAAAACGCCTAGCGTTTGAAAAACCCCACGGTTTTCCCCTCCCTCTCGGGAGGGGTTTTTTTTAGGGGTGGCCGTACCCAAGCGCCCCCAAGGCCGCTTCCGTTTTTGTCACATCATCCGGCGTGCTGACGTGATACCACAAGCCGTCATGATTTTGGCCAAACAGTCGGCCTTGGGACAGGGCCTGATTGTAAACCACGTTTAATGAAAAGGGGCGTTTGTCTTGGCCCGCCAGCAGACGGGGGTGAAGGATTTGAATGCCGGTATACAGATAGGGGGCGATGTGGGGCCTTGCGCGGCGGCGGAGCTGCCCCGAAGGGGTCATGAAAAAATCCCCCGCGGTGTGCTCCGCTGGCAATTTGACGGTGGGATACAGCAGCAACAAGGCATCCATGATGTTTGGATGAAACCCACCGGCCAATCGGGTCAGGGCCGGTGTTGGACCATCCAGCCACAAACTGTCGCAGTTGATGCAGAAAAAGGGCAGGGGCCCCAAATGTGAGAGAGCGTTCACAATCCCGCCGCCGGTTTCCAGACGTTCGTCTTCCTCTAAAATCACAATGCGATGGTTTAGGGCATGATTTTTTAGGTGGTGAATCAGGGGGTCGCGCTGATAGTGAACGTTCACTACGATTTTTTGAACCTGCATGGCCGCCAAGTGATCCAAAATCCCATCAATCATGGGACGGCCCAGAACGGGGACCATGGCCTTGGGTTGGTGATGGGTCAGGGGCATCATGCGGGTGCCGAGGCCCGCAGCCAAAATCATGGCGGTGGAGGGCAGGGCAGGGGAAGAGGGCTGTGTCATATTGTTTTAAGGACCGCGCAAGAGATCGCCCAAGGTCTTGGCCAGTGGGGCGCAGGCCGGTTGTGCCAGAAAGACATCCACAGACTTTTGTAATCTTGGCAAATGCTGCAGGTATTGCGCTTTGCCATCGCGCCGGTTCAAGCGGTGAAAAATCCCAATGATTTTCAGCGTGCGTTGCAATCCCAAAACAAAATAGATGGGCATAAAGCGCTCTGCCTCAAACCCCGTTTCGTTTAAGTATGTTAGCAACCATCTGCCTTTATTGGGCACATCGCGGCGGGCATCCCAAAGCAGAGACACCACATCATAGGCAGGGTGGCCAATCACCGCATCCTGAAAATCGAGGAGTCCGCATTGCTGAACCCCCTCGCGCTGGGGCAGCCAGATCATGTTATCCACATGGTAATCCCGTAAAACCAAGGTTTTTTGGGGTGATGATAAAACCGTTGTTTCCAAAACCTCTGTCCAGACATCATCCCACAGGGTGCGTTGCTGGGGGGAAAAGGACACCGCCCAATCAGGATAAAGGGCCACTTCCCGCATCAGCAGGGCCAGATCGTATGGGGGAAGATCAGTGGGGGGCTCTTGGTGGGTCAAATGCACCAAAACAGACAGGGCGCTTTGATACAACGCGGGTTCTGTCTCTGGGGTGTTGGCCAAAACGCGCGTGAAGGTATCCTCACCCAAATCCTCCATCACCACATAGCCATGCACGGCGTCTTGGTGAAGAATCAGGGGTGCAGAGAGGTCGCGGCTTTTCAGCACATCCGCCACCTGCACATAGGGGCGAATATCCTCCAAAGGCGGCGGGGCGTCCATCAGAATCAGAGAGCCATCCTCTGTGATCAGCCGATGAAAGGTCCGGTGGGAGGCATCCGCCGGCAGGGTGATGATGGTTTTAATGCTCAGGGGCAGGGTGCTGAGATAGTCGGGCACAGACAGGCGATGCATCATAGGGCCGCGCCCCCCCCTGGGGTGAGCCGCAGGCGTTGCGTCCATTCAGGATCCACCATAACCGTCAAAAACAGATGCACAGGGTGCCCCAAAACGCGGGAAAGGGTATGACGCGCTCCTTCGCCAATGGTTTTTAGCGTTTGTCCCTTGTGCCCCAGCAAAATACGGCGATAGCGGTCTTGATCCACCCACACGGTTTGGCGAATAATGGCGCTGCCATCGCGCTTGGTTTCCCAAGAGTCCGCCGTCACATTCAGGTGATAGGGCAATTCATCATGCAGATATTTATAAATCTGCTCCCTTGTGGCCTCTGTGGCCAAAAACGACATGGGCAGCGTGCTGAGGTCATCCTCCGCACACAACCAAGGGGCCGAAGGCAGGCAGGCTTTGATTTCAGAGAGAAGACGGTCAACGCCTTGGCGTTTTTGGGCGGATAGGGGGATAATGGCTTTCCAAAAGGGTGTTTCCTGCTGAAAACGGGCCAGCATGGGCAGCAAATCCGTTTTTTTGATGGTATCAATTTTATTGAGCACCAGAATCACGGGTTTTTTTTGTTGCGCCAGCAGGGTATAGATATGTTGCTCTCGATCATGAAATGCCCTGGCGACATCCACAACCGCCACCACGATATCAACAGTTGTGAGCGTTTGCTTTAAATGGCTCTGGATGGTTTTTTCCATGATATTTTGGGGGGATTGCATCAAGCCTGGGGCATCCATCAGAATCATCTGGGCGGTGCCTTCGGTGTGAACGCCGGTAATGCAAAAACGGGTCATGTTGGGTTTATGGCTGACGGCCGCCAGCTTAACCCCCAAAACAGCATTGAGTAGACTGGATTTTCCCGCATTGGGAACCCCTAAAAACAGGGCCACCCCGCTTTGGGTGTCACAGGCAGGGGTGGTGGTGGCCTTCGGGTTTTGTTCTTGTCTGTCGGTCATGATAATTGCCTTAGGGCCTGTTCCGCAGCGCGTTGCTCGGCCTGTTTTTTGGATGTTCCGGTGGCGATAACGTCTTCTTCCAGCCCCTGAAGGGAGACTTTGACGGTAAAATGGGGATGATGGTCAGGACCCGTGGTGTCGGTGATGGTGTATTCTGGGCGATCGTATCCGCGGGCTTGGGCCCATTCTTGCAGGGCTGATTTGGCATCTTGGGGGGGCCTGTCCCGCTGTGTCAGCTGCGTTTGCCAGTACGATCGGATAAAGGCTCTGGCTGTGTCCAAACCTGCATCCAGATAAAGGGCTGCGATCAGGGCCTCGCAACAATCCGCCAAAATCCCGTCTTGCCCCCGTGACAACAGGGCGCGATCCCCCATATGCGCCCGCACGTGGGTGGAAAGGTTCAGGGCCTCTGCTACCTCTAACAAAGCTTCCTTGCACACTAGGGCCGCAAATCGTTTGGCAATGGCCCCTTCGGATTCTGCGGGAAAAGCCTCAAGAAGCCATTCGGCCATGACCACCCCCAAAACCCGATCGCCCAAAAATTCCAGACGTTCATAACTGGTGCTGCTGGGGATGCTGGCATGGGTCAAGGCTTGATCCAAAAGATCCCGTCTGGCGAAGGTATGGCCCAAAGCGTGTTCCAAGGGGGTGATCATGAATCAAAAGTCCTTGTTCGTTCTTAATAAAAAGGCCTTAAATCAACAAAAAAACGATCGGCCCTCAGGCTGAAGGGGAAGGCCCAAAACTGAACAATATTATAGTTGCCGCGGCTGGAATAAAAAATCCGCTCGGCCCGACCACGAAACGTGCTGCGATGAACCAATCCTAGGGAGGGATCCCGACTATCCGCAGAACGATCCCGATTGTCCCCCATCATAAAATACATCTCTGGGGGAATGGTGATTAAGGGGGTGTTGTCCAGTTGTCCAGCATTTCCGTCTTTTTCAAGGATGGTATAAGATACACCGTTTGGCAGTGTTTCGATAAAGGTGGGGAAAGCTTGCCCCTCTTCGTCCACAAAATCAGGGGCGGGTGTGCGCTGAATGGGTTGGCCGTTCAGGTAAACAATGCTGTCTTTGAGCTGCAGCGTGTCCCCAGGCAGGCCAATTAAGCGTTTGATGTAGGTTACGCCCATTGTTTCATTTTCAAAAACAATAATATCCCCCCGTTTGGGTTCTTTGAAAAGCAGGCGTTCTTTCCCCAAAACGGGACCCGCATCCACAGGAAAAGGCAAGGCATAACGGCCATAGCCATAGGAATACTTAGAAACAAACAAAAAATCCCCAATTTTTAACGTGGGCAACATGGATTCTGAGGGGATATTAAACGGCTGAAATAAAAAGGTTGTAAACATCACATACAAAACAAAGGCACTGCAAACCGCTCTGATGTTTTCCCGCACCCAAGAGGGGGTTTTTTCGGCATTCAAAGAAGAGGAAGACATAAGAGAGGGCAAGATCTGGATAAAGAAGGCCAAAACTTAAAGCATTTTCCCCTGTTTGGCCAGTGTTTCGTGATCAATGATGGGGGGTGTGGTCCTAAGACACGCGCGTCCATCCGTTTTCATCCTGCCGGTGAAGGGATAGGGTGTGTCCGGCCTGCTGATGGCGGCGCCAGTGGGTTCGGGATTGATGGGTGGCGTCTTCATCGCCGGCCTGAAACAGGTAATAATAGGCCTGAAAGGCAGAGATATCCTCCGCACTGTCCCCCCCCAGTGTCAAAAGGGCCGTGGCCCCATTAGGGGCAACACACTGATGGGAAATCAGAATGGGCTGAACCGATGGGTAAAGGTCACAGCATCGCCCGTGGGGCAAAAAAGAATCGGCCCGATAGGTCCACAACAGGGCGTGAACATCATCCCGTTGTTGGGTTTGCGGCGTATAGACCAGACAGCGCACCCCTTCACGGTACAGGGTTTCCAAAAGACGGGGCAGGGTATGCATGGGGGAAAGGGATTGATAAAAAAGGGCTTTGGATGTCATAGGCAGGCATCCATCACTAGGGCACGCGCTTTTTTCAAATCAGTTTTCCCTGTGGGCAGCAGGGGAATCTCGTTGACCCGTATCATGGCATCGCTGCGGGGCAGCCAAAGGTTGGGCAGGCGGGCGGTGTCTTTCAGGGCCTGATACAGGGCCTCTGGTGTAAAGGCATCGCTGACAAAAAGCACACCCAGACGTTCCCCTTTGGTGGCATCAGGTAGGCTGACCACCACGGCCTGATGGTGACCCAAAACGGCGTGAATCTGGTCTTCGATTTTTCCGTGGGGGACCATTTCCCCGCCCATTTTGCTGAAACGGCTCAGGCGATCTGTGATGATCAAAAACCCATCGGCGTCCCGTTTTCCGATATCGCCGGTATCGTACCAGCCTTCTTTGACAACGGCAGCGGTGCGCTCAGGATCATTATAATATCCCTGCATCTGAGAGGGGCTTTTGATCATAATGCGCCCTTCCTGTTCAGGGGGAAGGGGGATGTTATCCTCAAGCCCCACAATACGGACACTGACCCCAGGAATGGGCTTGCCGACGCTGCCCATGCGTGTTCCTTTGTGGCGCAGACCCCCGTGATCAATATCAGGCACATTGACGGAAACCACGGGGCCCAGCTCGGTGGTGCCATACCCCTCTAAGATATGGGCATGGGGCAGGGCGGATGAGAGTTTTTCCGTTGTTTCCCCTGTTAATTTTTCCCCGCCCACAATCACCAGCTTTAAACTGGCCAGATCGTTGGGTTTAGCTACGTTGATGTAGGTGCGCATAAAGGTTGGGGTGGCTACAATCAGGCCGCATTGTTCCTTGGCAATAGTTTTCACCACGGTTTTGGCATCCAAGGGATTGGGATGATAAACCACGCGCCGTCCGGTTATGGCCGGAAGCCACAAACAGGCGGTCAGGCCAAAGGAATGAAAAAACGGTAAAACGGCCATTAACGACAAAACCGTTTTTTCCTCCGCCTGTTCCAGCAGAATGCTGATGCTTTCAATGTTGGCAATGATGTTTTGGTGGGACAGGGCGATGATTTTCGGGGTGCCCGTGCTGCCACTGGAAAACAGCAAAACGGCGGTATCGTCCTTGTGTCCCCGCACCCATAATTTTTTCAGAATAAAGGATGGACACAACGCCGCCTGTAGCACGGTTAGGATTTTTCGTGCTTTGGGCAGGGTGGTCTGCATATCCTCAAGAAAAATCATCTGATCGTGGGGGGGGATACCCGCTTTTTCAAGAAAGGCGCGAGAGGTGATAATTTTTGTTGCGGATATGGCGGTTAGGGCGGTGGCCAATGCTTCTTCCCCCAAGGAAAAATTCAGATTGACTGCCACTTTCCCCTGCATCACAGTGGCAATGTTCACCAAAGCCCCCCCAACACTGGCGGGCAGCAGCAGGGGGATCTTATCCCCCAACCCCTGTTCAGACAGCCACAGCCCGATTAGGCGGGCGCCGACTAGGGCTTGAAATCCTGTGCAGCGTTTGCCCGTTGTATCCGAAAAAACACGATCCCGCAGATGGTGCCGCATTTGCCCAACAAAGCGCCCCCCCAAGGTATCATGCGGGGGATAGCGCAGGGGAATGGCCTCGGTTCCCATTTCCGAAACGATCTGCCCCAGTTCCCACGCTTGGGTTTGGGGGGGCAAAACCTGTCCCACAGATACGGTGACGGGGTAGGGAATCTGTTTTGGCCACTTTTTGAAAAAACGGTGGCCGGAAAAGCTGAAAATACTGCCCCATAAACGTTCCAGATGCACGGGCAAAATATCAACATCCAGACCTTCGACGAGGGCTTCTACCCCCCGTTTAAAGGGGTAGATGTGCCCTGTGCGGCTGAGAATCCCTTCGGGGAAAAGGCACACAACGCCCCCTTGGCGCAGGTGTTGCCGCGCGGCCTCTAATCCCTGCCGTGTTTCCCCGACGCCGCCGCTGCCAAAGGGAATGGCCCCCGCCACATTCAGACAAAAGCGGGTTAGGGGTTTTTTCCAAAATTTGGCCAAAACCAAAAAATGCACCCGTTTTGGGGCCAGCATGCTGATGAGCAACCCATCAATAAAAGTTACATGGTTGGCCACAATCACGGTGGGACGCTTTAAGGGTGGGAATTGTCCCTTGTGCAGGCCGGCCCCTGTCAGTTTGATGCGATAAATCCGCCGCATGATCCAATACAGGGCTGATTCCAACGCATCATGCAGCAAAGAAGGATACGCCATCACCCCCAGAATCAGGGCCAAAATCACAATCCCACCGCTGGCGGTGATGATGCCACCGGCCGACAATCCAAAATGCGTCCCCAGCACCCAGAATAGGCCTGAGGCCAGCAAAACCCCCATCATATCCAAAACATTGTTCACAGCCATGACCTGACCCCGTTGATCATCTGGCGATTGCTGCTGCATCAGGGTCACCACGGGCACAATAAACAATCCCGCCCCCACACCGGCCAGCCCAATCCAAAAGGCCGTATCCCAATACCCCGACGCCAAGAAGCCACACGCGATACAGGAGAGTCCCATAATGATCCCCCCCCAGACAATCAGGGTTTTGCGGATGCTTTTGCCCAAAATGGATCCGGCAGCGACGCTGCCTATACCAATACCCACGGCCAGAAATGAAAACAGGGATCCCGCCTTGGCATCGCTGAGGCCTAAGTCTTTGGTGCCCAGCAAAATCAGGGACAGGTAAATTAAGCCCCCCATCATCCAATACACAGCGCTGCCGGTTAAGGAGCCCATTAAGGTGCGACGTGTTTTCACAATGGGCCAGGCGCGGATAATTTCCCCAAAGGGATTGATGTCAAAGGGCTTTTTTGGATTATAAACGGTGGTGGCCGGCGCCAACAGGCACAAAAGGGTTCCGAGTACCGCCAGTGTCGTTAAAATCACCCCGATGATCATAGGCGTATCGCGGAAAATCTGCCACATCACCCCACCGGCCAAAGACCCTGTGATAATGGCCACATAGGTCAGCATATTCAGGTATCCGTTGGCTTTGGGCCAGTCCTCTGGCTTCATCCATTCCGGCAAAATCCCGTATTTCGACGGGCTGAAAAAGGTGGCCTGAACAGCCGTGAAAAACAATGCGATCATCAACCAATCCATGCGGTGCGGTGCCCAGACAAAAATGGCCAACGCCGCCCCCATGGCCACAATTTCAACGGCTTTGCTGAGTTTTAAAACGCGGCTTTTCGGGTATCGGTCTGTCAAATAGCCGGCATACCCCGAAAACAAAACAAAGGGCAAAATCGCTAGCGCACTGATGATGGATAAATATGCCTTTTGGTCGTTGGGATCCGTAAACATGGCCACCGAGGCCAAAGACAGAACCAGTTTAAAGGCGTTGTCATTAAAAGCCCCCAAAAACTGGGCCGCCAAAAAACACAGAAAACGGGGGTGAAACGGGTGGATTTTTTTCATAAAGCCTTCCAAAAAAACAGCAGCTATGGGCCAAAACGCACAAACAGAAATTTTGTGTATTCTTTTAACGGACCCCACCAAGCGTCGGGATTTTTCCAGCGTTCATTCTCAAGCAAGGGCTCGATAATCAGGGGATGGGGGGTTACGATGCGATCGGGCAGGGCCCTTTGAAACAAAAGAAGAGCGCGGGGCAAATGCAAATCATCGGTGACCAAAATCAGATGCTGAATATCGTGGGCATAAACCCACTGGGCCGTTTGCTGGGCATTTTCCATGGTGTTGCGGGCCACGCTGTCAAAAACAACGCAGCAGGCCATTTGGGATGCAGGGATTTTTCCCCGCGCAATCAGTTCTGTTTTCTTAACGTCCGGATGAACGCCGGAAACATAAAAAAAACGGCCGTGGCCTTCTTGAAATAACCGCAGGCCCTCGTCAATACGACCTTGGCGCCCTGTTAACACTACAATGGCATCGGCGGGTTGAGCCGGTAATGTCTGATCCGTGGGCAATGTGTAAAGAAACACAAAAAAACCCATCGTGTAAAGCAAGGTTAAAACGTTGAAAACAGAAGAGATAATAAAAAACATACCCAAGCGTATTGCGTTTGAACAAAGGACCTTTTTTTCTTAGGGAAAAGTCATCTTTTTTGCATACCCTGCATTGATCATAGCTATAAAACAGGGTTTGGCAAAAAGAATATGAAACTTTCTTTTAACGCACGATGGTGGCTTCCCGCTCGGGCCCTGTGGAAATGTAGGTGACGGGCACACCGGCTAGGCGCTCGATATAGGCGATATAGGCTTTGGCGTTGGCGGGCAAGGCATGGAAATCCTGAAGACCTGCTGTGACGCTTTGCCACCCAGGCAGGGTTTCATAAATCACTGAAACATCATCAAAGGATCGCCAGTGCAGGGGAAGGTGGGTATAGGTCACGCCGGCCTTTTGATACGCCACCGCCACGTTGATGGTGGGCAGTTCATCCAAAACATCCAGTTTCGTCAGGGCAAGGGCATTGATGCCATTGATGGTGCAGGCTTGTTTTAACAAAACCCCGTCCAGCCAGCCACAGCGCCGCTTGCGCCCCGTTACGGTGCCAAATTCATGGCCTTTGGCGCCCAGATGTTCGCCCGTGGCATCGCTGAGTTCTGTGGGAAAGGGACCGCTGCCCACGCGGGTGGTATAGGCCTTAACAACGCCCAGAACGTGCCCCACAGCAGACGCAGGCAGGCCTGTTCCCGTGGCGGCCTGACTGGCCAAGGTGTTGGATGATGTCACAAAAGGATAGGTTCCAAAATCTACGTCCAGATAAAATCCCTGAGCCCCTTCAAACAAAACCTTTTCGCCGTTGCGCTGGCCCTCAGCGAGCACGTGCCACAGCGGCACAATGTGGGGGGAGAGGGTTTTGGCAAACCGCATCATATCGTCGCAAAAAGCGGAAAAATCTTCGACTTGATCCGAAAATTCCTCAAGACGGGTTTTTAAATCCTGTGGATCCAGCAAGTCCCCTGCGCGAAAGGCCCGCCTGCCCACGCGGTCTTCATAAGCGGGTCCAATGCCCCGCCCTGTGGTGCCAATTTTTTTATCGCCGAGTCCTTTTTCCCGATTTTGATCCTGCACACGGTGCCACGGCATAATCAGGGATGCATTTTCCGCAATCATAAACCGCTGGGGTGTGATGGCAATGCCGGCGGCGGATAGGGTGGCCATTTCTTTTTCCAGCGCCCATAAATCTAGCACGACGCCATGGCCCAGCGCCGTTTTTTTATCGGGGCGCACAATGCCAGAGGGGAGTAGATTGAGTTTATAGGTCACCCCCTCCACCACCAAGGTGTGGCCCGCATTATGCCCGCCCTGAAAACGCACAATCATATCGGCGTTTTCCGCCAAGCGATCCACCATTTTCCCTTTGCCTTCGTCGCCCCATTGCAGGCCGATGATGGTGGTGTTTTGGGGGTGTTGCATAAAGGGTTCCTGTCTTTCATCACACGGGACAAGAGAGGTGGGGCGTCACCTTTCGAATCCGATCAGGGCATAAGACAGCATTTTTTGCTGCCTTCTGCAAGGATTTCCAAGATTGTTTCGTTTAAAAAATGTCACCCGATGCTATCTTGGGCAAACAGACAGCCAGTGATGCGTTTTAGGGGCGATGGGGACAGGGCCTCAGGATAGCCAGCGACCCTCCGCATCCTTCAGCGCCTCTTGCACCCGCACGGGGGCCGCCCCGCCAAAGCTGGTGCGGCGGTTAAGGGAGGCTTTGGCACTTAAAACCGTAAAGACATCAGACGTCAAAGCCGGATAAACCCCCTGCAGGGTTTCCAGTGTCAAGTCGGGCAAATCACATCCATTGTGTTCGGCCATTTGAACGATCCGGCCTGTGATGTGATGGGCCTCTCGAAAAGGCAGGCCAAAGGTTTGCACCAAATAATCCGCCAAATCCGTGGCCGTGGAAAAGCCCTGCTGCGCCCAAATGGCCATGGCTTCGGGCTTGGGTTTCATATCCTGAATCATGGCGGCGGCCACACGCAGGCACAGGCTGAGGGTGTCTATGGCCCGAAAGGTCAGGTCTTTATCATCCTGCAGATCTTTGCTGTAGGTTAAGGGCAAGCCCTTGAGAATCGTGGTCATCTGGGTAAAGGCCCCCAGAAGGCCGCCGATTTTTCCGCGTAGCAATTCCGCAGCATCGGGGTTGCGCTTTTGGGGCATGATGGAGCTGCCGGTGGAAAAGGTATCCCCCAAATCCACAAAAGCAAAATGGGGACTGGCCCACAGCACCAATTCCTCCCCCAGGCGGGAAAGATGGGTGCTGGCAATTGTGGCGGCGGCCAGAAATTCCTGAACAAAATCCCGCGCGGAAACGGCGTCCATACTGTTGGCCATGGGGCGATCAAAGCCCAGAGCCTCCGCCGTTTTGTGCCGGTCAATGGGAAAGGATGTTCCCGCCAAAGCTGCCGCCCCCAGGGGGCATTCGTTGAAACGACGGGCACAATCGGCAAAACGCAGTCGATCCCGCCCAAACATTTCCATATAGGCCAGCAGATGATGGGCCAAACTGACGGGCTGGGCAATTTGCAAATGGGTATAGCCAGGCATCAGGGTTTCGGTATGATCCCTTGCTTTCTGGTGCAGTTGTTTTTGCAGATCTTTCAGCAAATCCTGAAGGGTTTCGCACGCCCGCCGCAGGACCATGCGAAAATCCGTCACCACCTGATCATTGCGGGATCGCGCGGTGTGCAATCGTCCCGCCGCATCCCCAATTAAGGTTTTCAGGCGGGATTCGATGTTCATATGAATATCTTCCAGCTCGCGCCGAAAGGGGAAACGTCCCTCCGCAATTTCCACCATAATGGTGTGCATGCCTTGGCAAATGGCCTGATAATCCTCGGGGGAAAGAATGCCGCAGGCTTTGAGCATTTCAGCGTGGGCGAGGGAGGCCTCAATATCCTCATTCACCATCTTTTTATCCACATCCAGCGACACGTTGATATCTTGGAGTAATTCCGCCGGTGTCGCAGAAAATCGTCCGCCCCAGATGCTGGAGGTTTTGGCATTCATGGGTTGGGGGGAGGGGGGAAAAGCCATGATGTTTCCTGTGGGAAAAAGAAAAAATGGTCGGAGCGAGAGGATTCGAACCTCCGACCTCCGGTCCCCCAGACCGGTGCGCTAACCAGGCTGCGCTACGCTCCGTCGCCGGTACCATACAAACAGCAACAAAAGCTGTCCACTGAAAAGTGCCTTTATCGAAACAGCCGTGATCGAAACAGATGACAGCTTGGCCTTCAGGTTTTATAGTGGGGGTCTGTTCAATCATTCTTTAAACCATTACGGGGTTTTTCATGCGTCATAAAAAAATGGATCTGTCCGTCAAAATTCCCCTTTTCACCGGTATTTTGGTGGTTGTTGTGCTGCTTTATATGATCTTTGCCGCCGGTCCATCGGTGGAGACGATGGAGAAAAAAGACACCATCCAGCCCGAGGCTTTTTAGGGGGCTGTCATGGTATCTGCCCCCTATCCTCGGTGGTTTTCTGGGTGGCTTGTGGCCTGCGGGGCTATGGTGGTGCTGATGATTCTGGTGGGGGGGATCACCCGTTTGACAGAATCGGGGCTGTCTATGGTCACGTGGAATCCCGTGACGGGATGGATTCCGCCGGTGTCTCACTCGGCTTGGGAGGCGGCCTTTTCCGCCTATAAAGCCACGCCGGAATATCAACACATCAACCGCGGCATGTCCCTGTCTGAGTTTCAGGGCATTTATTGGTGGGAATTTATCCACCGCGTTTTGGGCCGTCTGACGGGATTGGTCATTGCCGTTCCTGTTTTGTTTTTATGGATAAAGCGTCTGGTGCCGCCTTCGCATCTTAAACGTCTTGCCATCTTTCCCCTTTTGGTGGCCCTGCAGGGGTATATGGGTTGGTATATGGTCAAAAGCGGCCTGGTGGATCGCACGGATGTCAGCCCGTATCGTCTGATGATGCATCTTTCTCTGGCCCTGATTTTGCTGGGGTTGATTGTTCGGGAATGGGCCTCGCTGCGGGGGCCACGGGGGGTATCGAAAATCCCTGTGATCCTTCTGGCGCTGTATATCCCCACGGTGGCGCTGGGGGCCTTGGTGGCGGGGCTTAATGGCGGGATGGTTTATAACACCTTCCCCCTGATGAACGGCCATCTGATCCCGCCAGAGGTTGCCGCTGCCCCTTTTATTTTTGAAGATCCAGCCGCTGTCCAATGGATTCATCGGATTTTGGCGTTTGTGTTTTTGGCGGCCACTTTATTTTATGGAATTCGGGAAAAACGCTGGGCGCTGTTGTGTTTGGTCGTGTGGCAAATAACCTTGGGGGCCATTACGGTTTTGGGGCAGGTGCCCTTATGGGCCGCATCATGGCATCAGGTTAATGCTGCTTTCATTCTGGTCATGCTGGTGCTCGGGCTTTATCAGCGGCCAGCAAGAGCGGTGCAAACGTTTCCATCCGCACGCTAGCGCCCCCCACCAAAACCCCAGAAACATGGGGGATTTTGACAATGGTTCCCACGTTATCGGCTGTGACAGACCCCCCGTAAAGCACGGGATGGTCGGGGGCTATTTGATTGATATAACGGTGCATTTTGCTAATGGTGGCCTCATCCGCGGCCTTGCCCGTGCCAATGGCCCACAACGGTTCATAGGCGATCATGGCCCCTGCAATGCCGTCTTTGTTCAAGGCGCGGCGGACTTGGCGGGTGATGACACTTTGTGCCTGACCCTCAGCATCGCCCACACACAGTATGGGCATCAGTCCGTGGGTCTTGGCCAAAAGAGCTTTTTGATGAATTAAAGAACACCCCTCGCCATGATCGCGGCGGCGCTCTGAATGCCCCAAAATGACAAAGGATGCCCCCACATCCTTGAGCATGGCGGCGCTGACGTCTCCGGTATGGGGGCCATTCTCAAGGGGGGAAACATCTTGGGCGCCCAATAAAACAGTGGTCCCCTGAAAAAGATCACGGGCCAAAAGCAAATAGGGAAAGGGAACACATACCACCACGCGGATATGGGGGAGGGTCGGCATCAGGGGAATCAGACCTTCGCAAAACGTCCGAAGCGCCCCAACATTGCCCTGCATTTTCCAATTGGCGATGATCCACATAGAGGGCACGTATACTGTGAAAGGCTGGGCTTTGCAAGGGGATCAGAAGGGAAAAATCTGGGAGTGTTAGACAAAAACCCAGTTTAACATCATGAAAAGAGTAGATTTCACAACCCGTCAACATTTGTACGTGCATTTTAAAAAATTTTCATTCATGATAGCTTTACAATTTGTTATTGTCAGAGTAGATAGAATGCGTATCATGTGTTGGATAAACCAGATGCATTCACATAATAAAAATTAAAGAAAAGGATTTTTTATGACCGTATTTTACCCTTCTGAAAAAACATGTCTTTTCATTGATGGGGCTAACCTTTATGCTGCGGCTAAGGCTTTGAATTTTGATATTGATTATCAAAAACTGCTGTCTTTTTTTTCCAAGCGCGGTCGCTTGGTTCGCGCGTTTTATTACACCACGTTGATTGAGGATCAGGAATATTCCCCCATCAAGCCCTTGGTGGATTGGTTGGATTACAATGGTTTTACTATGGTGACGAAGCCTGCCCGCGAATTTACCGATGCCTTTGGTCGTCGTAAAGTCAAGGGAAACATGGATATTGAACTGGCGCTGGATATGATTGAGATGGCCCAGCATATGGATCATTTGGTTTTGTTTTCTGGCGATGGGGATTTCCGCCGATTGATTCAGGTGGTTCAGAGCAAAGGTGTTCGTGTTTCTGTGGTCAGCACCATTGAAACCAACCCCGCTATGGTGGCCGATGAATTGCGCCGTCAAGCGGATCATTTTATTGAACTTTCCAAACTTGCCAACCACATTGCCCGTGATGGCAGTGCCGAAGAACGCCGCGAAAACCAAGCGGCCCGCCGCGCCCAATTCGAGGAATCCAAAAGCACCGCCGATTCCGAAGAGCGCAGCCCCAGTTTGGCCCTGTAAGGCCTTTGGGTGGTTTTTGATCAGCTACATATCCCGCCTTTCTGCGGGCTTTGTGCCCGCTTGTGTGATTTTCGGGCCCAGAATGCCCTTAAAAAACCTGCCTATCATAATGCCCCTGTTGCATCCTTTGGGGATTTGTCGGCCCGTTTTTTGATTGTGGGCTTGGCCCCTGGTCTTTCCGGCGCCAACGCCACGGGACGTCCCTTTACCGGCGATTATGCAGGGGAAGTGTTGTATCCCGCCTTGATCCGTCATGGTCTGGCTGTGGGGGATTATCAGGCACGCATTGATGATGGCCTAAGGTTGATGGACACGCGCATCACCAACACCGTGCGCTGTGTTCCCCCGCAGAATCAACCCACACCTGCGGAAATTCGCACATGTGGGACGTTCTTGGCGCAGGAAATTCAGGCCATGCCCCGTTTGTCCGTGATTTTGACGTTGGGCAAGGTGGCTTATGACACAACATTGAAACGTTTGGGCGGCAACCCCAGACAGGATCCCTTTGCCCATGGCGCTGTCAGGCAACAGGGACGTTACATCCTGATCGCCAGTTACCATACATCGCGCTATAATATGAACACCAGACGCCTGACAGAGGATATGTTTGATGCCATCATAGGCACGGTTGTGGAAACGATGAAAGGCGTTGCGGGGCAATAGGGTTGCCTTCATCGCCTTCACGGCTGAAATCCTCTTGCCTCGACGGGGTCTTGGGAGTATGAAAGGGAATGGGGGCAAAAAAGATTAAAGCCTATCCCTTTTGTTTTTCGTTTTTTTGATATGTTATTATGGCTGAAAATTCTTTGATTCCCATCACATCAGCGTTGATTTCAGTTTCGGATAAAACGGGTCTGGTGGATTTTGTGCGTGCGCTGATTGGCTACGGCGTTTCCATCATGTCCACGGGGGGCACGGCGGAGGCATTGAAGGCCGAGGGCCTGCCCGTCACCGATGTGTCCCATATCACAAAATTTCCAGAAATTTTGGATGGTCGGGTGAAAACCCTGCATCCCAAAATTCACGGGGGCATTTTGGCCAAGCGACGGGATGCCGTTCATCAAGAGCAAATGGAAAAACACGGCATTGCCCCCATTGATTTGGTGGTGGTGAATTTGTATCCCTTTGCTGAGGTTTACAAGGGCGGCCAACCTTGGCAGGCCTGCATCGAAAAAATCGATGTGGGGGGGCCAGCCATGATTCGGGCCGCGGCCAAAAATTATCATGATGTTGTGGTGGCCACATCCCCCGATCATTACGCCGATCTGTTACAGGCCATGGAATCCCAAAAAGGTTGCACGGATTTGGCCCTGCGCTGTCGTTTGGCGCAGGAAGCTTTTGCCCACACAGGGGAATATGACGCCATGATTGCGGGGGCTTTTACCAAACACAGGGGCGAGGTTTTCCCCAAAACCCATCTGCAAGTCGGCCGTTTGCAAGAGGTTCTGCGGTACGGTGAAAACATGCACCAACGGGCAGCCCTGTATGTTACGGATACGTCTGTTTTTTGTCCCGCCCAGGCGAAAAAAATTCAGGGCAAAGAGCTCAGCTATAACAATCTTAACGATGCTGATGCGGCTTTTGCCTTGGTGTCTGAGTTTTCTGAGCCTACGGCGGCCATTATCAAGCATGCCAACCCTTGTGGTGTGGCCTCGCATCCCACGCTGCTTAGCGAGGCCTTTAAAGAGGCCTACAACGCCGATCCCATCAGTGCCTTTGGCGGGATTGTGGCTTTTAACACAGAATTGGATGAGGTCACAGCCCAAGCCCTATCGCCCCACTTTCTTGAGGCTGTCATTGCCCCCAGCATCACCCATAAAGCAGAAGTGATCCTCTCGGCCAAGCGGTCGCTGCGTGTGTTGGTTACAGGGGGGCTTTTGCCCAAAACACAGGACGGATGGTTTCACCAGACCCTTAGCGGAGGATTTTTGTTGCAGGATCGGGATTTGGCCCAATATGACCCTGACACCTTCCGCGTTGTGACCCAGCGTTCCCCCAGCCAAAGGGAAATGCGGGATCTTCTCTTTGCCATGCGGGTGGTGCGGCATGTGAAATCCAACGCCATTGTGTATGCCAAAAATGGAATCACCGTGGGTATCGGCGCCGGACAAATGAGCCGTGTTGACGCAGCCCGCCTAGCCGCCCAAAAGGCCCAAGATATTGCGGCGCACTTGGGCAAAGAAAATGCAGAAACAGAGGGGTCTGTGGTGGCCTCAGACGCCTTTTTCCCCTTTGCCGATGGTTTGATTGCGGCCATGAAGGCCGGTGCCACCGCCATCGTGCAGCCTGGGGGATCCAAGCGTGACGAAGAGGTTATTGCCGCAGCCGACGCCCATGGTGCGGCCATGGTCTTTACGGGCATACGGGCCTTTCGGCACTGATGTTTCTTTTGGGGTTGTTATGCCAAACGATCAGGGGGCCAGTTGTGCCAACGGATCCACGGGTTTTCCTTTGTATCGGATTTCAAAATGAAGCTGGGGCCGTGTGACGGAGCCCGTTTGGCCCACAGTGGCGATTGTCTCCTGTGATTTGACCGTATCCC
The DNA here is from genome assembly GCA_044235825.1 of Alphaproteobacteria bacterium. Lineage (GTDB taxonomy): Bacteria > Pseudomonadota > Alphaproteobacteria > JAJTHO01 > CANGYM01 > CANGYM01. Next base: position 24,729 of record JBIIHL010000009.1, on the reverse strand, counting down.
CCTTATCAACCAGAATTTTATCCACGTGGGCATAGGCCGTCACCCATTGAGGATCATGACGGATCAAAACCAGATTTCCAAACCCCTTGACCTCGTTTCCAACATAAACAACCTTTCCGCCATCGGCGGCCCGAATTTTGGTGCCGCGATTGGCAGCGATATTGATCCCATCATTCTGTTGGCCGCCATCCTTTTGCCCAAAACTTGCCAGCAGGGGGCCACGAAGAGGCCAAGAAAATTTTTCAGAACGATTCACCACTGGTGGGGGGGGGACATCCTGTTGCTGGGACCTGACACGTTCAATGGTTACCGATTTTGGACCTGCATGGTTTTTGGGTAAACCAGAGGGATCCCCCAAATACAAAATTTGTCCAGGATGGATGGTATAGGGTGGCTTTAAGTGATTCCAACGGGATAAAGAAGAAACGGTTGTTCCTGTTTTTAAAGCGATTTTGGAAACACTGTCCCCTTTTTGCACGCGGTAGGTTTGGGGATAGTCTCCCCCCGAAGCGGGACCACGGGGGGACGTGGCACACGCAGAAAACAACAAACAAAGCGCAATCAAAAAAACAAGGGACTTCATGACAGGGATAGGGTTTGCATTCTCACTCTGCATGGGTATAGGCAATAAGGGGCCCCCTAAGCAAGAGAATCATTAATACCGTCATCAAGGTCTTTGGGGTCTGCGTTTGACGTCCTTTCTACAGCCATTTTATCCAAAAGGGCATGGACAAATTTGGCATCTTTATCGGTCAGAAAATCTTTGCTTAATTCAATATACTCGTGAATGATCACGTTTGTGGGGGTTTCGGGTTGGGCCAACAATTCGGCCATGCCCACCATTAAAATTCCCAGCAAAACAGGGTCCATGCGTTCATATCGCCAAGATTCTGTTTCGTAGGTCCGCAGTTTTTTTTCCAAAGACGCATGTTGGTCCGTTAAAAAATCCACCATCGCATCAAAAAAATCACGATGGTAATGCTTGGGGTTGGCATTCAGGTGGTGGAGAAGATACTCTTTGACAACCACGGGCAAAGGCTGTTGCCGAAGGTGCTGTTGATACAGAATCTGGGTGAGTAAAAGACGCGTATTGATTTTTTGCTGAATCAAAGAGGGCATAAAGAAACCAAACAATAACCATCACCAGAGAATTGAAAACGCCCCCCCCAAAAGGGGGAGGGCGCAAAAAACATCCGCAAAAAACAGCCGAAGAAACACGGCTTGCTTAAGACTAAGCGGCTTTTTTACCAGCTTTGAAGGCAGCGTCTACAGCTTGGTCAAAACGGTTTTGCAAAGGCTGGATGGTGCGGTTGGCAGCATCTAGGCCCATTTGAACCAATTGCTGAGCCTGACCAATGCCGGTTTCAATGTTTTGTTGGATGGTTTTCGTTTGAACATCAAAGGCCTGCTGGGCGTTCTGAGAAGACAAGATTTGCTGCAGCGCTTTGGCGTTGTTGGTGTAGATGTCTTGAACGGCTTTCAAGTAAGCGGTGGCCATTTGCTCCAAACCTTTGTTTAAGGTGTTGAAAGCCTGAAGACCGGTTTTGATGTTCTCTTGAACTTGGTTTTGCCATTCGTTGTTCAGTTGTTCGAAGTTCTGATTCATAAAAAGACCTGTGGTTTGAGGGTTAAAAGAAAAGAAATGACCAAAGGTTTGAGACTTTGGGGAAGATTGCAGTGTTTCTGCAATATCTTTGCCAGACGCAGAGGCGCGAGGGGCAGAAGAAGATGAAGACTGAGACGATTTAGCATCGTTAGAAGCGGATGAAACAGAAAGGTCCCCGACATTTTTTTTAGAGTGTTGGGGTGAGGACGGTTGTGCCATAATAGGGATCTCCTTAGCAGTCTATGATTTCTTGCAACCTTAGTATCATGCCTTACCCTTGGGTGTCAATATCTTTTTTTGTGCGACGCACAAAATTTTTATAGGCATAGATCTTTCGGCTCTCTGATCTTTAGAACTTACCTTTTTAGCCTTTTTAGCCCTCTTGGCCTGTTGTATAAATTATGTCATAACAGGGCCTGTTATGGAAGTGTCTTATCGTGTTTTGGCCCGAAAATATCGCCCCCAGATGTTTAACGATCTGGTGGGGCAGGATGCCTTGGTGACGTTATTGCAAAACGCCATCCGCCTGAAACGCATTCCCCATGCTGTCTTGCTGACCGGTGTGCGGGGGGTGGGAAAAACCACAACGGCACGCATTTTGGCCAGAGCTGTCAACTGTATTGGCCCTGAAGGGGACAGAGAGGAGCCCTCGTTAGAGCCCTGCGGTGTTTGCACCCATTGTCGTGATATTTTAGAGGACAAGCATCTGGATGTTCTGGAAATGGATGCGGCCAGCCGAACGGGGGTCGATGATATTCGGGAACTGATCGACAGCGTGAAATACCGCCCCGTGCGCGGTCGTTTTAAAGTTTATATTATTGATGAAGTTCATATGCTCACCCGCAATGCGTTTAATGCGCTGCTGAAAACCTTGGAAGAGCCACCCCCCAGCATTTTGTTTATTTTTGCCACCACAGATGTGCATAAAATCCCTGTCACGGTGCGATCTCGCTGTCAGCGTGTGGATTTGCCGCGGGTTTCTGTCTCTCTTTTATCGCCCTTTTTACAGAGCATTGCCCAGAAAGAGGGGGTGACGTTAACAGAACCAGCCAGCCACCTGTTGGCCCACGCCGCCGAAGGATCAGTGCGGGACAGTCTTTCGCTGCTGGATCAAGCCATTGCACTGGCGGATGAAACGGGGGTTTCTGAACCTTTGGTGACGGACATGCTGGGTCTTTGTGATATCAAGCCCCTGCTGACACTGATGGGCCATTTGTTTGCGGGGGAGGTGCCGCAGGCTTTGGATACCTTTGCAGGTCTGTATGCCAAGGGCATGGATCCTTTGATGCTGCTTGAGGACATGCTTCGCCTAACGCACCTGCTTTCCCGCGCGGCCTGCCGCGAAACGGACGTTATGAGCGAGCAAGAATCCGCCTTTTTTGAAACCTTTGCCCCGCGCCTGTCTGTGCCCATCCTCACACGTACGTGGCAGATTCTCTTAAAGGGACAAAGTGAGATTTCCCTTAGCCCCCATCCTGAGCGGGCCATGGAAATGCTGATCATTCGTTTGGGGTATGTGTCTCAGGTGTTGGATGTCTCTGCTGTGGCGCCCTTAAACCAAGAGCCAGAAAAAAAAAAAGTTCTGATGACCTCTTAGCATCCTCCTTATTGTCCCTGTCGCCTCAAAAAGAAAGCCCTTTGCCCCCCCAGACTCTGGATGCTTTTGTGGCGGCTGTGCGGGTGTGTAAAGAGGGATTGCTGGCAGATGCTTTGCTGAACGATTGGGTGGTGACGGGCTATGGTGATGGCCGTTTGGACATCCGATTAAAAAATGATAAGCAAAAGACTCTTTTGCCTAACCTGCGTTCTGTTGTGGCCCAGATTTGCGGGGAAAGTTGGCAAGTTATCGTGACAGAGGACACCGCAGAAACTGCCCCCACGCTGGCTGAGCGCTATCATCAAGAATCGCTGGATCAAAGAGAGCGTCTAAAGCAAGATCCTTTTTTGCATCAGGCCCTTGATATATTTAATAATTGTCTTTTAACCCAGGTTTTGCCAAATGATTAAAGCCATCGTCATTCCCGCCCGCTATGGATCCCAACGATTTCCTGGAAAGCCCCTCGTGCCCATTGCCGGTGTCAGTATGATTCAGCGGGTGTGGCAAAGCGCCCAGCAGGTTAAGGGTGTTCACTGTTGTGTTGTGGCCACCGATGATGTCCGCATTGCTGATCATGTGCGTGCCTTTGGGGGGCGCGTGGTGATGACGGATCCGGCCTGTGAAAACGGCACAGCGCGGGTTCAGGCGGCTTTGGCAATTTTAGAAAAAGAAGGCACCATGGTGGATGCCGCCCTGAACGTGCAGGGGGATGCTGTGCTAACCCCCCCTTGGGTGATGCAGGCTTTGGTGGACCAGTTGGGATCCTATCCTGTTGTGACGCCGGCGGTGCAGCTTAGCCCCGCCCAGTTACAAACGTTGCAAGAAAGCAAAAAAACAAAACCCAGCAGCGGGACCCTCGTGACCTTTGATCAAAACCACCGCGCTTTGTACTTTTCCAAAAGGATCATCCCTTTTTTGCGGACGATTCCCGATTCAGGGACAATCCCCGTTTACCGCCATATTGGTCTTTATGGCTATACCCGCGGCGCCCTTTTGGCTTGGCTGAAAACCCCGCCCACCCCGCTGGAACAAGCCGAGCAGCTGGAGCAGCTGCGTTTACTAGAAACCGGCGTGCCCATTCAGGTGGTTGTGGTGGATTATCGGGGGCGCACCCATGCCTCTATCGATCATCCTGGGGATGTGGCGGAGGTAGAGGCCATCATCCAGCGGGAAGGGGAATTATGGACCCGCGCTGAGGGATGAATCGGAAAACAAAACCAATCCCACCATACAAATCACAAAGGCAAAACCAGCCCTGAGGTCCGTTGGATCAGGCGTTTTCGTCACTTTGTGATACAGCGTGATCCACAAAGGCGCCGTGCAAATCAAAGCCACCACATAGGACGGGTTGGCCACATCCCGCATGGCGTACATTTTAAACAAGATTAACCCTGCTAAGGAAAGAAGAAGCAACGTACCCCCGATTATGGCAGAGGGAGAAAAAGCATCCCTGATGCTGACATGGGGCATCAGAAAGATATAACTCACCGCGCTGGTGATCCCCGCCGCCACCCCTGTTGCGGCCATATAAGCCAGCCCGATGTCCGGCAAGCTGCCATAATCTAGGGCCACTTTGCTGGCGGCATCAATAAACGCCCCCAAAAGGGCAATCACCAGAGACACCTTAATGGCACTGCGGGCAATGGGGTCATGCCGCATGGCGGACAAGGATACGATCCCCCCCACCAGACACAGCACCACAGCCCCAGACTGCCACAAAGGCCACGCCACCATCAAATCACGATAGGCAGGATCATACACAACCCATCCCAAAAAAATAAACGCAATGGAAATGGGGGTTAAACGTCCCACGGTTCCCGCGCCGTAATCTTGGGCGGCGCGAAACATCAAAAAATCCAAAATCAGCACAATGAAACCCGCGGCGCCTGATAACACATAAAAATGGATATCTTGGGGCATGGTCACAAAAAAAGCAAAAGGTCCAAAGGCCACCATAGCCCCCATCCCCCGATAAAGGGAAAGAACCTTGGCATCCGTCCGGGAAAGCCCCGTGGACAAAAGATATCCCGCAAAGCTAAGGCCCGCAAACAGGGCGTAAATCCACCACATAAAACCCATCAAAACAACGGAACACATCAGACCATAAACCACCCATTGTTTATGATAAAGGGAAAAGACTATGAACGCGGTCTTTCCTTGCCAGAGGGGTCATGACAAAGGATCAAAACAGTCCTTTTAAATAAGACAAAACGCTGGGTTTATGAATGGATACGTGCACATGGGTGCCTGGTTTATGGGGGGTGAGGTTGCCCTGAACAGGTTTTAGATACACAGATGTCAAAGAAGGATCCTGCATAATCACGGGTGAAAGGCCGTATCGTTCTGTGGATGCCACAGGGCGAATATCCACCACACGGGCGGGCAGATCCTCTCCGCTATCCCCCACAGAAAGACGTGCTGCATCCCCCACCTGAACACGATTGGCAACAGAGGCAGGCAAGCGGGCTTCCACCACCAAAGCCTCAGCGTTGTCTTCCTGCAGGCGCATCAGAACGGCCCCTGAGCTTACCCAAGCTTTGTCACTTTGCGCTGAAACAATGCGGCAATCGCAGGGACTGGTTAATGTCAAATTTTGAAAACGATCATCCAGCAAGCGACGTTGGCGCATAAGATTTTGGCTTTGCGCTTGTTTTTCCTCAATGCCTCGATCCAAATCCTGTGGTGCTTCCCCCATGGGGAAATCCAAAGAGTCCATGATCATCTGCGTTTCTGTTTTGGCTTGGTCCAAAGCCGCTTGCGCCTCGTTGACTGCGGTTTTGGTTTTAATGATGTCCAATGCCAAGGCATCCCATTTGATGTGGCTCAGATATCCCTTTTGATGCAAAGGCGCTAGGCGTTTTTTTTGGGCCATGGCTTGATCATAATCGGCCTGTGCGGCCCGAAGATGTTCCTCTTTCTGGCGAAGCAGATCTTGGGCAGATTGTTTTCGATAAGAAACCCTTAGAGCCGCATCCTGTTTTTTTTCTCTCAGTCCCATCATTTGAATCTTTAGAAAAGATTGATCGCTTTCTAGGCGCTCTTTGGCCTCTATCAGTTTGGGTGAAATCATGGTGCCCAAAATTTGCCCTTGATGAAGATGTTGCGATGGTTCCACGGAGGTATTCCAGATGACTTGACCTGCCTCAGGGGTCATCATCATGCGCAGAGGTACGGTGACGGCCGCAAACGGGGCGTCGACATAAATCCGAAAAAATGTTTGCCACACACCCCAAACAATCCCCACCATCAGCAGAATGATCAGGCAGGCGAGTCCCGCATACCCACGGCGTTTGCGGCGTAGAAAAGCCTGTGACAGGTTTTCTGCCTCGGAAGGGGTCTCTTTTTGAAATTCATTGGCCACAACAAGGGGCAATTTGCGGCGTTCAAAATTTCCAGTGGCTCGCCGTAGAAGACCATCCAAAATCTGTTTTTGCACAGTATCTTGCCAGACAATGCTGCCGACATATTTTTGATGGCGACGGGTTATAACCTCCACAATGCCTTGAATGGTAACATTTTGATCGCCATAAACAATCGTGACAGTAACGGGGGTATCGATGAATAAAGGACGATCGAATCCCACCACCAAACGATCTTTGGAAAGATAATAGACGTCCCCAGGGGCATGATCCAAAAAAACCTGAGGGTTTGAGGTTGTCATAATGAAGGCCTATCTCATTAGACATAAAATTCTAATCTGCCTTTATTAGTACAATCGTAGGTTAGCCTGTCAAGAAAAAATAAAAAAAAATAAAAAAACCTTTCAAAGCAAAGTTATAGCAATTCAAAAGGTAAGGCTGTTCATTTCAAAACAATGCTGAATAAGGAAGATTTTTTCTTTGTTTCTTTTTTGGGGTTTTCTGTTACCCTGAGGCTTGACTTAGAATGCTTTCCCTTAATTTAAACAATCCTCAGGTGATTTGGTATGATACGATTTTTCTCTTTGTTTTTGACGGTGACGTTCATGATTTTTCTGACGGCTTGCAGCACAAAGCGTGCCAGTACCGTTGAAAACAGTGGATTTTTGGGCGCTGATCTTTACAGCAAAATGGAAACCAACGCAAAGGATGATACACGGGCCCTGCGCCTTTACAAAAGTGCTCATGCCAAAGATCCGGCTTATATGAAACGCTTTACAAAAGTTCTGCTCAATCCCATTGTGGTCTATCTGGAGGATGATAAGCTTGAGGATGTGGGTCATAAAAATGCCCAAGTCATCGCCAATCAGTTTTATGATAAAGTCAGCGCGGAGCTTTCCAAAGATTACACCATGGTCACCGCCGCAGGGCCAGATGTTTTGGTCATTACCGCAGCCATTACCAATTTGGAAAATGCCAACTCCACTATGAATGCCATTTCTACAGTGGTCCCTTTGGCCGTTGTGACAACATCAGCCTACACCTATTTCTCTGACGAACCCAGCTATCAGGGGCAAGTGGCTGTTGAGGCCAAAATGATGGATGGTGGAACCGGCGAAATTTTGATCGCGGCGCAGGACCGTCGTTTGGGCGGCAAGGGTGTGGGTGAAAAAACCCTGAGCTCTTGGCATGATGTGGAAAAAGCCCTAACCTTTTGGGCCCAAGCCACCCGTCGCAGCCTGTGCGAATTACGGGGTGGCACGGCTTGCATCGCCCCCACAATAGAGTAACAGGTCCATCGTTCCAAAATGGTCAAGATACTTTGAACAGGACGTCTTTACCATGAAACCTTTGGGTGTTTTGGTGTCAGGGCATGGGTCTAATTTACAGGCCATTCTTGATGCCTGCGCCCAAGGGTTTATTGCGGGCCGCGTGGCCTGCGTCATTTCCAGCAATCCCATGGCTTATGCGGGGGAACGCGCCCAAAAAGCCGGCGTTCCCTATCATATTTTACCAAAACTGAGCCCGCAAGAGCGGGATGATCATATCACGCGCTTGCTCAAACAGTATGATGTTCAGGGGGTGTGTTTGGCGGGATACATGCGCCTTCTCACGGCCGGTTTTGTGGACACGTGGTGGGACCGTTTGTTGAACATTCACCCCAGTTTGCTGCCGTCGTTTAAGGGGCTTCATGCCCAGCGTCAGGCCATTGTGGCCGGCGTTAAAGTGACGGGATGCACAGTGCATTTTGTGCGGCCGGCCATGGATGAAGGCCCTATTGTTCTGCAAGCCACCACACCGGTTTTTGAGGATGATACCGAAGAAAGCCTGAGTCAAAGGATTCATGCCCTAGAGCATAGGATTTATGTGCAAGCCCTGCGCTGGTACTGCCAAGATCGTTTGGTCATTCAGGATGAGCGGGTGTTTTTAAAACCTGATATGTCAGAGGGGCTTTAGCGCCCCACTTCGGTAACAATCAGATTTTCGGATTTCAAAACGCGGGCCGCCACGCTGTTGGCTTGCTCTAACGTCACGGCGTTGATCAAAGAGGCCCGTTGGTCCAGATAATCCAGGGGCAAATTCTGTTGTTGCATATAAAGCATTAACGCAGAAAGCTTTTTGGTGCTGTCCTGTTGCAGGGGAAACGATCCGTTTAAATACAGTTTTGCATCGCTGAGTTCTTGGGGCGTGATACCCTTGTCCTGCACATCTTTCCAAATGCTTCGGGTCAGGGAAAGGGCCTGATCCATTTTATCAGCGGCGGCACTGACCTGACCCAAAATCAAAGGTCCAGCCCCCATATCGGTGAGCATGGTGCCAATACCGTACGTCAGGCCCCGTTTTTCCCGAATTTCATCCATCAGGCGAGAGGAAAAACTGCCGCTGCCCAGTGTATAATCCACAATCATCATGGCATAGAAATCGGGATCCGTGCGCCGGATGCTGGCATGGCCAAAAAACGCTACGTTTTGGGGGACGTCGCGGTTTTGATGCACCTTTTGCCCTTGTTTCAGGGTTAAGGGAACAACCTGCGCACATCCTGCTGTATCGGGCAAATCCCCAAAAAGCTGCCCAAGCATATCTTTGGCCTCAGCGGCAGAAATATCCCCCGCCACCCCCACCGTGACCTGACGGCGGGTGAAACAGTCACTGAAAAACGTCTGCACATCTTTAGGGGTCAAACGGGCCACGGTTTCACGGGTGCCTTCGATGGGGTGCGCATAGGGGTGTCCGGCAAAGGCCGTTTGCCACCATAAATCTTGGGCCAAAATGCGGGGGGTTTGCTCTTTGTAGTCAAAATAACTGGATTGCTGGCGTTTGATGCGGGCCAAATCGTCTTTGGTGAAGGCAGGATGCAGAAAACTCAAACGTGCCAGTGTAATGGCCGGCTTCATATGGGTTTTTAAAAACTGAAGACGCCCCACAACATCATCACGCGTGGCGTTATAGGACAGTTGAATGGCGTGGGTTTCTAGGGCTTTTTTGTAGGATAAAGCGTCATAACCCGCAACGCTTTCGGTTAACATGGCCGCCGTAATGGCAGAGAGGCCGTCTTTGCCTTTGGGATCAAAGGCACTGCCTGCCTTGAAAGAAAAATCAATGGATACAATGGGAACGCTGGCATCAGAAAACAGCAAGGCTGTCTGATTGTGACCATAAGAAAGAGGAAGGGGGGCTTTGGCCATACTGATTCCTGACGCGCAAAACACGAAAACAAAGAAAGCAAAAAATCGTTTCATGGCCCGACTATAGGTCCCAGAAGCCCATCTGGCAAGGCAGAGGTTGAGGATATCAACAGGTCAGGGATGACCTGTGACAGTGTATGGGGCCTGTCTTAGGGTTCCCACGTCAAAATATGTGCGGCCCCTGTGGGAATGTTCGGGCTTTGTCTGACGGGCACCCCCACCAGCAGGTGATCCCCCGCTGCAAAAAGCGTTTGGGGGAACAGGTTTTGATAATCGGGATCCGTTTTGGAAAATTTTTCGGCAAAAACCCAATCTGTATCAAACCGCTCTTGGTGATATCCGTATACAACACCAAAAGGGGCCCCGATAAACAAACGGTTGTTGTTTAGGGCGAGGGCACCACCAAAGCGGCCTTGCCAAGACGGCTCTGGATTATTTAATTTTTGGCGCAAGACCCAAGCCTTTGCGGTTTCATCATACACAAAAGAATAAACTGTCCCCATCTGCTTAGCCGAACCATCTTCATAGGCCGCCCCGACAATCAAGGCCTTGCCCTGCATAGCAACGCTGCCTCCAAATTCTGTGAAAACTTTATTCACATCAGGCCGAAGGATTTGTTTTTCCATCCAAAGACCCTTGGCGTCCTTTTTAAAAACAAACACGGCGCCCGACCCAGGGCCTGTTTTGCTGTCTTGACCATAGGCCCCTACGGCGAGAAAATCCCCTGAAGATGTCAAAACGTTTCCAAACAACGATCCCGCGTGCAGCGCTTTGGGGGCCAGAACGTAGGCTTCTTTCCAAGCCTCACCCTCTTTTTGAAAAATCGATACCGATCCAGAATCAATGCCGCGAACATCGCTGAGATGGGCACTTATGGCCAAAGTGTTTTCATCCAGCCAACGAACAGCATTCCCAAAAAAATCCCCTGATTTGGGTTTTTCTGCATTCAGTTTGGCCAAAACAGCCCCTGTTTTCCGATCCAAAATATAAACAGCGCCTGTGTTATAAAGCTTGCCCGCGCTTTCTGCTGCCGCGCCTACGGCGATATAGGATGCGTTGGCATCCACCGCACTGCCAAACATGGCGCGGGCAGAGGGTGTGGGCGGCAGGATTTTTTTCACCAATCCCCAACTCTCCCCTTGATTTTGATAAAGATACAAAGCCCCCGCACGATACGCAGCATCACTGTCCCATGGGGCCCCCACCATGGCTTGGGTTGCGTCTGTCCATGTCACGATTCCAAAAACATCCTGTTGTTGGGCCGTAGAGGGCAAGTCGGATGTCGTTTTGACTTTCAGGGAAGGAAGTGCGGGGGCTTCTTCTGCCCGAGCGTGTGCCCCAGAAAGAAGGCCCATTAAAAAGACTAAATTCAAGGCCCCCCGAACAAAGGAAAAAAAAGAAAGAGCAAATAAAGGACGCATGTTCATATCGATAGGGGTCTTTCCTAAAAGGCTCTTGACCTGCCAAGGCAAGGCCATCTTATCATGGAAACCAATGTCTACGTCATTATCTAACAAATCGTTGCAAAAGGGCAAGACCAAATCGCAATAAGGGGAATGAGGAAATCCACCGCTCCCTCGTCGTTGTTGATTTTTTAAGATTTTGTGCTATCTCTTTAAAGAGAATCGATTGAGCGTCACGGAGTTTTTATGCCCTTACTCACATCACCCATTGACGGGTCCCCCATGAAACAAATTCATCGTTTTGGTATTGAAATTGATGTGTGTCCCACCAGTGGGGGCATTTGGCTGGACAAAGGGGAATTAGAAAAACTTTTATCCTTTATCAAACAGGCCGCAGAGGAAGAGCAAGCCGCTTACGCCCCCAAGCCTCACGCCCCAGAATACCCAAGATCCGACCAACCCAAAAGAGGTCACGCGGTTTATCATGACCATGATGACGATGATGACCATTACGGGCCAAGACGATCGTTTAAGAAAAAAAAGAGTGGCCTTTCCCACATTATGGACATTTTTGATTTTTAGGGAAAACCCTATCAGTTCAGATAAAGGGGCCCAGATGAAGGGTTCTGGCCCCCTTTTAAAGTACAAAATGGGAACAAGAGAGATCCAAAGGCCTCAGGTTGGTCTGCCCTATCGCACACGCACATAACGACCAGGGGCGTCTTCACCCTTGGGGGGTAAACGGGGGGGCACTTGCTCCCCCGCTTGTTGCGCGGCCCATCCCTGCCATTGGGGCCACCACGATCCTTTGGATTCTACGGCATCTTTCAGCCAATCTTCGGCTTGGGGGGGCAGGGCTTTGTTCATCCAGTACCCGTACTTTTGTTTTTCGGGGGGATTGATGATGCCCGCAATATGGCCTGAACCGGCGAGGAGGAATGTTTTTTCTCCGGAAAAAAGCTGGGTCGCCGCATAGGTGGCCCGCCATGGGGCAATATGATCCTCCCGCGTGGAAATCCAGTAACTGGGGGTTGTGATGGTGCGCAGATCAATGGGCACCCCGCCCAAAGTCAATCCGTGTTTTTTGATCAACAGATTGTTCATATACATAGAGCGCAGGTAAAAACTGTGCATCTTTGCAGGCAAACGTGTGGAATCAGAGTTCCAGTATAGCAGATCAAAGGGGAAGGGCTCTTTCCCCATCATATAATTGTTCACAACAAAGGACCAGATCAGGTCATTAGAGCGGAGCAGATTAAACGTTGTGGCCATGTCACGACCATCCAAAAACCCACCACTGGCGGCCATTTTTTTCTCTAGGGCGGATACTTGGGGCTCGTCAATAAAGACACCCAAATCCCCAGGTTCTGAAAAATCCATCAGGGTGGTGAAAAAAGTGGCAGAGGTGACCCGTTTGTCTTCCTTTTTGGCCTTTAGCCATGCCAACAGGCCGGCCAGAGCCGTGCCGCCGATGCAATAGCCGATGACATTTGCAGAGGGCTGGCCCGTGATGGCCTCGATCTGTTTTAACGCCGTATAGCCCGCCATCATGTAATCTTCAAAGGCGGTTTCCACCAGATCAGGTCCAGGATTGGCCCAGGACATGATAAAAACCGTGTGCCCCTGATCCACAGCCCATTTGATAAAGGAATTTTTGGCCTGCAAATCCAAAATATAAAATTTGTTGATCCATGGAGGAATAATCAACAACGGCACTTTGAACACGGTTTTTGTGCTGGGGGCGTATTGAATCAGCTGGAAAAGGGGGGCTTCAAACACAACTTTTCCAGGGGTGGTGGCGAGGTTTTTGCCAACCTCAAAGGCTTTGTAATCCGTCATGCTGATGGAGAGCTGGCCATCACCGCGTTCTAAATCGGCCAAAAGGTTTTGTAGGCCCTTCACCAGATTTTCCCCGCCCGTGGCCAACGTTTCCCGCAACACTGCCGGATTGGTCATGGCGAAATTGGTGGGCGAAGCGGCATCCACCAGTTGTTTGGTGTAAAAGGCAATTTTTTGGGCTGTTTTATCATCCAGCCCCTCAACATTTTTAACCAAACCATTAACCCAGTGAGAGGTTAACAAATAGCTTTGTTTAATAAAATCAAACAGGGCATTTTCCTGCCACAAAGGATCGGAAAACCGTTTATCCCCAGCCTCTGGCGTGGCCACGGGTGGGGCAGATGGCATTGTTCCCAACATGCGCTCGCTGGTGCGTTGCCACAGCGTGATGTAGTTTTTCCAAAGATCCAGTTGTGACTGGTAAAGATAGAGGGGATTGGTGAGAATTTTGCCGTAAAAGTGGCCAAAGGCCTCAATCAAATGGGACATGTCATTGGTTTGGGGTCCCGCATGACGGGCCAGAAAATCCGCTGCCACCCCTTGGGCCTTTTTCATCACATCAGCCATAACGGCAGGGGAAACAAAGGGAATGGAGGGATCAGAATTTTGGGAGGGATCTTGGGATGGGGTATGGGAAGCAGAACTCACGTCGTTGACTCCTTAAAAAAAGATACTCAGTTTTTTATGTTTGGCCTACTTTAGACCATAAAGATTAAGAACACATCGTTTTTTTTTAAAGGCGATGGTTTCAGATACCCAATGCCAAGGCCCTGACCGCCAAAAGACCCTGAATTCCTACAATGATAAAAAAGCGGTAACGAAAGGACTGTTTCTGGGTTTTATGGCGAAAATAGCGCATGGCCATATATCCGCCCACACTGCCCCCCACCGCACACCAAAGCAGCAACATCTTTTCAGAAATGCGGCGGCTTCGGGCTTCTGAGGCTTTTTTATCCGCATAAAATAGACTATACGTCACCACATTGGCAATAACAATCCACCCCACGGCATCTTCGGGCGTGATCTGGGAAAGCAGGTTTTGAGGAGACAGCATCATAACCCCCACTATGAAGGGGGCACTGGCCCATGACAAGAGGGAAATTCTATTGCCCGCCCCGCCCCAATGGGGTAGCAAAGACACTATGGACACGGCATGCACAATCCTTTTTCCCGCACCCCAACATTCCCCTGTATCAGACAAAGGGCCCCTGCATCAGGACATGGACACGCTGGAGGGGTACGTTCCCCGTTTGCGCCCCATGTTGCAAAAATTGCTGGGGGGGCATCAGGTTTTGGATGCTCTTTGGCATTTGCCCACGGGGGTGGAAACCTTGGTGGCCTCACCGGCGGCGCTTCCCCACTTGGTGGGTCAGATGGTTCATCTGCCCCTGTCCCTGTTTGATCAACGTCTGCCCCGCACACGTACGCAACCCACCCTGATTTATGGCAAAGATGCCCACGATACCGTGGTGGAATTGGTGTTTTTTAAGGGCACCTCTGCCTATCTTCACCGCGCTTTCCCCATGGGGCAAACCCGTTTTATTCGGGGAAAACTGGAATGTCTAGGGGGGCTTTATCGCATGGTGCATCCCCTCAGCAGCCCCAAGCCGTTGATATCGTCGCCTTGGCATATCCCCACGTATCCGTTGTGCACGGGGATCACGCCCGCTGTTTTGGGCCCCATGATCCGCAGCGCCCTGAAAAAGCTGCCCTCTGTGCCGGAATGGATTCCCAAAACCCTGCTGCAAACGGAAAACTGGCCGTCTTTTAACGAGGCCATGCGGCGTTATCACACACCCCGCAACCAAGACGATCTTGATGCCACATCCCCCCATCGTATGCGGCTGGCCTTTGATGAATTGCTGGCCCGTTTTTTGTCCCTGAAACTGGCCCGCCACACCCAAAAGCAGCACGAAACCCCCACGATGAAGGGAAGGGGGCAACGGTATGCGGAGGCCCTAGCGGCTTTGCCGTTTTCTTTAACCCCCTGCCAGCAGGGGGCGTTGGGGGATATTGAGGCTGATTTGTCCTCTCCCCGTCCTATGCGACGCTTGCTGCAGGGGGATGTGGGCAGCGGCAAAACGGTGGTGGCCTTTTTATCCGCTATCATGGCCAAAGAGGCCGGATACAGCACCGTTTTAATGGTGCCCACGGAACTGCTGGCCTTGCAACATGCGGCCACGTTGGCACCGTGGGCGGAGGCTTGCGGCCTGACCCTGATGACCCTAACGGGCAAAGATCGGGGACGCGTGCGGGATCAAAAACGCGCCCTGTTGCCCAATGTGGATATTTTGATTGGCACCCACGCGCTGCTTCACGAAGAGACCCTGATGCCCACTTTGGGGCTGGTGGTGATTGATGAACAGCATCGTTTTGGTGTGTATCAACGATTAAAACTGGCCCATGATGGGGCCGCCCAAAATTTGCTGGTGATGACGGCCACGCCGATCCCCAGAACGTTGCAGTTGATCAGTTATCATGACATGACCTGCTCGGCCCTGCGCACCAAGCCCCCCAACCGTCAGCCCATCGAAACGCGGACCTTGCCCATCAAAGAGGCCCCCACGCTGATTCAGCGCCTTTCGTCCATTGTGGCCCAGAATCAAAAGGTGTATTGGATCTGCCCCCTGATTGATCCACAGGAAGATGACACCCGTTTCACGGCGGCCACAACGCGCTTTGATCGTTTAAAAGACCATTTCGGCGCCCGTGTGGGGTTGCTGCATGGTCAAATGAAAAGCGATCAAAAAGAATCCACGCTGGCGGCCTTTGCCGGCACCGATCTGGATATTCTGGTGTCCACCACCGTCATTGAGGTGGGCATTCACGTTCCCGAAGCCACCGTGATGGTGATTGAAAATGCTGAACATTTCGGACTGGCCCAGCTGCATCAGCTGCGGGGGCGCATCGGGCGGGGAACGTTAAAAAGCCACTGTCTGCTGCTGTATGGCCCCGCCTTAACCCAGACGGCCAAGCGGCGTTTGGCCATTTTGCGGGAAAGCGAAGATGGTTTTTTTCTGGCTGAAGAAGATTTAAAAATCCGCGGGGGCGGGGATGTGATGGGGGCGGAACAAAGTGGCTGGCCGGCCTTTCGCTGCGCGGATATGGCTGTGCATCGGGATTTTGTGGACAAGGCCAATAGCATGGCCGCGGATTTTGTGCGCCAAAATCCCACATTGGTGGGGGATCAAGGCCATGCTTTGCGAATGCTGTTATCCCTGTTTGGGCGGCAGGATACGTTGGATTTGCTGCATGCGGGGTAAAAGGGCTGTCTCAAGCCGATGGCACGCACAATCCGCGTTTCGAGGGGGCCTGTAAAAACGAATGCCACGCCTGCGACAAAGCCCCCGTTGTGGGGGGGATATGTTTCAAACGTTCTGCCAGCGGCAGGTCATCTTGTTTAAAAAGGCCGTGATAAAGCTGTTGCAGCTCGGTTATGGCCTCTCTTGAATGTCCAGATCGTTTCAGGCCCACCAGATTCAGGCCGCGCAGGGATCCTCTCTCTCCCATCACCAGAGCGTAGGGCAGAACATCTTGCTCAACCCCCGTTAATCCGCCGATCATGGCGCCCCGCCCGATGCGAACAAATTGGTGAATGGCGCATAGCCCGCCCAGAACAGCGTCTTCCTCCACCACCACATGGCCGGCCAGTGTGGCGTTGTTGGCCATAATTACCCGATTGTGAACCCAACCATCGTGGGCCACGTGCACGCCCACCATCAACAAACAATCATCCCCCACCCGTGTATGCAGCCCGCCCCCCGCAGTGCCGCTGTTGATGGTGACGTGTTCCCGAATCACGGTGCGGGCCCCGATGGTGGTATAGGATGTTTCCCCCGCATATTTCAAATCCTGCGGCGGGGTGCCCAAGGACGCAAAGGGATAAACCACGGTATCTTCACCCACAACCGTATGCCCGTCCACAACAACATGACTGATCAGGCGCACCCCCCGATGCAGGGTTACATGGGGGCCGACCACGCAAAAAGGGCCCACGGAAACGTCCGATTCGATTCGGGCGGCAGGATCCACCACCGCCAAGGGATGAATAGCATCAGAGGGCATCATCAGCGTCATCCCCATCCACAATCATGGCTGAAAAGATAGCTTCGCAGACGCGAACACCGTTAACGGTAGCTTCGGCCTCGATTTTCCACACCCGCTGACGACGCACGAGGGCGCGTACGTCATAAAAAACCTGATCCCCAGGAACAACGGGTTTTCTAAACTTTGCGGTTTCGATGTTCATGAAATACACCAGCTTGCCCCGCATATCCTCACCCAAGGCCACACCGACTAGAACACCGGCGGTTTGGGCCATGCCTTCGATTATCAAAACGCCAGGCATGACGGGTTTTTTGGGGAAATGACCCTGAAAGTGGGCCTCGTTAATGCTGACGTTTTTGATGCCACGGGCGCGATGGGGGGCCTCAACAAACAAAACGCGATCCACCATCAAAAAGGGGTAGCGATGGGGGATCAATTGACAAATATCTTCAATATCCAAATCGTGAACCACAGTGTCATCTGTTTCCACATTTTTACGAAGTTTTTTCATCCATCTCATGGTTGGGCAAAAGCATGTTTTATTCTACGCTTGCCTTCCATAACAGATTATGACGGAATGACCAAAGGGTTTATGTCAGGTTTATGTCAGAGAGCAGGGAAACTATGGAGGCTCGGAAGGGAATCGAACCCCCGTGCAAGGATTTGCAGTCCTCTACATCACCACTCTGCCACCGAGCCTTCGTGGGTTTTGTCCTTCATACCGCCTTCGTGGGCAGAACGCAACCCTTGCCTGAAAACAAAAATCCCAAACACAAAAAAGGACCCGCGGAAAACCACGGGTCCCCATTTGTTCCACAAATGTTTATACCAAAAAAGGCCATTTCTGGAATTAGTTTACACTGCTGATTGCAGTACCAATGGTTCCAAAGGTTGTTGAGATGGTATTACTAAGGAAACGCACTGCCGCAATAAGAAACACCGCGATAAGGGCTGCAAGCAAACCATACTCAACAATGGTCGCCCCAGACTCATCTGTCGTAAAGGAAGTCAGTTTTGTTTTTAAAGAAGATAACATTTTCATAATCCTAACCTTTCTAAAATTAAAAGCGTGTTTTTCACGTATCCTCAGTATGTCAAAGAAAGGTTAACGAAAGGTTAACGATTAAATCCAAAATGTCGGGCTGCTCATGGGGGGCAATAAACCATTAATGGTATTGTTTTTCAAATACTTGTAGCGTGACTCAACGGTTTTTGCCTTTGTTTGGTATCGAATGCCTGTCAGAATCCCTTGAGAAGAGCTGTTTGGTTGGATATAGTCATGGCTATATCTTCTGGGGCTTTGCCTGTGATCTTTGTATGAATCTTCCTAGCCCTTCTTCTCCAACTCTGATTCAGCAAAAAGATCGGGCCGCATCGTGGTTTGGCCAGTTGCGGGATGCCATTTGCGCCAGTTATGAAACCTTGGAGGATGAAGGGGCTATCACCCTAGGGGCCGCGGGACGGTTTTGCCCTACCCCTTGGCATCGCCCAGGGGGCGGGGGCGGCGTGATGTCCGTCATGAAGGGCGGGCGTGTTTTTGAAAAAGTGGGGGTGAACATTTCCACGGTGCATGGATCCTTCAGCCCCGAATTCAGGGCCAACATTCCGGGGGCCCAAGAAACGGGGGACTTTTGGGCCTCTGGGATTTCGCTGGTGGCGCACCCGCGTTCCCCCCATGTTCCCGCGGTGCATTTTAATACGCGATTTTTGGTGACATCCCAAACATGGTTCGGGGGCGGTGGTGATATGACCCCTGTTTTTCCCAAAGAGGAAGAAACCCAAACGTTCCACAAAGCCTTTGAAGATGCCTGTAACCGTCATGATCCCACCTATTACCCCAAGTTCAAGGCGTGGTGTGACCGTTATTTCTATCTGCCCCACCGCGGGGAAGCTCGGGGCGTGGGGGGCATTTTTTATGATAATCTCAATACAGGAAACTTCGAGGCGGATTTTGCCTTTGCCCAAGACGTCGGGCGGGCCTTTGCTGAGGTTTACCCCACCATCGTGCGGGCGGCGATGCCTTTGCCATGGACCGATCAGGACCGCAACGCCCAACTGATCAAACGGGGACGCTATGTCGAATTTAATCTGCTTTACGATCGGGGCACCCTGTTTGGTCTGAAAACAGATGGGAATGTTGAGGCCATTTTGATGTCCCTTCCCCCCTTGGTATCTTGGGGATGAACAAAGCCACCGCATTGGCGTTGCTGTCTTTTGCCGCCATACCGGCCATCATTGTCTGGCTGAAAATGCCCTTTTTGGCCTTTGTGATCCTGTGGATCCTGTCCCTGATCTGGTGGCGGCATCAACCATCGTCTTTGTTATGGCCAAAAGCGAGCGCCTTTAAGGGCGTTTTTCTGCGTGCTGCTGGTGTTGCTATGATTTTGGGGGTGGGATCGTTTGTTGTGCATCCCCAGCGAATGTTTGCCTTTCCCTTGGACATGCCCCTGCGTTACGCCTTGGTGATGCTGATTTACCCTTTTCTTTCAGCGTTTCCGCAGGAAATTGTGTTTCGACCTTTATTTTGGTCGTGGTTTTCTCATCTGTCCCCTCAGGCACGTATTGTTTGGAATGCCTTGGCCTTTGGAATCGCACACATCGTTTTTATGAATCCCATCGCGGTTGCTTTGTCCACCATAGGCGGCCTAATTTTGGCGTATCATTATGAACATCATCGGAATCTGGTGTTGGTTTGGATCGAGCATGTTCTTTATGGGTGGCTGGTGTTTACGTTGGGATGGGGCACCTATTTTTTTCATGGCTCCATCCGCATGGCGGGGGGATAAAAAAGGTTTATGGGCAGCAGGGGCGTGCCATGGATTAGGGCTGTTCCTGAGGGTATTCTTTGATGAATCGGGTTTTTTCAAGGCGATAAAACGTATTTTTGGGATCGCTGGTTAACAACATCAGGGTGCCCTCAACCAAAATGGGTTCCCACGTCAGGGGGATAGGGGTTTCGGATGTGACCTCAATCACCTGATTGTTGGGGGCATGATAATGCCCAACACACGTGGGGGGATAGGGCCCCATCAGAAAATGACGTTGAGATGTCCCATCCTCCAGCGGGAACATATAGCCCATGATTTTGACTTTTTGGCCATCGTATCGTTTGATGGCCTCTGTAAAAATGGGCTTCAGAATGATCCTGAAGGTATTGGGGAAGGCCCCTGCGGATGAGGTTTCTTCCCGTGTGGTGTTCTGAACAGCCGCAAACAAATCCCATGATAGGGCCCCGTGTTTGGCTTTCAGGGGCTCTATGCCGTACCCCCCTGCACGGTCCCCATCATCGGATTTTTGGGCCAGATATGAGGTGATAGACCGAGAAGAAGCCTGAAGCGGAACATCCGAAGAAAAAGCCCCCAATCCATAAGCCAGCAATACCCCGCCCACCCCCCCCATGGTCAGGGCAAGGAGGCCTCTTTTTCGGTATTCTGGGGTCATGGAGAGGGGGCTTCCACCCGCCCCTGCATCATGGTGGAGGCCGAAGCGTGGGTTTTCACAGGAATGCGCCCCGCCCCATGGGCCAATCGGCCCGCGCTGACAGCATCCCGCATAGCCTTGGCCATGGCCAAGGGATTCAGGGATTTGGCAACAGCCGTGTTCAGCAAAACGCCACTGGCCCCCATTTCCATGGCCATGCACGCATCCGACGCGGTGCCAATGCCGGCATCAATAATCACCGGCACACGGGCACGTTCAATAATCATGCGCAGGGCGTACGGGTTACATAAACCGGCACCTGAACCAATGGGCCCAGCCAAGGGCATGACGGCGGCGCATCCCATGGCCTCTAGCTGGGCGCACACCAAAGGATCATCGCTGCAATAGGGCAGCACGGTAAATCCATCCGCCAGCAAACGCTCGGCTGCGCGTAACAATTCCGGATTGTTGGGATACAGAATATCCTCATCCCCAATCACTTCTAATTTAATCCACGTGGTCCCAAAGGCCTCCCGCGCCAAATGGGCCGTTAAAATGGCATCCTTGGCAGTGTAGCATCCCGCTGTGTTGGGCAAAATATGGTAATGTCCCCGAACATGGGCCAAAATATCCGCCTCTCTCCCCGCTGTATGAATGCGGCGCACGGCCGCCGTGATCATTTGCGTGCCCGAGGCCACCAAGCAATCCAGCAACACCTGAACATTAGGATAAAGGGATGTCCCCATAAACAATCGGGACTGAAACGTTCGGCCTGCGATGATCAGGGGATCATCATCCGCGGCATGGCCACCGTCATACGCCGTCCCTGAAAGGATGTCCGGCGTTGGTGTCATACCACTGAGGCAGCGGCTTTGGGGGTGCGTTGAATATAACGCTCAAACAACAGCATCAGCGGCGTGGCGACAAAGATAGAGGAATACGCCCCCGCCAGAATCCCCACAATCATGGCCAAACTGAATCCCTGAAGCGCAGCCCCACCCCAAATATAAAGACATATCAGGGCGGCAATGGTGGTCACCCCCGTGAAGCACGAGCGAATCATGACGTGATTACAGGTTTGCTCTGCCAAGCTGATTAAGGGTTCGCGTTGATGCTTTTTCAAAAATTCCCGCAATCGGTCAAACACCACCACGGTATCGTTGATGGAATATCCGGCGATGGTCAAAATGGCCGCCAATGTGGACAGACTGAATTCCTCTTGCACCAGACTTAAAAAACCCAGAGTGATGATCACATCGTGAATCAACGCCACCAGAGCCGACACCCCAAAGGGCCATTCAAACCGAACCCAAATATAAAACATAATGGCGATCATGGACACCACAACGGCAATGACCCCTTTTTGTTTCAGGTCGTCCCCCACACTGGGGCCCACATAATCCACGCGGCGAATCACGGTATCTTTGGGAAACGTTTCTGTCAGGGCCGCCAGAATTTGGTCTTGATTCAGCGTTGTTTGCGCGGTTTTCAGAAGCCAGACGTGATTTTCCCCGAAAACCTGAAGACTCACCGGTGTTTGGGGAAGGGCTTTTTCAGCCAAGGTCCGCGCCTGATCAATGGTATGATGGGGCGTTTGCAGTTCAATTTGCACCCCCCCCGTAAAATCAATGCCAAAGGCCAAACCCCAGATGAACAGGGCCACAATGGACAGGGACACAGCAATACCGCTGAGGGCAAGTCCGGGCCAAAACAACGGACGCAACCGAAAACGGGTGTGAACAGGCAGGCGGGAGATCAGATTCAACGTCATAACGCAACAGGCTTTCTCTTAAGACCGCTCAAGACACAACGCAATGCCCATACCGCCGCCAATACACAGAGTCACGAGGCCCCGCTTGGCGTCCCGTTTGCCCATTTCATGAAGCAAGGTCACCAAAACGCGGGCACCGGACGCCCCAATGGGGTGACCAAGGGCAATGGCACCGCCGTTGACATTCACGTTGCGCGTATCCCATCCCAAAGCCTGATTTACGGCAATGGCTTGGGCGGCAAAGGCCTCGTTGGCCTCAATCACATCCAGATCTTGAGGGGTCCATCCAGCCTTTTTCAGGGCCAAGTGGCTGGCAGGAATAGGACCTGTGCCCATCAACGCCGGAGATACCCCCGCCGTGGCCCAAGATTTTATAACGGCCAGAGGGGTAAGGCCCCGCTTTTTCGCATTGTCCAGCGACATCAGAACAACAGCCGCGGCCCCATCGTTAATGCCAGAGGCATTGCCCGCCGTGACGGTGCCGTCTTTATCAAAGGCAGGCCGCAGTTTGGCCAAAGCCTCCGCCGTTGTTTCAGGGCGGGGATGTTCATCCCGCGCAATGATCGTATCGCCTTTTTTGCCGGCAATGGTCACAGGCACGATTTCATCAACAAAGCGGTTGGCATCCAGCGCTGCTGCCGCTTTTTCTTGCGAGCTTAGGGCAAACGCGTCCTGATCGGCCCTAGAAACCCCATGGGCTTTGGCCACATTTTCTGCCGTGATGCCCATATGATGTTGGCCAAAGACATCCCAAAGGCCATCCACAATCATGGTATCCACCAAACTGACAGGGCCCATTTTTGTGCCGTTTCGCAAAACGCTGGCGTGGGGGGCGTTGGACATGCTTTCCTGACCACCGGCCACAACAATATCGGCATCGCCCGTCAAAATGGCTTGCATCCCCAGCGCCACAGCCCGCAAGCCAGACCCACACACCTGATTGATGCTTAGGGCGGTTTTTCCCTCCGGAATCCCTGCGGCCATGGCGGCCTGACGCGCAGGATTTTGGCCGCAAGCGGCGGTTAGCACTTGACCCAAAATGACATCATCCACCTCATCAGACTTTACGGCAGCATCTGTGAGAATCTGGCGAATCACGGCCGCCCCCAAGGCATGGGCAGGCAAAGAGGAGAGCCCCCCCAAAAACGATCCCACAGCGGTTCTTTTGGCAGCAACAATGGCAACGGTCATAAAGGCCTCCTTAAACACCTTCTTTAAAAAAATCCTCTCTTTTCCTACACTGCCGCTATGGTAGGGTCAAGAATATACCGAGTTTGTCTAAATCCCCCCTTTGTGATTAACGTTGTTTTAAGGTTGATTTTGCTAGGATAGGGGGGGTATTTTGTTTTGGTGTTCTGTGGGTTAGGTGTAGTTTGGTGGGGTGGGGATTGCATGCCTTGGTATGATGTTTTGGGGGGTTTAGGGGAATTTGTTGGTGTTTTATGGGTTGGCCTAGGGCTTTTGGTGGTGTGTTGTGGCTTGGCGTGCTGCTGGTATGCGTGGGGTGTCGTGTATCAGAGGTTCAGACGTATTCGTTAAGAGGGCAGGATCAGGCCCCTAAGATGTCCACGATACCGGTGTCTATTGAGGAAGGGGGGCGTGCGGCGGCGGCCCAGGAGGTTTTGGCGGATTTTCCTTTGGAATCTGTTTTGTATGTTGACGTGTCGGGGGACAGGAGACAGGTTACAGGGGACAGGGGACAGGAGACAGGGGGCAGGAAGCAGGAGACAGCAGGGGTTCGGGGTCAGGAGACGGAGCGGTTGCAGGGGTATTTGAATCAGGCGTTTGCGGGGTTTCAGGGGATGGCGGGGGGGAAGGAGGGCTCGGGGTCTGGGTCTGGGTTTTCGTCGTCGTCGGTTTTGAGTCCTGTGTCATCGGAGGTATCATCGGGTTTGGATCAGGCCTGGGGTCAGGCCGCGGGTCTCTTGCCAGACGGGATGGCGGGGGATTTGCCGTATCAGGACCAGCGGTTTGTGTCTGCGTTTTATGGTGCGATGCAGGGTTTGGCGGGGCAAAAGGTCGGTCAGGCCAAGGGTGCGGTGCAGCAGGCTGTGCTGAGAAACACGGGGTTATCTGAGGATAACGGCACCGGCGGTGTGGACCCTGAGATGTTTGCGCATTTGAGCGAGGAGGGCAAGTTGGCGTTAACGCAGGCCATGGTGAACGCTGCCCTGGATGCGGGGTCCGAGTCGGTATCATCCTTCATGGCGCAGTTGGAGACCAGCTTTTCGGCCTCACAAGATGGGGATCCCAGCTATAGTGTGCTCGGGATTGTGCCGGTGTGGGAGCGTTCGGATCTGGCCCACACGACCTTTGTGCAGGGGACGATTTTGAGTGAGGATCAACGCACCACCCTGAATCTGGGGGGTGTGTACCGGTATTTGTCGGAGGATCACCAGCATCTTTACGGCGTGAATGCCTTTTATGATCAAGAGGTTCGGTATGATCACCGCCGCATGAGCTTTGGGGCGGATTACCAAAACAGCCTGCTGGGGGTTCAGG
>JBIIHL010000008.1:0-45079 GCA_044235825.1 Alphaproteobacteria bacterium | reverse complement strand
GCTAATAATTGCTCTAAATTCCTTTTCACTTTTGCGCCCATGGTGCACCCCTTTTTTTACACCACCTATAACCCACATCTCACCAAAAACACAAACATTTGGTTGGGTTTACTGAATAACCCTGTCCCTTGCTGTTGTCCGTTGGCCGCGATCATGTATCCAAAAAACTTCTCAGCTGACGGGACCGCGAGGGGTGTTTCAGTTTCCGCAGGGCTTTGGCCTCGATCTGGCGGATACGCTCTCTGGTGACCGAGAATTGCTGGCCCACTTCCTCTAGCGTGTGATCCGTGTTCATGCCGATACCAAAACGCATCCGCAAAACGCGCTCTTCACGGGCCGTCAGGGTGGAGAGGATTTTGGTGGTAGTGTCCTTCAGGTTGGCATGAATGGCGGCATCCAACGGAATGATGGTGTTTTTATCCTCAATGAAATCCCCAAGGGAGCTGTCTTCTTCATCCCCCACGGGCGTTTCCAGACTGATGGGCTCTTTGGCGATTTTCATGACCTTGCGGACTTTATCCAGCGGCATTTGCAGCTTAACGGCCAATTCCTCGGGTGTGGGTTCGCGGCCAATTTCATGCATCATTTGGCGCGATGTGCGCACAATTTTGTTGATGGTTTCGATCATATGAACAGGGATCCGAATGGTTCGGGCCTGATCGGCGATGGAACGGGTTATGGCCTGACGAATCCACCACGTGGCATAGGTGGAAAATTTGTAGCCGCGGCGGTATTCAAATTTATCTACGGCCTTCATCAGACCAATGTTGCCCTCTTGGATCAAATCCAAAAATTGCAGTCCTCGGTTCGTATATTTTTTGGCAATGGAGATGACAAGGCGCAGGTTGGCCTCGATCATTTCTTTTTTGGCGCGGTTGGATTCCCGCTCGCCCCGCTGAACGGTTTGGACAACGCGGCGAAATTCCGAAATGGGCAGCCCGCTTTGGGCGGAAATTTCCGAAATCATTTCCCGCGTTGCGGTAATTTCATCGCAGTATTTTTCAATAAACATCTGCCAAGGCTTGGATTTTCGATCCGCCATGCGATCCACCCATGTGGGGTCCAGTTCGGATCCAAAATAGCTTTGTAAAAAGTCACTGCGTTTGATTTTGCATTTTTCGGCCAGACGCAACAGCTTCCCTTCCTGCTGCATCAGGGATTTGTTCATGCCATACAGCTGTTCGACCAACTGTTCCAAACGTTCGTTATTCAGATGGATGCTTTCCAGCAGCGTGACGATCTCTTTGTGTTTGGTGTTGTAAGCTTCTTCTTCCTCAGGTTGCAGGGCGAGCCCTTTTTGCAACACTTCAATGCGGTTTTCCTGCAGGGCCCGCAAATCTTCGTAAACCAGACTGATTTTTTTAAACGTTTCCAAAACTTGGGGTTTCAAACGCTCTTCCATGGCAGAGAGGGACACACCAAAACCTTCGGTATCTCCATCATCATCCTCGTCGTCATCTTCGTTACGGGAAGGTTTGTCTTCATCGTTGTCTTTATCATCGTCACCAGCAGCAGGATTTTCGATGGAAGGTTCTGGCTCTTCAGGGCTCGCTTCTTCGTGGGCGAGGGATTCATCGTCTTTTTTTAGTTCTTCAGAGGGCAGTAGGCTTTCCAGTAACTCTGCCGGTGCCTCGCCGTCAGCCCCATAGGTGGCCTCTAAATCAATCACATCCCGCAGCATAATTTTGTTTTCGGTTAAGGCATCATACCACGCACTGATGGCCAGCATGGTTAAGGGGCTTTCACAAATACCCCCGATCATGCGTTCACGCCCTGCCTCGATCCGTTTGGCAATTTCAACCTCACCTTCACGGGATAACAGGCCTTTGTTGCCCATTTCAGACAGATAAACCCGAACGGGATCATCGTAGTGGGAAACGGAACTGTCATCGATATTCCCCGATGTGCGCTCTTCGCCCACAAAGGCTTCGGATGCACTTTCATCGCCCCCATCGTCATCGTCTGTGGATTTGCGACGTTTTTGTTTTGCGTTTTCTTCTTCCTCTAGGCCCTCAAGATCATCGTCATCCACGATATCAATGCCCGCCGCCCCGATTTTGGCAATAACCTCGTCGATTTGTTCAGACGAAAAGGCCTCGGTTGGCAAAATATCATTCAGCTGATCGTAGGTTATATAGCCTTTAAGCTTGCCAATTTTGCGAAGTTTTTTAAAAGAGTCTTCAAAGGTCAAAACCCCCGAAGATCCCAAAACCTCTTCCGTTTCCATGGTATCTAAATGTTTTTTTTCGGCCATTGGGGGTTACAGGCTCCGATAAGGGTTTAGGTGTGATTAGTTCAGAAAACCATTAAAAAAACGTTTCATCGCAGGGGTCTTGCGGCCTTTTTTTGTCGAGATTGAGACAGCGCCAGGCTCCGTTTAAGTTTCAAACAACTTTCATGCCAAAGATCATAAACATCATGAGAGGGCTTTAAAAACAACTGAGGCATGACAGGGTCTGACGTCCAAAGTTCCAGCGCCTGAAGCGCATTCTGAATCCACGGGGATGGATTGATATAGGGTTGGTCTGTTGTTTTGTCAAGTCCTTCGGCGGCCATGCTGACCATGCGCCCCCGAATTTCGTCAATGGATGGGTTGGGGAATGTGAGATGCCCCAAAAGCTCAGCAGCATCCTCGATCCATTCTGGATGATGGGCCAAATCCGCCAGCAAAGCGCAGCACATCCGATCCAGATTGTTTTTGGGCGACGGCAGCGGTATGCCGATCACCCCAAAGGGTTGTTTTTTTAAAGGCGACGTTCGCAGGCGATAAAAGCGGTCCCGAATATCCTGTTTATAAAACGCCTTTAGGTCCGGATCCCGAATAACGTCACAATCCCTGAGCATCTGTTTCATCAAGGCCGCCCGTTGGTGGCCGGACCCCGCCAGCGTTTGCTGATGAAGGCGCATCCAAAAATCCAAAATCGACAGGGCATGATTTTGCATTTGATCCCAGCGGGCCTGTCCCCCTGCGGCCATCAGACTGGCGGGGTCTTCGCCGGCATCCATCATCATGATGGCGATGGTTTTTTCCGCCTGCAAATCCGGCAAAATACGCTGAATGCAGCGCTCGGCGGCCCGCATGCCGGCGGCGTCCCCATCAAAACACACCACAATCTGATCCACCAAAAACCACAGGATGGACATCTGGGTTTCCGTAAAGGCTGTCCCTAAGGGGGCCACGGCATCGGTGTATCCGTTTTGGTGCAGCAAAATCACATCTGTGTACCCCTCAACCACCGTGGCGCGGCGGGTTTTTCTGAGCGTGGGCAACGCCTGAAACAATCCGTAAAGCATCTGATTTTTTTGGAAATGCTCCGTTTCAGGGGAATTGAGGTATTTGGGGGCATCGGCATGATCCGTAACGCCCCCCCCGGGCAGGGTTCGGCCCCCAAAGGCCACAATTTTCCCCTTTCGATTTTGGATGGGAAACATCACACGGTGGCGAAACCGATCAAAGGGGGGGCGGTTTGGATCTTTTTGCACGCACAGTCCTGCCTCCACCAAATCGTGGGGGCGGTGGTCTCTGGTCATCAAAAACCGGCTGAGGGTATCCCACGCATCGGGGGCGAATCCCAAAGAAAAGTGCTTCACGCTGGCGGCGGTTATGCCCCGCTGGGTCAGATACCGCTGGGCGGCGCCGTCGCTGGCCAAGGTATGCTGATAAAAGGCACTGGCCTGTTCATACAGCGTAAAATACCGCGTGTCCTCAGCAGGGGCGGGGGCGGTTTCCGCTGTGGGTATCGTCAATCCCCCCAGATCTGCCAGTGTTTTTACTGCGGCTAAAAATCCCCCTTTATCAAAATCCTTCACAAATTTAATGACATCACCGCTGGCGCCACAGCCAAAGCAATGAAAAAATTGTTTGCTGGGAATGACGTGAAAGGAGGGGGTTTTTTCGGTATGAAACGGACATAACCCCTTATACTCATGTCCTGCTTTTTTCAGGGGGATGCGGGCGCGGATAACATCCTCGATCCGCACCGATTCACGCAAACGTTCCAAAAAATCATCAGACAGGGTCACCATAACGCCACTATAGGCCAAGGCTGCTTATCGGGAAAGACCCTTGCCCCTGCGATGGTTTTCCTGTGGTTTTCAGTGGACGCCCCAAAAAAATTTCCAAAATGTGATTCACATCACATCACATCACATCACATCACATCATAATCAGGGGGTTGTTTCTTGGCCACTTTTTAGTGGTTTTCTCTCGTGAACCATTACAGATTCTTGGTTCAGCTGTGCTTTAATGGTGATGTTGAAGGCGAAGGCTATTTGATTGATTTGCCCTGCTTTGGCAGGTCTGAGGATAGTGATCTGATAATCAGGTACTCTCCTCTAAACTATGAGGATAGAGTTTTTAGACTGTACTTCAGGTTATCTATAAAAAATGTAGGGTTACCGTTTACAGAACTGCTAATCCCTTTTCCAAATGAAGTCGCTTTTTTGGCTGCGTCATATGTGGATGTAGTGCTGAAGTCAGATCCTTCGATCGAATCAAGTAAGATTTTGGCGCAAATAAGTATTAAAAAATAAAGTACAAGCTCTGTTAGAGCGAGGGGGGCAGGCTTCGGCCTGCCCCCTCAGCCGTTTTAGGCCTCCGCCAGAACATCCTGCATGGTGTACATTTCTTCCAGACATTTTCCCGCGCCCAAGACCACGCAGTTCAGGGGGTCTTTGGCGACGATAACGGGCAGGCCCGTGGCCTGATGCAACAGTTTATCCAGATTGTTTAGCAGTGCGCCCCCGCCTGTTAGCAAAATACCGTGATCCACGATATCCGCCGATAATTCGGGGGGGGTGTGTTCCAGGGCCTCTTGCACGGCCTCGATCATGGCGGTGATGGGCTCGGACAGGGCCTCGGCCACCTGTTTTTCGTTAATTTCGATTTCTTTGGGCACGCCCTCGATCATATCGCGGCCACGGATTTTCATGACTTTGCCAATGCCCGAGGCCGGTTTGATGGCCGTGCCAATTTCGATTTTGATGCGCTCGGCCGTGGCTTCGCCGATCAGCAAGGTGCAGGTGCGTCGCACGTAACTGATGATGGTTTCATCCATAACATCGCCCCCAATGCGAATGGAACGGGCATACACCAATCCCCCTAGGGATGTGACGGCCACCTCTGTGGTGCCCCCGCCAATATCCACCACCATGTTGCCTTTGGGGGCGGTGACAGAAATCCCCGCGCCTAGGGCGGCCGCCATGGGCTCTTCGATTAAATAAACGGCTCTTGCGCCGGCACGTTCCGCGGATTCTTGGATGGCGCGGCGTTCAATTTCTGTGGCGCTAGAGGGGACACAAATCACCACGCGGGGGCTGGCAAACATTTTGCGGTTATGCACTTTTTGAATAAAGTGTTTGATCATTTCTTCGGCGATGTGGAAATCGGAAATCACCCCGTTGCGCAGCGGGCGTATCGCCGAAATGTTGGCGGGGGTTTTTCCCAACATCTGTTTGGCATCGGCCCCAACAGATAAAACAATTTTTTTATTTTTTACGTTGGCAATGGCAACCACCGAAGGTTCATTCAGCACAATCCCGCGTCCCTGAACATAAACCAACGTGTTGGCCGTTCCCAGATCAATGGCCATATCAGAAGAAATCATTCCAAAAAGTCGTGAAAACATGACGCGCACTCCTAAGGTGTTTTTTCTTCTTTTGTTATAGTGCGATTTTTTATAAATCGACATAGTCATACTTTGCCGCGTATTGTTAAAAAAAAGGTTAACCCAAATCGGGGCGTCTTGTTTTTTCAGCTATGATTTATGTTCTCTCTCCGCCGGATGCCCTCCCCCCTCTGCAGGATGTGGCCATCATCTGCAGCCACCCCGCCGTGACGGCGTTTCAGATGCGTTTGAAATCCGCCAATACGGTAACGATCGCACAGGCTGTGCACGCTGTCCAGCCTCTTTGTCGCGGGCAAAAAGTCCCTTTGATTCTGAATGACGATCCCTTTTTGGCCAACAGCTTGGGCTGTGATGGTGTGCATTTGGGGGAGGATGACATGCCCGTGGCCACAGCGCGGGCGCAATTGCCCGCTGGGTTCGTGATTGGGGCTTCTTGTTATAACGATTTGGCCTTGGCGGTGCGGGCGAAGGACGATGGGGCCAGTTATGTGGCCTTTGGGGCCGTTTACCCCAGCACAACGAAACAGGCAAAAACCCGCGCCCCGCTCAGTCTTTTTGGGGCATGGAATGATCTTCAGGCCCATGCCCCCTTGCCAAGTGTGGCCATTGGTGGCATACAGCTAAGCGCTGTGCCAGAAATTCTGAGCGCTGGTTCCAGTGCTGTTGCCCTTTGCCGCGGCATTTGGGATGACGTTGGGGGTGCGCTACGGCAAATGGATGATCTGATCAATGAATATGGGGATCCGCGATGGATGTGAATGCCAACGATTTAAAAGTCGGAAATATTGTCAATCATAAGGGTAAATTATGGGTCGTCTTAAAAACGATGCATACCCAACCTGGTAAAGGGGGGGCGTATATTCAGGCCGAGATGAAGGCCCTGCTCGAAGGGACCAAACTGAACGAGCGTTTTCGGTCCTCAGAGCGCATCGACCGCGTGCGTTTGGACGAAGAAATCTATCAATTCCTGTTTTTACAGGATGACATGATCACCCTGATGCACAAGGAAACGTTCGAGCAAATCGCCCTGCCCAGCGATATTTTGGGGGATACGTTGCCGTTTTTGCAAGATGACATGGATGTGACCGTTTTGTTTTACGAGGGCAAGCCCCTGAGCGTTACCCTGCCCGAAACGGTGGTGCTGGAGATTGTGGAGGCCGAGCCCACCATCAAGGGCCAGACCGCCACATCTTCGTACAAGCCCGCCATCCTTTCCAATGGGGAAAAAATTATGGTGCCCCCGTATCTTGAGGCCGGCGCCAGAGTTGTGGTGGACACACGGGACGGCAGCTTTGTGGAAAAGGCCAAAGGATAACGTTCTGGACATAAAGATTCTGGAAAAAAAATCCAAGGGCCCTTGACATCTTGGGGGGGTGTGCCTACCTAAAGCTTGGCGGTGATAAGCCACCGTTTTTTATTCCAAAATTAATAGAGGTTAGATTTATGAACTTTCGCCCCTTACACGATCGCCTTTTGGTGCGTCGTCTGGAACAAGACGAAAAAACGGCGGGTGGGATCATTATTCCCGACACAGCCAAAGAAAAACCCATTCAGGGAGAAGTTGTTGCGGCCGGTCCCGGTTCCCGCAATGATAAAGGTGAGATTGCCGCTTTGGATGTGAACGTGGGTGATGTGATCCTGTTTGGAAAATGGTCAGGGACCGAGGTCAAAATCGACGGTCAGGAATACCTGATTATGAAAGAATCCGATGTTCTGGGTGTTCTTACCGGTGCATCGGCCAAGAAAAAAGCCGCTTAATTTTATTTAACAAAGGAAATCTAAACTATGACTGCAAAATTGATTCGCTTTGGCAGCGATGCGCGTGATGAAATGATCAAAGGTGTGATCAAGCTCGCGGATGCTGTGTCTGTTACCTTGGGCCCAAAGGGTCGTAACGTTGTGATCAAAAAATCCTTTGGTGCCCCCCAAATCACCAAAGACGGTGTGACGGTGGCCAAAAGCATCGAGCTGGCCGAGCCTTTCCAAGATATGGGCGCCCAGCTGATCCGTGAAGTGGCCAGCAAAACCAACGATCTGGCCGGTGATGGTACAACCACCGCCACCGTTTTGGCCCGTGCCATTATTGTTGAGGGCAACAAAGCCGTCGCCGCTGGCATGAACCCCATGGATCTGAAACGGGGTATTGATCTGGCCGTTGGCAAGATTGTTGAATTCCTGCAAAAACAATCCAAAGCCATTTCTTCATCCGAAGAAATTTCCCAAGTGGGCACCATTTCCGCCAACGGGGAAAAAGACATCGGGGAAATGATCGCCAGTGCCATGAAAAAAGTGGGCAACGAAGGCGTCATTACCGTTGAAGAAGCCAAAAGCTTGGCCTCTGAGCTGGATGTTGTGGAAGGAATGCAGTTTGACCGCGGTTACCTGTCCCCTTACTTCGTGACCAATTCTGAAAAAATGGTCGCTGAGCTGGACAACCCGTTCATTTTGCTGCACGACAAAAAACTCAGCGGTTTGCAGTCTTTGCTGCCCGTTTTGGAAGGTGTGGTTCAAAGTGGACGTCCGCTGTTGATTATCGCTGAAGATGTGGAAGGCGAAGCCCTCGCCACACTGGTGGTCAACAAACTGCGCGGTGGTCTGAAAGTGGCCGCTGTGAAAGCCCCTGGTTTCGGTGATCGTCGCAAATCCATGCTGGAAGACATTGCCATTTTAACCGGCGGTGAAGTGGTTTCCGAAGACATCGGGATCAAACTGGAAAATGTCACACTGAACATGCTGGGAACAGCCAAAAAAGTGCGCATTACCAAGGACGACACCACCATCATCAACGGTAACGGCAAAAAAGGCGACATTGACGCCCGCTGCGCCCAGATTCGTGCCCAGATCGAAGACACATCTTCGGATTACGACAAAGAAAAACTGCAAGAGCGTCTGGCCAAACTGTCCGGCGGTGTGGCGGTGATTCGCGTTGGTGGGGCCACGGAAACTGAGGTGAAAGAGCGTCGTGACCGTGTGGATGATGCTTTGCATGCCACCCGCGCTGCCGTTCAAGAGGGCATCGTTGCCGGTGGTGGCCGCGCCTTGCTGTTCGCAACCAGCGTTCTGGCCAACCTGAAGGGTGATAATGCCGATCAAAACACAGGGATCGACATCGTCCGTCGGGCAGCTCAGGCCCCCATTCGTAAAATCGTTGAAAACGCAGGATACGATGGCGCTGTGATTGCGGGTAAATTGCTGGAAAGCAAAGACGGCAACTACGGCTTTAACGCCCAGACCGGTGAATACGTGGACATGATCAAGGCTGGTATTATCGACCCCACAAAGGTTGTGCGTACCGCGCTGCAGGATGCCGCTTCCGTGGCGTCTCTCTTGATCACCACCGAAGCCATGGTGGCGGATAAGCCCGAGCCTAAAAACGACAATACCCCTGGTGCCGGTGGCATGGGGGATATGATGGGCGGCATGGGCGGATTCTAAGGAATCTTTCTCCGTTACCCTGAACCATAGCCCCGCTCCCTCATTGAGGGAGCGGGGTTTTTCTTTTTGTGGTTCTTTTTTTTAAGGCGCCAAGACAACAGAAAAACGGGGACATTTCGGATGCGCCTTGGCATTTTTTATGACAATTGTCTTGATACCCTTGGGCAAAAATGCTATGCGTCCTTTTCTGTATGCTTTTTGGTATGGCATATGGGCCTGTAGCTCAGCTGGTTAGAGCGCACCCCTGATAAGGGTGAGGTCGGTGGTTCGAGTCCACTCAGGCCCACCAGTCATATGGTGGGAATCATCCTTTGGAATTTTCGGTAACAGGAACAACATCATGACAACGCTGATTGATATTACCGCACGCGAAATTTTGGATTCCCGTGGATACCCCACGGTTGAGGTTGACGTTCGTCTGGATGGCGGGGCTTTGGGCCGTGCCGCTGTGCCGTCTGGGGCCTCTACAGGCCTTTATGAGGCCGTGGAAAAGCGGGACGGCGATACCAAACGCTATGGCGGCAAAGGGGTTTTGAATGCCGTTGAGGCTGTGAATACAGAGATTGCCGATGCCCTCATCGGTATGGATGCCTGTGATCAGGTGGGGATTGATCAGGTTCTGATTGATTTGGATGGGACAGAAAATAAGGGGCGTTTGGGGGCCAATGCCCTGCTGGGGGTGTCTTTGGCCACGGCCCGCGCCGCGGCCGCTTTTCAGGATGTGCCGTTATATCGGTCCTTGGGGGGCACCTTTGCCTCTTTACTGCCTGTGCCCATGATGAACATCATCAATGGCGGACAACATGCGGATAATGATCTGGATGTTCAAGAGTTTATGATTATGCCCGTGGGGGCCTCTTCGTTTTCCGAAGGGCTGCGGATGGGGTCGGAGATTTTTCATGCCCTGAAAAGCATCCTGAAAACCAAAGGCCTAGGCACCAACGTGGGGGACGAGGGGGGCTTTGCGCCCGCCATTGCCTCAACCCGCGCGGCGTTGGATTTGCTGGAATCGGCCATAACGCAGGCGGGGTACAGCAGCGGCCGTGATGTGGTTCTGGCGCTGGATGTGGCGTCATCCGAATTGTATCGGGACGGTCAGTATCACTGGCATGGGGAAACTTTGACGCTTTCGGCGGATGCCATGGTCAATTATTATGACACTCTAACCCGCGATTACCCCATTGTGTCCATCGAGGATGCCCTGGATCAACAGGATTGGACGGGCTGGCAGGCATTAACCAAAACGCTGGGCCACCGGTTGCAGTTGGTGGGGGATGATTTGTTTGTCACCAACGTCAAACGTTTGCAGCAGGGTCTGGACCAAGGGGCCGCCAACGCCATTTTAATTAAGGTCAATCAGATTGGAACGTTAACCGAAACATGGCGTGCCATTGATTTGGCCCATGGTCATGGTTATGCCTCTGTCATGTCCCACCGCTCGGGCGAAACTGAGGATGCCATGATTGCCGATTTGGCCGTGGCTTTTGGCACCGGACAGATCAAAACGGGATCCCTGTCCCGCAGCGATCGCTTGGCCAAATACAATCAGTTGATCCGTATTGAAGAGGCCTTGGGCACATCCGCCCGTTACGCCGGCGCCACTTTGGCCCAAAAATGGATGAAGGCACCGCTGAATCAGGCGGCGTGATTGTTAAAATCATGGCTGTGGGGTCTGAATAAAGAAAAAGGGGAGACAAGCTCTTGGCTTGCCTCCCCCCTTTAAACGAACCCGTTGTCCCTGCGTCTCAAAAACGGACGTGAACATCCTGTTCGTAAACGGGTCTGCCCTGTCGCTCTTCGCTGACGTCGATGGTCATAGGACCATCGGCCAACATTCTGGCAAACCCAACACAGAATCCCAAACTTGGAATAGTATCAAGCTTCCAGGGGGGGAGGGTTACTGTACGCTTTGTTCCGTCCGGAGACGTAATTTCAAGCGTTGCAGTTACAGTGGTCATTCTGGACTCCAGAAAAGTTTACCCCCTCATTATGATGTGATGTGATGTGATGTGATGTGATGTGATGTGATGTGATGTTCATCACGGGCGTGTCATCATTTAAGCCAGATGATTGAGGCGACGAGGTGGATGGCACCCAAAAAATTGCAGGCGGTTTTGTCGTAACGTGTGGCAATGCCTCTGTATTGTTTGAGTTTTTGGAAGAAATTTTCGATCAAGTGTCTCCATTTGTACATTTCTTCATCATAAGGACGTTGTTCCGTGCGGTTGGTTTTGGGGGGAATCACCACCTGGCAATCGGCGGCTTTCAATTTGGCAATCATGCGTTCCAGGGCATCATAGGCTTTGTCGGCTAGAAAAGCCCCAATAGCCTTGAGGTTGTTCAGAAGCGCATCGGCCCCGTGTAAATCATGGGCTTGACCAGGGGTCAGGTGAAAGCCCGTGGGGTTGCCCAAAGCATCGCAAGTCGCATGAATTTTGGTTGATAATCCCCCCTTGCTCCGGCCTATGGCCTGGTCTTCGCAGGTCTCTTCTGGTGTTTTTTTTTAGCCCCAGCACTGTCTTGATGAGCCCGCACGATGGTTGAATCAATCATAGCGTACTCGTTGTCAGAATCTTCCGCTAACGCTTTGAAAACTTTCCCCCATATGCCCGTTTGACTCCACCGTGTGTGACGCAGATGAATCACACGAAAATCCCCAAAACGCCCAGGTAAATCCCGCCAAGGAATCCCAGCCCGATAGCGGTATAAAACAGCCTCCACAAACAATCGGTTGTCCTTGGCTGTCCTGCCTACCCAGCCCTCGCTGCCAGGAAGCATATCTTTGATCTTTTCCCATTGATCATCCCGAAGAGCATAGCGATGCATATCTATCCTATCTTGTTGTTATTTTTGGATAGATAACCTTTTCCTTTAAGCCGAGCTTCCTGTCAAAAACCTAAATGATGACACGCCCACATTGTGTTGGAAATTTTTTTGGGTGCCAAGGCTATGCCCCTTAAGGGCCCTTCGCCGATCCAATAAGACAACACAAACCCTTGAACCCCTGTTCATAGTGGTGAATAATGAAAATGGCCAACGTTTTCCAAAGAATGCCAGAGTTTCCATGACGGTGATCAAAAAAACAAAGGGTGATATGACGCGGGATCATTTGCGGTCCTGTGCCTTGGCCCTGTTGTGTGTGCATGGGTATGCCGCCATGACGGTGCGTATGGTGGCGGACAAAGCCGGCTTGGCCGAAGGGGCCCTGTATCGTCACTACCCCAGCAAAGAAGCCATGATTCGGGAATTGTTTTCCGAAGAAACCGCGCGGGTGACGCTGGCCATTCGTGATTTAAAAGCGCAGGCGGCGGATGAAACGGCGTTTTTATCATCGCTGGTGGTGTATCTGTGCCGGCTGTATGATGAAAAGCCGCTCACCTTTCGATTGGTGTTTTTGCCCGATCCGGGATTAAAGGAAAAAATTCATCTGGATGATACAAAACCGTTTCAAGAGGTCAGCCTGTCCCTAGAGGCCTTGTTCAAGGGGCGAGAGCGGGAACTTTCCCCCTTGGCCGCCCGTGTGCTGGCGGCGCAGGCTTTGGGATTGATCCTTTATACGGCGCAAATGATGGACAAAAAGCATTTTGACCCGCCCATGATGGACATGTCCCACGAATTGATCGAATCCCTGATGCGCATGGTGGTGCGCCGGTTTATGCCCACTTAGGTGGGTGTTATTTCAGATCGGCGCAGGCGGCGTGAATGCGTTTCATGGCGTCCTTCAGCTTGTCCAAACTGGTGGCGTAGGAAATCCGGAAATAGGGGCTCAGGCCAAAGGCTTCCCCTTGGACACAGGCCACGTTGGCCTCTTCCAACAGATAGGTCACCAAGTCTTGGTCTGTGTGAATCACGGCGCCCTTAGGGGTGGTTTTGCCCATCAGAGCCGCGCAGGAAATATAGACATAAAAGGCCCCCTCTGGCTTTAAAGCAGACAAGCCCGGAATGGCATTGATGGCATCCACCACGAAATTGCGGCGGCTGGCAAAGGATGCCTGCCAGTCTTTCAGGAAGCCTTGCGGCCCGTTTAAGGCCTCCACCGCCGCGGCCTGCGCGACTGAGCACGCGTTGGTGGTGGACTGGGATTGAATTTTCACAATGGCCCCAATCAGGGATTTTTCCCCCGCGCCGTAGCCGATACGCCATCCCGTCATGGCATAGGATTTGGACACACCGTTAACCACCAAAACGCGGTCCTGCAGCGAAGGGTCGGCCTCTAGCAAGGTATGATACGCAAAACCATCATACACCAGATGTTCATAAATATCATCGCACATCACGTGAACGTGGGGATGGGCGTGCAGGACTTTGGTGATGGCCTTCAGCTCCTCCATCGTATAACAGGCCCCCGTGGGGTTCGATGGGCTGTTGAGAATCAACCACTTGGTTTTGGGCGTAATGGCGCGGGTCAGGGCATCCGGCGTTAATTTAAATCCATCGCTTTCGGGGCAGGACACAATCACAGGCACGCCCGCCGCAAACAGGGTCATATCGGGATAGGATACCCAGTACGGGGCGGGTACGATGACTTCATCCCCTGGGTTCAGGGTGGCCAGCAAGGCATTGAACAAAACCTGCTTGGCCCCTGTGCCCACCACGATTTGATCGGGGGCGTAGGTCAGGTTATGGTCGCGTTTCATTTTGGCAATGACGGCCTTTTTCAGGGCGGGGGTACCGGCAACGTCGGTGTAGCGTGTTTCGCCGCGATTCATGGCCTCAGTGGCGGCTTGTTTGATGGTGTCGGGGGTGTCAAAATCGGGCTCTCCCGCGCCCAGCCCGATGATGGGCAGACCTTGGGCCACGAGGGCCGCAGCCTTTTGTGTCACTGCCAAGGTGGGAGAGGGTTTGACCAAAGACAAGCGGTCTGCCAAAAAAGCCATAGGGAAGATCCTTCACACGAAATCACGAATGTTCTTTTTTACACAACCTCTAGGGTGTGATCAAGGCCAAATCCCCATAACCGCGTTCTGCTAAAATCTGTTTTAATGGGGCCACGTCGGATGGGGCCAAGGGGCCGATGTGGACCCTGTGCATGGACTGGTTGGGCTTTTCAACAATTTTGGTTTTCAGGGAAACATCCGGTATGGCCATTAGATCGCGGGCCAGCGCGGCGGCCGCTTCGGGATTTTCAAAGGCACCGGCCTGCAGATAAATCTCTTCCCCCGTGGGTTGGGGGGAGAGGGAAGAGGGGGCCGCCGCCAAAGCCACAGGATCAGCAGTGTTTTTCCAAACGGCAATATCCTGTGGTCTGGCACCGGCGTTTAGGGCAACCTCGTAACTTTCGTTTGGTAGCAATTCCACCACAACGGGGGCTAGGCCTTGGCCGTGAAAGCCAAGGGCTTTGGCCGAGGCCTCAGACAAGTCAATCAACCGCGTATCCACGAAGGGTCCACGATCGTTCACCCGCAAAATGGCACTTTTCCCATTGCGCTGATTTGTCACCCGCACGACGGAGGGCAGGGGCAGGGTTTTGTGAGCAGCGGTTAACTGATGTTTGTCAAAAATTTCCCCGTTGGCCGTGGATTTGTCGTGAAATTCAGATCCATACCATGACGAAATGCCCGATTCCTTATAGGACGCCGGCAAAAGGGGCGTATAGGTTCGCCCGTCAATGGTATAGGGCTTGCCCACCTTGAACGTTCCCCGACTTTGGGGGACGAAGGGGGCGGGTGTTGTGGGCTTTTCCGTGGCCGCACAGGCGGACAAAAAGAGCATCAAGGCAAGGGGGAGGGACCTAAATCGCATCGGCCAACAGCCCTACGCTGAGCACAAAATACCGTGACCGGTTCCATTTCATCAAAACCTGAGCGTTGTCATACACCAAAAAGGCCTGAGCAGGATTATCATCCATCACCCACAGGCTGGCCATGATTTTGCCCCCCCCT
Organism: Alphaproteobacteria bacterium; assembly: GCA_044235825.1. Taxonomy (GTDB): domain Bacteria; phylum Pseudomonadota; class Alphaproteobacteria; order JAJTHO01; family CANGYM01; genus CANGYM01. Next base: position 30,135 of record JBIIHL010000008.1, on the reverse strand, counting down.
GGCAGGGGATTGCCGGTGTGGGTCTGAACGCCCAGTTTCCGCCATTCGTCTAGGGTTTTCGGGGCTTTCAGGGCCTCTTCGGAAATATCTATGCCCTCTGGCAATTGAACAGGGCGGCCCCAATTTTGCCCCGCTTTCCATCCGTGTTCTTTTAAATAATTGGCAATAGAGGGAAAAATATCTTTGGGGTTCGTCCAGATATCGCGGTGCCCATCACCATCGCCGTCCACGGCGTAGTTTTCAAAGCTGGTGGGCATAAATTGACATTGTCCCATGGCCCCTGCCCAAGAGCCGATAAAGGCATCCAGATCAATATGCCCCTGATCCAGAATTTTTAGGGCGGCGAGCAGTTCCGTTTCAAAAAAATCGCGGCGGCGTCCCTCGAACGCCAAGGTGGCCAAGGATTCCACCACCGGAAACCCGCCCGTAATCACGCCATAATGGGTCTCCACACCCCACAGGGCCACCATGATTTCCGGCGGCACACCGTATTTTTTTGATACGCTTTTTAGCAAATCCGGATAATCCCGCAGGCGGGCGGTGCCGGTGCCCACGCGTTCCTGCGAAACCACGCGGTCGATGTATTCAGAAAACAAAACTTTTTTTTCGGGCTGTTTTTGATCCAGCGCGATGATGCGTTCGTTGGGCTGATCCAAGGTGTTTAGGGCCGCGTCCAACGTCGTCTGTGAAATGCCCGCCTGTTGGGCGCGGGCGGCAAAATCATGGCGCCACGTCAAAAAATCCTCCGCCGCTGCTGTGGGCGCCGCCCCCAACCAAAGGGCCAGACAACCAACAACCAGGGGCTTGAGCATGGCGAAATCTCTCTCTAACGGGTCTTTCTGTTGTTGTGCCACGCCCATCGGGGGATGGCAAATTGTTTTTGAAATTTTTTTCTTGGTTTTTTGGGGGGGATGTGGGATATTCAATGTATTATCTATGGGTTTTTTATGAGTCAACCGAGTCCTTTTGGATGGTCATCTGAAATAACCCCCCTTGTAGCAGGGGAAAATCCCTTTGTAATAGGTCCCTTTAGTCTTACTGGTATACTTGCAGGGGCTGGAGAGGGCTGGGAAGACATATGCCAAGGAGCTTTAGGTCAAGCGTTGCTAGATCTGTTTCAAAAAGCAGGCAACGGCATGCAGGCAGCTAGAAACACAGCGAACAGTGTGATGCAGTCCAGTGCTGCATCTATTACGAATATGGTCAATCGATCAAATCTAATGAGGAATCGGATGGCTTTGCAAATGGCCTAAAAAACCTTCAACATTTATCACTCCACCACCCCCATCACCTCCTCATCCACCGTGGGGTGTTTTCCAAACCACAGTGCAAAGAGTTTTTTAAAGCAAAACAAAACCTTCGCTCTGGGATGCGGTTTTATCAAAGGTGAAGACGCGAGGGTATCCATAGTGGGCGGCGATGGATTTGATCAGGTAATCAGAAAAATCAGCCCGTCCCGTTGTATAGGCTTGAAGCGCCAGAAGGCAGCTGCCCAGATGTTCAATGTCCAAAACGGGCACATAGAAGAGTCTATCCAACACGTTGACTAGGGTCTCTTTGGGCAGTTGGTAGGATGTTTTTAACACCCAAAACGTTTCACACAAAACAACGCAGGAAACAAACGCCCTGTTGGATTCGGATAAATTCTCCAAAAGCTGAGAGGCCCTAAAGGACTGATCGGGATCATCTTGGACCAAGTAGCGCACCAAAACATTGGTATCTAAGGCAATCACGCATCTGTTCCTGCATTCATAGCAATGGCAGCATCCATATCCGCCAATGAAACAGGGGGCCCCTTGTAGGAAACACATCCTTTCAGGGCTTTGATATCCAAGGGTTGCCCTGTGGATCCTTGGTTAGGGATATTTTGCCGATGAACAATCGTGGTCATGAAAGAGGCAGCTTCTTCGAGGGCGCGAAAATCAGACCACGACACCAAAACCGCTGGTTCTGCGGCATCACGGGTGATCAACAATGGAATGTGATCTTGGCTCAGCTGGTTCATCAACGTGGATAAATTCTGGGCAAAGGTTGATTGATTCACAGTTTGCATAAAAAGCAAGGACATACAAAGGCAAAGAACCTGCTAACCATACACCATAACGCGAAAAATGTCAAATGCACTGCTGCGGGTTCTGTCCTAACACCACCCCCATCACCTCCTCATCCACCGTGGGGTGTTTTCCAAACCACAGGGCAAAGGCTGCGGCGCCTTGATGGGCCAGCATGGCCGCGCCGTTGATCCCCCGCAGGCCCCGCCCCTGTCCCGCCGCCAGAAAGGGGGTAAGGGGGGGATTATAGGATAAATCATACAGCCAACAATCCGGCGGTACGTTTGATACATCCGGCGCCGCCGCCCCGCTGGACAGGGTATTGACCACCATTTGGGTATCAGGGGGCAGGGGGGCGCTCAGCGGTCCCGTTATCAGGTTGGGGGCTAAGGTCCGCAGGGCTTCCGCCCGCGCCAGGGTACGGTTCAGGATGATCAGGGGACAGCTAACATGATCCGATAACGCCGCCACCACCCCCCGCGCCGCGCCGCCGGCCCCCAAAATGACAATGGGGCGATGGGGGACGGGGCAGGGGGCTTGGGTGATCAGCCCCTGCCAAAACCCAGCGGGATCGGTGTTATCCCCGATGATTTTGTCTTTTTTAAAAACCAAGGTATTCACCGCGCCCAGAGCTTGGGCGTGGGGGCTGACCTCGTGACACAGGGTCAGGGCGGCTTCTTTATGCGGTAATGTGATGTTGCAGCCTATGGCCCCCAAAGCGTGAAGGCCCCGAATGGCAGCGGGTAAATCTTCGGGTAAAACATCAAACGCCAAATAGCACGCAGGGATGGTGTGACGTTTCAGCCACACGCTGTGCATGGCCGGTGATTTGGAATGGGCGATGGGGTGCCCCAGAACGGCCAAAAGTTTTGTTTGGGCGGTGGTCATGCATTCAGGATCCCAAAGTGCCGCAATTGTTCCAGCAAAGGCAGGAGCGCGAGGCCCTGAATGGTGCTGCTGTCCCCCGTGACCTCGGCCATCAGGTGCAGGCCGGCCCCCTCGATCTGATAACATCCCACGGCGGACAGGGCCGTTTGGCCGTGCTGTTGCAGGTAATCCTGCAAAAACGCATCGGAAAAATCCCGCATCTTCAGGGTTGGGATGTCCAGATGCTCCCAAACCGCTTCCCCCCCGCGGTACAGGACCATGGCGGTGGGCAGGGTGTGGGTTTTGTGTCTCAGGGTTTTTAAAACGGCGGCGGCCTCGTCTAAGGTTTTGGCTTTGTTATAGACGGTTTCCTGAAACACCAAAATTTGATCGGCCGCCAACACCATGGCATCGGGGTGGCGCAGGGAAACATCCCGCCCCTTTTGGTGCGCCAAAAACAAGGCCAGCGCGGATAACGGGCCGGTGTGCGTTTTTAAAAAACGTTCTTTATGGGCATCCTCATCCACCACAGAGGGCACCTGATCAAACGGGATGCCCGCGCGGGTCAGCAGGGCCGCCCGCGAAGCACTTTGAGAGGCCAAAACAAAAGGAACGGTCATGCGGCGTGGCTTTCTTTATAGAAAGAATGTCTTTTAACAGAACGTTAATCATTTTTCAGGATAATCACAAGGATTCGTTAACCTTTTTAGGGCACAAACGAATAACAAAACCTTTTCTTAGGATTTTTTTTAGGAGACCTACGCCATGAACACCACCAGCAAAATCAAATTGTTGCAGCGGACCCCATCCAGCGAAGCCGAAGAGGCCAGCTTTACTTTGGGCATGGTGGAGGGACTGAAAAAAACCATCCGTCCCGATTTTGATTATGACGCCGAATTGATGGTGGCCTCGGATGCCATCAAGGCCCTGATTAAGGGGAACCAAGAGGACGCTCTGGAACTAGAAAAAGCGGTGGGCTATTACAGCGGTCTGATTTATTCTGTGGTGGAGGATGTGTTTGAGGCCCAGGCCTCGGCCTATCAGGAATTGCACTTGCTGCGCCGTCAGGCGGATGTTGCGCTCAGCGTTTGCTAAACGCCCGCCAAAATGGCCATGCGGATGGCCACGCCGGCGGCCACTTGGTTTTGGATCACAGACGCCGGATGATCCACCAAGGCGCTGGCAATTTCCACATTGCGGTTAAAGGGCCCTGGGTGCATGATCAAAGCCCCCGATTTCAGACGTTTTGCGTCTTCTTCTTTCAGGCCAAAATCATTTAAGTAACGGGATAAATCCGGCATCACGGCCATGCGCTCTTTTTGGACCCGCAGCATCATAATGGCATCGGCATCAGGCAAAATGTCCTGCAATCGTTTATGCCGTGTATAGGGGCCCGTCAGATCCAAGGGATCATTATTATCGGGCACAAAGTGAACCACAGCCCCCAAACGGGGCAACAGCGCCAAATGGCTGCGGGCCACGCGGGAATGTTGGATGTTGCCGCAAATGACAATGTGGCGGCCCGTCAGATCATGGCCCCACGCCCCCCGCATCACCAGGGCATCGCCCAGCGCTTGGGTGGGATGGGCGCGGGTGCCGTCCCCTGCATTGATCACGCGGAGCGTTGGCATACAGGCGAGGGCCTGCATCGCCCGATTTTCCGGATGCCGCACGGCAACGCTGGTGACGCCCATGGCCAAGAGGGTGCGGACGGTATCCAGCAAATCTTCCCCCTTTTGGGCGGAACTGGTGGCCATGTCCAAGTTTAAAACCTCCATCCCCAGACGACGCGCCGCGATGGTAAAGGAACACCGTGTGCGGGTTGAGGGTTCATAAAATAACGTGGCCAACCATCCCTTGATTTGGGGATCAGGAATGCGGTGTTCGTACAGGTCTTGGCCAAGTGTTAACAGCATCCCCAAGTCGTCATCGGATAAAGAGGCAATATCCAGCAGGTGGTGCATATTACAAGGGCCTTTCCACATCTGAGATCGTGCCGTTTTCCATACGCACCACCCGATCGGATCCCGATGACAGGTGATCATTATGGGTGGCAATCAGGGCGGCGGTGCCTTCTTCATGGGCGGCTGCCAGCAACATTTGAAAAACCAGCATGGCATTGGTGGGATCCAGATTCCCCGTAGGTTCATCGGCCAAAAGCACTTTGGGACGATTGGCCAAAGCGCGGGCGATGGCCACCCGCTGTTGCTGCCCGCCTGAGAGTTGTTGGGGCATTTTGTGGGTATGATCCTGAAGCAAAAGGCGGCCGAGAAGATCCATGGCCCTTATTTTGGCCTCGATGGTGCTGGTCCCATTGATTTGCTGGGGCAGCATGACGTTTTCCAAAACAGTGAATTCGGGCAGCAAATTATGAAACTGAAAAACAAACCCAATATGACACCGACGCAAAACGGTGGATTGTGTGGGGGAAAGACGGCGCGTGGACTGCCCCAAAATCATGACATCCCCGTCATCCGGCTTTTCCAAAAGGCCCGCGATATGCAGCAGCGTAGATTTTCCCGTCCCCGAAATGCCCAGCAGGGCTGTTACTTTTCCCGGTGACAATTCAAAATCAACGCCGCGCAAAACCCGCAGCAGGCGCCCATTCCCCTGGGGATAGGATTTTGAAAGGCCGGAAAGGACGAGAGGGCACGGACTACTCATTGCGAATAACCTCCACAGGATCCAAACGGGCGGCCTTGCGGGCGGGATAAAGGGTGGCCAGCAGGGAGAAGAATAACGCAATCCCCACCACTAAGCCCACCTCATTCCAATCCAGAATGGCGGTGATTTTTGAGAGAAAATAAATCTCTTTGGAAAACAAATCTGTGTTGGCCACCCGTTCAATAAATCGGCGGATGCTTTCAATATTCTTTGAAAACAAAACCCCTACAGAAAACCCCAAGGCGGTTCCCAGAATGCCAATGGTGCTGCCCGTCATCATAAAAATACGCATAATACCCGCAGGCGTCAGGCCCAAGGTTCTTAAAATGCCAATATCCCGACTTTTGGCCTTCACCAGCATAAACAGGGTGGCCACGATGATAAAGGTCGCAATGATGGTAATTAAGGTCAGGATGATAAACATCACTGTGCGCTCAACCTCCAGAGCATTGAAAAAACTGGCGTTCATGTTTTTCCAGTCCCGCGCCACCCAAAAGGTGGGCAGCAGGGTGGCCAAATCGCTTTTGGCCTGGACCACGGCCTCGGCATTGTTCAGGGTCACCTCGAGGCTATCCACGTCTGTCGGGGCATAGCCAAAAAAAGCTTGGGCTTTTTCTAGGGGGATAAACGCATAATAGGCATCATATTGCTGCAAGCCCGCCCGAAAAAAACCGCCCACCGTAAACACCATGGCGCGGGGCACCAGACCAAAGGGGGTTTTGGACGCCGTGGGGGAAAGAAAGCGGACCTGATCCCCGATAGTTAATCCATAACTGTCGGCCAGATCGGCCCCGATAATCACTTGCCCTTGACGAAAATTCGCCAGCGCAGCGGGGGTGAGCCCGTTTAATAAAGAGGGACGATAATAAAAATCCCTTTCCCGAATGCCCCTGATAATGGCGCCCCGCGCCCTATCCTGTGCCTGCATCAGCACTTGCTTTTCAATTTGGGGAATAACTGACGTCACCGAGGGCACGCTTTGGATTGTTTTTAAGGTCGCCGCATAATCGGGCGCCCCCTGACCGGGTTGATAAACGCTGATGTGCCCATTCAAGCCGATAATGTGGGACAAAAGTTCCACCCGAAACCCATTCATGACGGACATGACAATAATCAGTGTCGCCACCCCCAAGGCAATCCCAATCATGGAGAGGATACCAATAAGGGTAATAAAGCTCTCTGTGCGCTTTGGGCGTAAATAGCGGACGGCAATGGCTATTTCGGTACGCAGGGGCATGCCCAGACCTTGGTTAACGATGAAATGGAGGTGACTTTACAAAATCCTGCGCAAAAAAGCCATGTCAAAAACAATCATCACCGACAGAGAAGGGAGATGATTATAAGATGCCCTCGGCCCGAATATGCAGAACACAAACGAGGGTAAACAGCCGTCTGGCTGTATCATGATCGGTGGTAAAGGCGCGGGAGAGGCTTTTTTGTAGGGCCTGCGCCCCTTCGTTATGCAGGCCGCGGCGCCCCATGTCGATGGCCTCAATCTGGTGGGGCTGCCGGTTCGAGAGGGCTTGGGTATAACTGCGGCAGATGTCAAAATAAGATCGGATGATGGGGGTTAGGGTGCGGGGGGAAAGGCGGAGACTCTCGCAAAGGTTTTGGTTGATATGTTTGGCATCAAAAACAATGCGGTTATCCTGAATAGATAAATCCAAGTGCCAAGGCCCCATGGCCCCACTGAGGGGGGAAAATACGTTTTCATGCAGCAAATCGCGGATGGCTACATCTCGCTCGTGCACAACACTGGGATGAAAGGCCACAATGCTGCCGGTATCCAAGGCAACGGATACAACATCGCGGCGCATAAATCATCCTTTCTGTTCAAAGCGAACCCTTAAACTGTTTTCATGACAAGATAATTTTTCGGCCTGTGCCAGTGTTGCTGCCGCAGGGCCAAGGTTCTTGATGGCCTGTGCAGACCCCTTAAGATACGTCATTCGCCTGAAAAAATCGTAAACCGAAAGGCCCGAGGCAAACCGCGCCGTCCCGCACGTGGGCAGAACATGGTTGGGGCCCGCCAGATAATCCCCCAAAGCTTCGGGGGTATAGGGTCCAATAAACAGGGACCCTACGTGCCGCAGGTGGGGGATTAAGGGTTCAGGATCCTGTAAACACACTTGCAAATGTTCCGGCGCGATGGATGACACAAGGGGGGGAATCTGAGACAGAAAATCCTGCACCACGATGATCATGCCATAATCCCGCCAACTCTGGCTTGCGGTTTGGCTGCGGGGCAGGGTGGGGAGGAGGCGCTCTACCTCCCCCTGAACCGCCTGTGCAAAGGCCAGATCATCGGTGATCAGGATGCTTTGTGCCCGCGGGTCATGTTCGGCCTGCGCCAGCAAGTCCCACGCCATCCAGAGGGGGTTTTGGTTTGCATCGGCAACAATCAGAACCTCAGAGGGGCCGGCATAACTGTCAATGCCCACCTGACCCATGACCTGACGTTTGGCCTCTGCCACGAAGGCATTCCCGGGCCCCACAATTTTATCCACGGCCCCCACGGTTTCCGTGCCATAGGCCAAAGCGGCAATGGCTTGGGCGCCGCCCAAGGGGTGAATGACATCAACACCCGCCAGACGGGCCGCATACAGCAGGGCAGGATCCAAAACCCCATCGGGCGTGGGCACCGCCATGGCCACAAAAGGCACCCCCGCAACCTTGGCCGGCAGAACATTCATCAGGACCGAGCTGGGGTAAACCGCCGTCCCCCCGGGCACATAAACCCCCACGCGGGAAAGGGGCTGCCACGTCACCCCCAACTCCATTCCCAAAGGATCATGGTGGTGTACGTTTTGGGGCAGGGACAGGCTGTGAAAATCACGGATACGCTGGGCGGCCAGTGTCAGGGCTTCTTTGACGGGCTGGGGGCAGGCATCGGCCTGATCCCACGTTTCAGGGGCAAGGCAGAGAGCAGGGGGGCGGCATCGATCAAATCGCAGGGTATAGTCATACAGGGCGGCATCGCCTCGCTTGCGGACATCGCTCAGGATCTCTCGCACGGTGTGTTCATGGTTGTCAAAGGTTTGGCGTTGGGATTGCCTTTGCAGGAAGGCATCGCGCCACGTGTCGGTGGTGAAGATCATGACAGGGCCTCTTGAAACAGGGCGATCATCTCCCCCATGGCGTCAGGGTATAGTTTATAGGCGGTGCGGTTTACAATCAAATGGGCGGTGACGGGCAGGATGGTTTCCAGCTCTTTCAGGCCATTCATACGCAAAGTCTCGCCACTGGACACCAAATCCACAATGCGTCGACACAGTCCCAAGGCCGGTGCCAGTTCCATGGCCCCGTTCAGTTTGACGCACTCCGCCTGAATGCCCTTTTGGGCATAGTACTGCTGGGTGATGTTGGGGTACTTGGTGGCCACGCGAATGTGGGTGGCATGCCAAAAGGAGTCTGTTTTTTCGGAATCCGCCCACTTTTCCGGTGCGGCCACAGACAGGCGACAGGCCCCAATGCCCAAATTCAGGGGGACGTAAACATCGGGATCTTGGCATTCCGCAATGGCATCCATGCCCGCCACGCCCAGATGGGCCGCGCCGTAACGCACAAAGGTGGCCACATCAAAACTGCGCACCCGAATCACAGACAAATCAGGCCGGTTGGTGGCAAACATCAGTTTGCGACAGGCGTCATCGTAAAAGTCATCCTCGATCCGCAGGGGGGTTTTTTCCAAAATACCCTGGAATTCTTTTAAAATACGGCCCTTTGGCAGGGCGAGAACATAGCGCTGTGGTGTCATCCTATCAGCCTGCCAACAAAAGGATGGAAAAGCAAGGGCATAAAAGAATGCAATCGCTTATTTTTTGCCCTCACTCCTTTGGCCACCGAAACGGCCAGATTGGGGTTCATGGGGTTGACAGCCAAGGTTCGTGTTTTGGGGATAACGATCAGATCCATGTCCTCCATGGGTATGGCCCCCATCAAAACCTCTTCCCCCAGCACAAGGGCCCCCACAAAGCCCGTTCTGTTGGCAAAGGCCACACGAACGGGCCCCACGTAGGGCACCAGTGTTTTGGATCCATCCGCCAGCGTGGCCTCTTTATGATCCACCGTTTCCAGCCCCAATTGCAGGGCCACATGGGATGGAATGCATAGGTGCAAAGCCCCCGTATCCGCCAGCGCAGAAACCGTCATAGGGGCCAAATCATCCCGCCGAGGATTGCTGAGGGTCAGTGTATCGTCAGTTAAGCCCATGGGAAGATTTCCAAATCTTTACAGCATAAGGTTACAGGGAAAAAAGGGAAAAAGCCATGGGCTTTCAAAGCATCTGGGGGATATCACAGGCACGAAAGGCTTTTCACCGCCTTACCCACCCCCCCGCTGTTTCCAACGGGGCGTTGGGATCGGGCAATTGCCACGTGTTTTTTTGTAACGTTAGGGACGGCGCAAAAAACAGGGGGATAAAGCGGGGCTCGGCCGCCAGATGGGCCTGAATTTGATCCCAAAGTGCACGCTCGCTTTCCTGAGACGGATTTTGGTTTAGGGCATCCAGCAGGGCGGGAACGCTGGGATCAGCCCCAGCCACGCTGTAAACAGAGCGCAGCCAGTTGACCAGCGGGGCCCCCGTGGTGGGCACGATGTATAAAGCCAGACCCTCAAAGGTCCGGTTGGGCAGGGATTCTCTATAAAAAATACCTTGGTTGATGGTTTGCAGGGTGATGGGAATGCCTTGGGTTTTCAGGGCGTTGGCCAAAACCTGTTGCAGGGCCAGCAGGCTGGGTTGGCCCGCCAGTGTGGTGATGGAAAAAGAAAGGGAGCGATCCTTTTTTTTGTAAATACCGTCCTGCAGCGTCCAGCCTTCTTTTTCTAAAACCGTTTTCAGGGCCGTTTCATCCGGCAGCGCAGGGTCCGTTTCGGCAAAGCGCAGGTCGTCTTGACGAAAAAGGCTTTTGGTGGGCACCAAGTGATTGTTAAAGAGGGATTGGGCCGCCTGATCCCAGTTGACACTTTGCCCCAAAGCGCGGCGCATGGCGGGGGAAAAATCCCCCATGGCATCCAGAACCATCAGATAGGGTTCGGCCTGCCAAGTGACGGTATAGGTGTCTGCGGGCAGGGCCTGCAAAAGAGCGTCTTGGCCGTTATCACTCAGGCCTTGATAGCGCAGGACACGGTCCACGGCCCCCGTTTTTAAATCACGGGCCAAGGCGTCTGTGCGATAGGTGCGCAGCTCTAAAGTTGTGGGGGTTTGGGGCAAAACAGGATAAGATGGGTTGCGCAGAAACAAAGCGTTGGTCACCCCAAGGGAGGCCAGATGAAAAGGCCCATAGCTGAGACCAGGGTCATCGGGTTTGCGTTGGTATTGGCTTTCGGTGGGATATTGGGCTGGGCCTGCATCAAAACGGGCTTTTTCCAAATGCGCGGGCAGCAGAGGAAACACAGGCATGATGTCATCTAGGCTGTGCATTTCAGGAAAAGAAAAAACAAGGACACCTTTATTAAGGGTGATTTCCGATAAACGGTTGCGATACTGCCGATAAGGGTTTTCAGGAAGCAAAGAGGCCATGACATCCATGGTGAAAATGACATCCTCCCCTGTAACGGGGTATCCATCACCCCAGCGCAGGTTTTTTTTCAGGGTAAAGTGCAAAGTCACCCCCCCTTTTTCTGTATAACGGATCCCCCCATTATCCAAGGTGGGTACAATGTCACAAACGCGGCAGACAAAGCGGCCCTGTTCGTTGCGCGAAATAACGGGGGGGGTGGTGAGGGGAAGGAGTGCCTGATTCGCCGGTCCGCTTTCATACAGGGGGTGCCATGCCTGCGGCAGGCGGGAAACGGCCACCACCAACGGCACATCCTCGGCGCTTTGGGCCTGGGCAGAATGAAAGAAGCCCCCCAACACAAAAACAGAGACCAGAAAAAGACAGCGCACCATCATTTTATAAAATCCTCAGGATGCGCCAAAAACGTTTTTAAAAAAGCGGCTTCACGGGCAAAAAGGGTAGGGTGGCTTTTGGTAAAATCGTAAACATCCTGCCACGTGGCTACGCTGGCCATGTCAGGAACGGGATGGGGGGCCAAGGCCGATCCCCAATCGAAAAGATTATACGAAAACACAACCGCCAACGCAGGGACACTGGCCCCCGCCTGAGCGAGGGCATCCAGAAAGACCTTTTTGCTGCTGCCAAAGCTCATCAGATCCTCAACCAGCAAAACACGGGCGTCTTCGGGCAATTCCCCTTCGATCTGGCGGCCGCGCCCAAAATCTTTGGGTTTTTTGCGGATATAAATCATGGGCAGGTTCAGTCGATCTGCCAGCATGGCTGCGTAGGGAATACCGGCGGTTTCCCCCCCTGCAATAATAGTGATGTGGTGACGGGCAATCAGGTCGCGGGCTTTTTCGGTCAGGGACGCCATCACCAGAGCCCGTACATCAGGATAGGATAAAATTTTCCGCGCATCCACATAAACAGGGCTGGTTTTGCCAGAGGTCAGGGTATAAGGCGCATCAGGCGAAAGGCCAACACAGCCTGTTTTCAGCAAAGCTTCGGCAACACAAGTGTACATAAATTATTTCCATTCTTTCCAAAATCTGGGCATAAACAACACCAAAATCGCTAAAAATTCAAGTCGTCCGGCGATCATGGCCAGACTCATCCACAGTTTCACCCCATCACTGAGGGGTTTTAGGCTGCCCGTAGGGCCCGTGATATCCCCCAGTCCCATCCCCACACACGCCAGCGAGGAAATGGCCATGGCCAAAGATGTGACCATATCCAGACCATAGGCGGCAAAGACCAACGAAAAAAAGGCCGCCACCAAAATATGAATGAACAAAAAAGAAACCACAGAATCCACCACGTTCTGGGACAAAACGCGGTTGTTATAATACGGCAAAAAAACGCCATGGGGTTGCAGCAGTTTTTTCAGCTGAATGCCAATTAAACGCACCATAATTTGAACCCGAAAAATTTTAAAGCCCGAGGCCGCCGATCCAGCACATCCCCCAATAAACATTAAAATGTAAAACACAACAAACGTTAACGGTGCCCACGTCATGTAGTCCCGTGAAAAAAAACCGGTTCCTGTCATAGAGGATGTGGCATTAAAAAATGTTGTTCTAAGGATCTCAGAAAAAGATAAATTTCCTGTTTCGCTAAGATAGCGGATCAAGGAAAGAACAAGAACGCTGCCAATTAAAATTTTAAAAAACGCCCGAACCTGCGTGTCTTTGTAAAAAACGGAAAGGTTGATTTTGGGTGAGATGGCTCTGAAATAAAGGGTAAAAGGCAGCCCCGCTAACATCATAAACAAGGTCCCATTCCATTCCACCAAGGGATAGTCTTGGAAATGGCGAAACGAGGTGTCATGGGTTCCAAAACCGCCGGCGGCCACTGTGCTCATGGCGTGGTTGATGGCATCAAAGGCCGACATGCCCGCATAGCGGTATCCCAAGGCACAGAGGATGTTTAAGACACTATAAGTAATGAGAATGGTCAGGGCCAGACTGCCCACACGGGGCATAAATTTATCACTGACATCAGAGGATTCTCTTTGAAAAAGCTGCATCCCCCCAACACTCAGCATGGGCATAATGGCCACCGCCAGAACGATAATTCCCACACCCCCCAAAAATTGCAGCAAAGACCGCCACAGCAGCAATCCAGGTTGCAAGGTGTCCAGACCGGTGATTAACGTATACCCTGTACCTGTCAGGCCGCTGGTGGCTTCGAAAAAAGCCTCAACAAAACTCAGGTGCAGGGAAGACACCATAAAGGGAATGCCCCCAAAAGCAGGAAACAAAAACCACGTGGCCACGGTAAAAATAAAAGCCTGCCTGAGTGTGATGGTCTGGAGGGGGGCGCGGTTCATCAGCCCCATAAAAAAAGCGATGCCGCTGGTTAACAGAGCACTGATGAGAAAGATCGTCCACCCCGGGTGGCCGGAAACATAATCAAATGCCATAGGAATCAGCATCATCGCCGCCAAGGCCTGAAGCAGGATCGAGAGAACGTAAAAAATCGGGCGAAACGGGTTCATGGGGTTTGGGGATGATGGGCAGAAGGCTCAGAAAGGGCCTGTAAAACCGTTTCGGTATAGCGTTCAGAAACATTGTGGGTTGTGATGACGGCCAGATGGCTGGGGGGGGCATCGTCTCCCCCTTGGCCTGCAGGGTTATAGGCCACCAAATGCAAATGGGGAAAATGTTGCCTGATCATTTCAAGAATCAAATGCTTTAACGCGGGTGTTGGCTGTGTCAGGGCGATGACTTGGGCCCGATCGCCCCCAACGGCCTCAAGAACATCATGGTTAATGGAAGACACATGGAACGTCGGTAAAAACAACTGCTGCCCCAAAAGACAATGGCTTTTGTTGGTATCTAGAATCACAAAGGGCTTGCCGGCCTTGCTGAGGGCTTCGGTGAGGTTTTTTCCTTCCTCAGAAAAGCCAATAATGATGGCATGGTGGTGAAGATCCTGACAGGAAACGGCGATGTCATTGAGGGTAATGGAATCCTCCGCCGCAATGACGTCCGGATGATCAAAACGGGAGAGAATGGCATAAAGAATAGGGGTTAAGGCCATGCTGAGGGCCGCCACAACCATAAGGTTAGAGGATAATGTGGAATCAATGAGATCTCCATTTCGTGCCAGCGCCAGAAGGACAAAAGCAAATTCACCCCCTTGAGATAATAAAACCCCTGTTTTCAGGGCACATGAAGAGGGTAGATCAAACAAACGGGCCATGCCGTAAATCAAAAGTCCTTTGCCAATCATTAGGACCAGCAGCATCATTCCGATGGAAAAGGCGTTATAGGCCACGGCACTGAAATCAATACTCATGCCCACCGTCATGAAAAACAGGCCCAGCAAAAGCCCTTGAAAGGGCAAAACGTGACGGGCGACTTCGTGGCGATATTCTGTTTCCGCCAGGGTCATGCCGGCAATAAAAGCGCCAAGGGCCATGGAAAGGCCGATTTTTCCCATCAAAAAGCTGACAGAGAGAATCACCAAAAGGGTTGTGGCGGTAAAAATCTCTTCATTTTTTGTGCTGGCAACATAGCGATAGAGGGGCCGCAAGCCGTAATGTCCCAGAATAAAAATGGCCACAATGGCAATGGTTGCATCCAAAAAGGTTTCCCCCACCATCAAAAGCAGAGAACTTTCGGCGTTTTGTTCTCTCGCCATCAGCATAATCAAGGTCATGAAAAAAGCGGCGCAGATGTCTTGAAAAAGAAGAACAGAGAATGTTGCGCGACCGTGGCGAGCCCTGAGCTCTTCCCGCTCACTGAGTAACTGAATGCCCATGGCTGTTGAGGAAAGCGTCAAACTGGCCCCGATAATAATGGCCGTATTCATGGGCAGGCCTAAAAAAAGACATAGGGCCGCAATTAAAAATCCTGTGGCCAAAACTTGCATACCGCCCAGTCCAAAAACCAAGGTGCGCATGACCTTAAGGCGCCCTAAAGGTAACTCTAGGCCCACCATAAACATCAGAAAAATAATACCCAATTCAGACACATGTTGAATGCGCACGATGTCATGGACATAGCCCATGGCATAGGGGCCAATGGCCGCCCCCGCAACCAGATATCCCAAAACGGGACTGAGTTTCATGTGTTTAAAAATAGGGGCAATGGTTAAAGCCGAAGCCAACAGAATCATGATTTCTGTAAAATAGGGAATGGCCATGGGCAAGGGGACTCTCGTTTTTCAATTCTTTTTTGGGTGTCCTAGGAACTGTAAACACCACCGTCGCGATTGACAAGCGAAACGGAAAAAACAGGGCGCGGGAACAGGGGCCAAAACCAAGGATTCCAAAAAAATGGAACAAAAAAGAGCCCTTAGGTTGACGAACGTTCCACAGCCTATCCCATCAAGCGATCGGCATCATCTTGGCTGATCACCTCGCCGGTAAAGCCAGGGCCAGACATGATGGTTGCTGGGGAATCATGGGTTGTTGTGCCCATCAGGGCCAAAAAATCCACATACGAATAAAGGGTTTTTTGGACCAGTTTTATGCGTTGACCAACGATATCTTGAAATGCGCAGGCCTCGGAAATTTTTAGGCCAATATCCTCGGTTCGTTCGTCTTGTTGCAGGTCTTCAGCTAATGTTAAAAGCGTGTTGGCGGCGTTTTCGGTTTCTCCTAATGCCTCTTTCAAATGTCTGACGCTCAATTCCAGTTCCGCAAAGACGCGGCTATGGTTTTTAAATTGCTCTAAAAGAGCCCGCATAAAATGGCGCTCAACATTGGAAAATTTCCCTTGTTCCATTTGGGGGAGTAGGGCTTCTAAAATCGATTGCAGGGCGTTTAAGCTTTGCTGGGGGTTCATGATGCTTTTCCTTGGTATCGTTGACGTTAAAAAGGGCCCAAAACGGCCATCAGTTTGCTTTTCAGCGTTCCGGCGTTAAAGGGTTTGATAATATAGTTGCTCACGCCGGCCTTCTTGGCGGCGATCACATTTTCGGGTTTACGTTCTGCGGTGACCATCACAAAGGGAACGGTGGGTGTTTTGGATGCCCCCCGCACGTGCTTCAGCAGGTCATAGCCAGACATGGGCTCCATATTCCAATCGGAAATAATCAGGGCAAAATCTTTTTGGCCCATTTTTTCAATGGCATCGACCCCATCGGTGGCTTCGGTGACGTTCATAAAACCAAGCTGGGCCAGCATTTGCCGCGTGATGCGCAGCATGGTTTTAAAGTCATCCACAATCAAAATCGGCATATCTTTGCTGACGGCCATGGTGTGCTTGTCCTTAGGGCTTAGCTTTAGAATCGTTCATGCTGGTCATCAGCGTTTTGGCATCTTCCGGCACGGGGGTTTTTTCCGCAAGCGCAGCTGTCACAAACGTGGCCTTTTTTACATCCATTTTGGCCAGAATGGGTGCCAGCTTGGCTTCTTTCATTCCCCTTACAACATCCAACAAAATGGTTAAATCTAAGTTATTCAAAATCGATGCTGCACTCTCAGGTTTCATTTTTTCATAAATTCGCACCAGGGATGCAATTTGTTCATCTTGGCCCTTGTGAAGTTCCGTGACTTTGGTTTCAATATTTTTGTAAGTGGCCTCGATATCCTTTTTGATGCTTTCCATGGTTTTAACTTTGGTGTCCAGACTGGCCTCTAGGGCTAACAGCGTGCGTTCCCTCTCATCCAGCTCTTGGGTTTTTTGATTAAGAATGGCGCGGCGCTCTCTGAGTGATTGCAACAACTCAATTTCAGATTTGCTAAAGTTGGTGAGATCTAAGAGATCTTCGTCTGTTTTTTCCGGTTTTGCAAAATCCGGCTGGCCTTCTCTGGCGGTGAGATCTGTTTTGGGCTCCGTCTTTTTGGCCGATTGGGGCGGGGGGGGTGTTTTAACGTCTGTTTTGGCTTCGGCGGGGGAGGGTGTCTTGGATGCGGATGGTGTCGTCTCTTCAGCCCATGCGGCGGTCAGACGGTGCTGAGGATCTCCAAAAGAAAGAACGCGCAGCCCCAGCGTCAGAACGCATAACCCCACAAACCCCAGTATGATGGGCTTTAAAGAGGAATCCACAACAGAAAACAAAAACCGCGTCATGAAATCTGCCTTTGTGCCATCAGGTCAGAAAGTTCCCGCTCTGCATAGGAACGCCCTTTGATGTCCTTAGGGGCAGGAAAAGGGGTTTGTGAGGGGGGAGGGGTGTTGTTTTTCTTTGGGGTGTGCATCAGGGCATCGGCCAAGGATTCGGCCCTTTGGCATAAAAACAGCAAATCTTGGCGCACGGGCTCAACACCTGCCGCGGATGTTTCCATCAGGGTTTGGACTTCCTTGGCCTTGGCGTCTAACAAAGCCAAGGTTTCCGTGGTTTGACGGCTGGTGTCATCAAACGCTCGCAAGCTTTTTTGGAATTCTTGATGCAGTGTCTGTAGAGCAAGAATTTTTGTGTATAAACGCCAGCCCCCGACAGAAGCCGCAATCAAAGAAAGGATAAGGAGGCTATCAAAAATGATGGGAAGCATGGTGTTAATCCTTGGCTGTCATCAGGCGGATCAGGCGTTTGTGAACCTTCACCGCAATGTTGCTGTTTTTTTGTCCCAAATGACCCTTAAACAGGGGAACGCTGCCGCAGCACAGGTCAATGGCCTGATCGGGCTTGGTCATAAACTGAATTTGACTGCCCACTTTCCAGGAAATGGCATCGTGCAGGGTCATTTGCTGTTCCCCCAAAACGGCCTGCAGACCGATGCCCGTTTGCAGAAGTTCAGAGGCCAAGTGGGTTTCCCAAATGGAATCCCGTCCGAATTTTTCCCCCATAAACATCTGAAGCAGGATTTCCCGCACAGGCTCAAGGGTTGCGTAGGGCAGGCAAAAATCCACGGTGCCGCCGCGGTCTTCCATATCAACCCGCAGTTTGATTAAAATGGCGGCATTGGCGGGGCGGGCAATTGTGGCAAAGCGTGGGTTGGTTTCCAAGCGTTCAAAATTAAACGTCACGGGGGAGAGGGGGTCAAAAGCCTCTGACATATCAGACAAAATGATGTTGACCATGCGCTCGATCAATTTCCGCTCGATGGTGGTGTAGGGGCGCCCCTCGATGCGCACGGTTTGTTGCTTTCCGCGCCCCCCCAGCAGGACATCAACTATGGAATAAATCAGGGGGCTTTCAACGGTAATCAGGGCCATGTTGTCCCATTCCTCTGCCTTAACAACCGCCAGCAAAGCGGGTAGGGGAATGGAATCCAGATAATCACCAAACCGGATAGAGGTCATGTTTTCCAGCGTGACCTCAACGTTATCGGATGTAAAATTCCGCATGCTGGTGGAGAGCATCCGCACAAGGCGGTCAAAGGCGACCTCCAGCATGGGCAGCCGTTCATAGGCCACCATAGAGCTGTTGACAAGGGCGCTGATGCCCACAGCCTGCTCTTGGCCCTCATCGCCAAAGCCCAGCAAAGAGTCAATCTCATCCTGATTCAGGATGCGCTCGCTGCCTTCGTCGTCCTCGGCCATCGCCTCATCAAGGGTGGCGTCAGACTCTAGGGTTTCTGGGTCTAAAAGATCGTCTGTGTTGGTCATGGCTTATTGCAAGATCATTTCTGCAAACAAAACATCTTTAATATCGGCCCCGTCAGCGGTGGCCTGGATACGTTTCAGCAATTCTTCCCTGAGCCGAAGCAGCCCTTCCGATCCTTCCAAATCCTCAACCCGCAGTTCCCGCAAATACGTTTGCATCTGGTCAATCAAACGCGGCAGACGTTTTTCCACGATGGGCAGGGATTCTGGATTGCCAAGTTCAAGATTAATTTTGATTTTTAGGAAATTGGTGGCTTTGGTTTTTCCCTTGCCCTTGATGTTCACAATGACATCGGGCATCTCAAAAAAAATGGGATCGGCTTTGGCGGATTTTTCGTCCTCTTTGTGTTCACCGGATTCCTCGGTGGATGGCGATTCGTGCCCTGCCTCTTTGGGATCCCCGTCTTTTTTATTCAAAACACCAGAAAAAAAGACACCGGCCCCGATCAGAAGCAACAGGACAGGTACGATAATCAGGATTAGCTTTTTTTTGGCCATGGTTTTTATATCCCTTTTCTTCGTTGATGCTATCAGGATATGATGAAAGGAAGGTTAACATTTCTTTAAGGGCCCCCATGCGTTCTGATGCCTACAGTCAAACCTTTGGTCAGGAAAGGGTGACCCCGAAAGAGCGCCAAAGCCGCGTTGGTGGGGTTTTTGCCTCGGTGGCGTCACGCTATGATATTATGAACGATGTCATGAGTTTGGGCACGCACCGCCTGTGGAAAAAAATTTTTGTGCAAAAATTGTCCATTGGCCCCAAAACCAAAATGATCGACGTTGCCACGGGCACGGGGGATATCGCCATTTCGGTGATGAAGGCCCATCCAGATGGGGCGCCGGTGGTCATGGTGGATCCGTCGTCCTGCATGTTGAAAAAAGCCAATGAACGTTTGATTGACATGGCCCTATCCATGCGGGGGGTGACGGTGCAGGCGCCGGCAGAACATTTACCGTTCCCAGATCGTTCTTTTGATGTGTGCACCATCAGTTTTGGTTTACGGAATGTCACCCACCTTACGCAGGCGCTCTCGGAGATGCGGCGGGTTTTGGTTTATGGGGGACATTTTTTTTGTATGGAATTTTCCCCAGATTTATCGCCTTTTTTGCAAAAGCCGTACGCGCTTTATGAACGGATCATTCCCCAGATGGGCCGTTTGATTGCGCGGGATGGGCCTTCGTATCAGTATTTGGTGGACAGCATCAGGGCGTTTCCCCCATCGGATGCATTGGTTCAGATGATGGCAGAGGCCGGTTTTGGGGCCATCAAAGTGACCTCCCTGAGTGGCGGTCTGGTGCGTATTCACCAAGGGGTTCGTCTTTAAATGTTGTTTTTAGACGGTATTCGGCTTTTTAGGATTCTTAATAACCATGGTTTGGTTTATGAGGCCTTGAGGGAAAAAAAATACAGACTTTTGTTTAAAAACAAAACGCAAGAGCCCCTTGGCCTAAGATTATGTGAGGCCCTGAAAGATCTAGGGCCCACCTTTGTGAAGTTGGGGCAAATGTTGGCCACGCGGCCCGATGTGGTGTCCAAGAATGTGGCGCAGGCCTTAACCGCGCTACAGGATCGCATGCCCCCCTTTTCGGGCGATGTTGCGGTGGCTATTGTTGAAAAAGATCTTGGGGATTCCATAGAAACCCTCTTTGCCGAGTTTGACCGTGTCCCTGTGGCGTCGGCGTCCATTGCGCAGGTTCACAAAGCCCGCTTGATCAGCGGGGAAACCGTTGCTGTGAAGGTCTTGCGCCCCAACATCGAGGCGGATTTTGCTAGGGATGTGGCGCTTTTTTTCAAAATGGCCCGCTTTGTGGAAAAAGCCGTGCCGCGACTTCATCGGTTTAAACCCAAAGAGGTTGTGCATTTCCTGCAAGAGTGTTTGTCCATGGAAACCGATTTGCGGCTAGAGGGCTCTGCCGCATCAAAATTCCGCAAAAATTTTGATGGCAATCCGGATTTGTTGGTGCCCAAAGTCCATTGGTCCCATACGGCCCGCCGCGTTTTGACGTTGTCATGGATCGATGGGGTTCGCATTGATAACAAAGCAGCTTTGCTGGAAAAAGGATTGGATCCGGAGGCTTTGTTGGAAAAAGCGTCGGTTATTTTTTTCACCCAAGTTTTTGAACATGGGTATTTTCATGGGGATTTGCATCCGGGCAACGTGTTTGTGACCGATGCGGGGCAAATTGCGGTGATGGATTTTGGGATTATGGGATCCCTCAGCGTTGAGCGGCGCAAGTATCTGGCGGACCTGTTTCATGCCTTTATTGTTGGGGATTATGACAAAGTGGCGGATTTGCACTTTGATACGGGGATTGTGGATACGACAAAATCGCGGGCGTTGTTTGCGGCCATGGCCCGCTCGGTGGGCGAGCCTATGTTAGAGCGTCCCATGCGCGAGGTGTCTCTGGCCCGCCTGTTGGGACAGGTTTTTGAACTGACAGAACATTTTCAGCTGCAAAATCAGGTGGATTTGCTGTTGGTGCATAAAAATATGATGTTGTCCGAGGGAATTGGGAAAGTCCTGAATCCCGACGTGAACATGTGGCAACTGGCCCGTCCCCATATTGTGGCGTGGATGAAACGCAAAAACAGCCCACGGCAAAAAATCAAAGATTTAATCGGAACCCTAGAAACTACATTGCACCAAGTGCAATCCAGCATCCGCGCCAGAGACGAGATCCTAGAGGCGCGGCTGCGTGGCCGAAAATCACGGTCTGCGTCCTAAACCATCCCGTGGCATTGCTTATATTTTTTTCCCGATCCGCAGGGGCAGGGGGCGTTGCGCAGGATGCGGCCCCATGTTTCTGGGTTTTTTGGGTCAATCTGGGCGGCTGCGGTGCGTTTATGGGCGGGCTCTTTGGGGGGCTCAGGAGTATCGCCATGGTTATAAAGGGCATGATCCAGCAAACTGGGCGGCGGGGTCAAATCTTCGGGGCGCACCACCTGCATTTTCAGAGAGAGGGTGGTCACCTGTTCCCGAATGCGGGCCAGCATGGCCTCAAAGTAATGAAATGCTTCTTGTTTGTATTCGTTCAGGGGGTCACGTTGCCCCATGGCCCGCAGGCCAATCCCGCTGCGCAGGTGATCTAGGGCTTGTAAATGATCCTGCCAGCAGGCGTCAATTTGTTTTAAAATCAAAAATTTCTCGGCCATCGCGGCCTGTTCCTTGCCCCAAGCCTGACGGAGTTGATGCATTTTTTCATCGGCGGCGGCCTTTAATCGGGCGGCCAGATCATCGCGACCAAAGCCTTCGGCGTCACACCAAGAGCCTAGGGGCAAATCCATGTCCAACACACGGCGAACGTCTTCTGAAAGGCCATTAAGATCCCAGTGATCCTTATAGGCATTCACAGGGATAAAACGATCCAAAAGATCATTTAAAACATCGCTGCGGAATTCATCCACCAAATCCTCAACAGCGTCCAAATGCATAATATCGCGCCGCTGGCCGTAAATCAGCTTGCGCTGTTCGTTCATCACATCATCGAATTTCAAAAGGTTTTTTCGAATGTCAAAGTTGCGGCCTTCGACTCTTTTTTGGGCCTTTTCAATGGTTCGGGACAGCATGGCATGATTGACCTCTTCCCCTTCCTTCATCAGGCCCATAGAGGATACCATCTGATGCATGCGCTCGCCCCCAAAAATGCGCATCAAATCGTCTTCTAGGCTGATGTAAAAACGGGAAATCCCAAGATCCCCCTGACGGCCCGATCGTCCGCGCAGCTGGTTGTCAATGCGGCGGCTTTCGTGGCGTTCTGTGCCCAAAACAAACAGGCCGCCTGCGGATAACACCGTGGCTTTGTCGGCTGTATAGGCGTTCTGGGCCGCGTCTTGCTTGGCCAAATCATCGCCCGCTTCATGCAGCATGGCCTCTAAATTGCCCCCCAGCTGAATGTCGGTGCCTCGACCGGCCATGTTGGTGGCGATGGTAACCGCCCCTGGTTTTCCCGCGTGTTTGATAATTTCGGATTCCTGTTCGTGATAGCGGGCATTCAGAACCTGATGGGGGATGTTGTGTTTTTTTAACGTCCTAGAAAACATTTCCGATTTTTCAATGCTGGTGGTGCCCACCAAAATGGGTTGTTTGCGATCAAAGCAATCTTGGATTTGGGCCACAATGGCGGCCTCTTTGTCTTTGGCATCGCAGAAAATGCGGTCTTGATCGTCCATGCGCTGCACAGGATTGTGGGTGGGAACGGAGATCACAGACAGGTTATAAATTTCCTCGAACTCCGCCGCCTCTGTCATGGCCGTCCCTGTCATACCGGCCAGTTTATGGTAACTGCGGAACAGATTTTGATAGGTAATGGACGCCAGCATGACGTTTTCACGCTCAATGGCCACACCCTCTTTGGCCTCCAGCGCTTGGTGCAGGCCGTCAGAGAAACGCCGTCCATCCATGATGCGCCCTGTAAATTCGTCCACAATCATGACTTTGCCATCTTTGACAATATATTCCTGATCTTTCTGGAACAGGTGCGCAGCGCGTAGGGATTGCAGGCTCAGGTGGAGCGTCTCATTGTATTCAATATCATAAAGGTTTCCACCTTCACGAATCAAACCAGCCTTGATCAGGGCATTTTCCAGAAATTCTTGGCCTTCTTCGGTCAGGGTGACGGTGCGGTGTTTTTCATCTTTTTCATACCCTTCAGGGGGGATGGTTTTCACCACAGCATAGATTTTTCTATAAAGTTCAGAGGACGTGGTGGCCGGCCCTGAAATAATCAGGGGGGTGCGGGCTTCATCAATTAAGATGCTGTCAACCTCGTCAATCAGAGCATAATGCAGGTCCCGCAACACCAAATCTTCGGCTTTGACCTTCAGATTATCTCTTAGGTAGTCAAAGCCCAGTTCGTTGTTGGTGACATAGGTGATGTCGCAGGCATAGGCCTGTTGCCGCATCCGATCATCCATGCCGCCGCTGACACAGCCCACGGTCATGCCCAAAAATTCAAAAACCTTGCCCATCCATCCCGCATCACGGCGGGCCAGGTAGTCGTTGACGGTAATAATATGGACGCCTTTGCCCTCAAGGGCCACCAAATAAGCGGGCAGGGTGGCCACGAGGGTTTTTCCCTCACCCGTGCGCATTTCCGCAATCATCCCGTGAAACAGAACGGTGCCCCCAATCAGCTGCACATCAAAGGGTCGCAATCCCAGGGCCCGCGTAGCCGCTTCGCGGACAACGGCAAAGGCTTCTGGCATCAGATCCTTTAGGGGGGTTCCCTGTTCCAAACGCTGGCGAAACAGGACGGTTTGTTCGCGCAGGGTCGCATCATCCATGGCCGCGTACAGGCTTTCTTTGGACCGTGCGGCCTCGATCAGGCTTTGTTGTTTTTTAACGTAACGATCGCTGTGGGTGCCGAAAAAACGGCGCAACAAAGCAGAGTACATAATGAATTCCTAGGCTGAGAAAGCCTGCATGTTTACCATGGGTGTGCGGGCATCTACAAGATGTTTAAAAGGGTGTTTTTTCGTTATCGCGACAACAGTGACAGACATTTTCTTCCGCTTTTTCAGGGGTAAGGATGTTCCCCTAAACCCGATTTTGTCCCCCATTCACGTTGATGGTGGTGCCGGTTAAGAAGTTGTTATCATCGCTGACCAAAAACAGGACGGTGCGGGCGACGTCGCTGACCTCCCCCAGATGGCCCACGGGGATTTGGGCGATGATTTTTTGTTTCACGGCTTCGGGAATGACCGCCACCATATCAGTGTTGATGTATCCAGGGGCAATGGCATTGACCAAAACGCCTTTGGCGGCGCCTTCAAAAGCCAAGGCACGGGTCAGGCCGATAATGCCAGCCTTGGCTGCACTGTAATTCACCTGTCCTAATTGACCCAGCTGGGCGTTGACAGAGCTGATGTTCACGATGCGGCCATAACCCTTCTCCCGCATGGTCGGGTAAATCAGAGAGCACATATTGTAGCACGATGTCAGGTTGGTGCCGATGACGGCGGACCAAGCCTCTGGCGGCATTTTGTGAAACATCATATCGCGGGTGATGCCGGCGTTATTGACCAGAATGGCAATGTCCCCCAGATCTTTGGCCACACGCTCCACGCCCTCTTGGCACGAGCGATAATCAGCAACATCCCACGAATACACAGGGATTCCGGTGTCTTTGCTGAAGGTCTGCGCGGCGTCGTGATTGGTGGCATAATTGGCCGCCACGGTGTAACCTGCCGCTTGCAAGGCCGTACAAATGCCAGCTCCAATACCACGGGTTCCCCCCGTCACAAGCGCAATTTTTGACGTCATAGGACTCTCTCTTTTTTTTAAATTCACCGAATGATCCATGGTCTAGCGGATTTTTGATCCACTGTCACTGGATTTCATCCAAATTTGGGACCAAGTCTCCCTAAATCTTGCACAGGCCGGCGCATCGTGCTAGGTAAGGGACCATGATCTTGACCCTTGAACATATTCCCGAATCCCTGAAACGCATCGTGGTGCGTGCGGATTTAAACGTTCCCATGCAGGATGGCGCTGTGCGGGATAACACCCGTATTGTTTCGGTTTTGCCGACGTTGCGGGAACTTTTGGATCATGGAAAAACGGTTTATTTGATTTCTCATTTGGGGCGGCCCAAGGGGACATGGGATTTGCGCTTTTCTTTGGCCCCCGTGGCCGAGGTCTTAAAAACATTGCTGCCCACCTATAGCGTGATTTTTGATCCTCGTGATGTGACGCAAATCTCTGCCAGCGCTCTGAAAACCCATCCAGAAGGATCCTTGGTCCTGCTGGAAAACGTTCGTTTTTACCCTGGCGAAGAAACCAATTGTATGGAGTTTGGGCAAAAGCTGGCCGAAGTGGGGCAGGCCTATGTCAATGATGCCTTTGCCAGCTGTCACCGCGCCCATACGTCAACGTGTGCCTTGGCCCGCTTGCTGCCGTCTTTTGCGGGACGCCTGCTTCAAAGGGAGCTGGAGGCCCTAGAAACCACCGTAGAACATACCGCCCGCCCGACATGCGCCGTTGTGGGGGGATCAAAGGTGTCCACAAAAATCGACCTGCTCAAAAATCTCATGAACAAAGTGGATCATCTTTGTATCGGGGGGGCCATGGCCAACACGTTCTTGTTTGCGCTGGGAAAACCGGTGGGACGGTCTTTGTGCGAGCCCGACTTGGCCCCCCTAGCCCGAGAAATCATCAGCATGGCCGCCAATCGGGGGTGCACGATCCATTTGCCTGTTGATGCGGTGGTGGCTGGGGCCTTAGAGGCCGGCGTTGAGGTTAACACCGTTTCCTGCAACGATGTTGAGCCCGAGGATTTAATTTTGGACATTGGCCCCCTGACCTGTCAAGCGTGGGGCAACGTGTTTGATGTGTGCAAAACGGTTATTTGGAACGGTCCTGTGGGCGCGTTTGAGGTCACGCCCTTTGCTGGCGGCAGTTTGTTTGTGGCCCGAACCTTGGCCCAGCGGACACGTCAGGGGCAACTCTCCACCATCGCTGGTGGCGGGGATACCCTTTCGGTGCTGAATGTTGCCGGCGTGATGGGGGATTTCACCTTTGTTTCCACGGCGGGGGGGGCGTTTTTGGAATGGTTAGAGGGTAAACCGCTCCCGGGCCTTCAAGCCCTTAGGCATCATTTAGACTTAGCCGATGCATGATTCAGACGTTTTCTCTATAGAGGCCTTGGCACAATCCCGCGTTTTATGCGTGGGGGATGTCATTTTGGATCAATACGTTTACGGAGCGGCCCATCGCCTGTCCCCTGAGGCCCCCATTCCCGTTTTTGAACATCAGCAATCAATCTTTTCTTTGGGGGGCGCCGCAAACGTCGCCGCCAACATCGCCACCATGGGGGGGCATTGTACGCTGATCAGCCTGTGTGGCCAAGATGCAGCGGCGGAAACACTGGGGCAGACTTTGTCCAACCACACCACCGTTCATCCCATTTTTTTTTATGAGGAAGGCCGCCCAACATCCCTGAAAACCCGATACGTTTTGCAATCAAAACAAGTTTTGCGCGTGGATCAGGAACGCGCCGCCCCCATCGACAAAGCGACCGAATCGTCCCTAATGACGGCCGTGAAAAAAGTCATACCGAATGTTTCGATGGTTGTGCTTTCGGATTATGGCAAAGGATTGCTGACCCCCGCCCTGTGTCAGTTTGTGATGGAACAGGCCAAGGCGCATAACCTGCCTGTTCTGGTGGATCCTAAGGGTAAAGATTACACCAAATACAGGGGCGCAACCCTGATTACCCCCAACCGGCAGGAATTGGCGGAGGCCTCTGGCCTGCCCGTTGCCACCGATGGTCAGGTTGTGGCGGCCTGCGAAACGATTATGAAAACCTTTGATATCAAAGGCATGGTGGCCACCCGCAGCGAACAGGGCATGACAGGCGTGTGGGCGGGATCTGTGTTTCACCGCCCCACCCGCGCTCTGTCCGTTTACGATGTGACGGGGGCCGGCGATACCGTTGTGGCGTTTCTGGCTATGGCGCTGTCCATTGGCCAATCTCTGGAAGCGGCCATGGATTTGGCCAACATCGCGGCTGGTCTGGTGGTGCAGAAACGGGGCACCGCCACCCTGACCCCGTTTGAGGTCCGCAGGGCCTACCGCCAAAGTCATCCCGAAACGCTGTCTGATTTGAAACTGACCAACCGAGAGGATGTGCGTGATTACGTCAAAACGTGGCGGGATCAGGGGCTGTCTATCGGATTTACCAACGGATGTTTTGACCTGCTGCACCTTGGCCATATCCAGTTGTTGGCGTTTGCGCGGGCCCGATGTGATCGTCTGATTGTGGGGGTCAACAGCGATGCATCCGTCAAACGGCTGAAAGGCCCCACCCGCCCCATTAACGATGAAATCACACGCCAGAAAATTCTGGCCGCGCTAGAGGCCGTGGATGCTGTGGTCCTGTTCGAAGACGACACCCCCGCCGCCCTGATTGCCGACATTGCCCCCGATTATTTGATCAAAGGCGGCGATTACACCCTGGATACCATCGTCGGCGCCGCAGAAATCCTGGCCCGCGGTGGCCGTGTGGATGTTTTTCCAACGATCAAGGGACATAGTTCGACGGGGACGATTGAACGGGTGCAGGGGGCGAAGGACGTTTGTGTGACGACCTAAAACAAATAGGATTTATGCAAAATGCCAAGGAAAAAAACCGCCCAAGTTTATATCAAAAACAATTCAAATCACATGACGAAGGAAGGTTTGACACATCCCCCCGCCATGCCCTAGGATATGTCCCCTAAACGGATGGGTGGCAGAGCGGTTGAATGCACCGGTCTTGAAAACCGGCAACGTCGCAAGGCGTTCGTGGGTTCAAATCCCACCCCATCCGCCAAGACAATCGGCGTTTTCGTGTATGACCCTATCGTTTTCTTTTTCTCCGCAACCTGTGTTGACGGCGGCCCATGATGCTCGGTTAAAAGCGGGGTATGAAACCTTGCGGGATCAGCTGATTTCGGGGGATATCGCGTGTTTGAATCTGGGGCGGTGCCGTCAAGCCTTGGGCCATCCTGCTGTGGATACGGCGGCGGCGCACCTGAAAACAGGCAAAACCATTATGGTGGTGGGCGTGGGGGGCTCCAGCCTGAGCGCCCGTTTGCTGGATCGTTTCGCCGCCCTCAGCTTCCCCGAAACTCACCGCCCTGATTTTGTGTACGCGGACCGCATTGAACCCCACCACTTGGCCCAACAGCTGGCGGTTTTGGATCCTGTGCATACACGGTTTTTGATTGTGTCCAAATCTGGGGATACGCTGGAAACCCTTGTTCTGACGGCTTTTTTGGATGATTGGTTGGCAAAGCATAACCTATCCTTGGCCCAGCGGGCTGTGGTGATCACCGAAGAGACCCAAAACCGCCTGCATCACTGGGCCCTAAGCCAAAACATTCCCGTTCTGCCCCATGATCGGGATATTGGGGGCCGTTTTTCCTTTTTTTCGCTGGTGGGGATGGTGCCGGCGTTGTGTTTGGGGCTGTCACCAGAGGCTCTGTTGTCCGGCGCAGCCGCGTATTTACAAAACCTGACCCTGCACGATGCCCTGTTTCACAGCGTGGCGTGGCACATCCAACACGAAGACAAAAGCACCCACGTTCTGTTCACCTACGCCGAGCGTTTGTCAGATTTTGCCCGTTGGCACCGGCAATTATGGGCGGAAAGCTTGGGCAAGGACCGACGCGGCACCACCCCCACCGTGGGCACGGGCAGTCTGGACCAACACAGTCAGCTGCAAATGTATCTGGATGGACGGCGGGACAAACTGTTTACGTTTTTGGTGGAATCCTACGGACAGGGGGGGCCAAGCCTTAGCCATCCCCATCCCCTGATCACCAACCTGAACACCCCCCACGCGGCCACCATTTATCATGCCCAGCAACAGGCCACCATGGACGTTATTCACGAGCGCGGCCACCCCACGCGCGTCATCACGTTTGACCCCCTGAATGAAGGGGCCTTGGGGGCCGCCGCCGCTCATTTTATGTGCGAAACGATTTTAACCGCCCGTTTATGGGACATTACTCCCTTTGGGCAACCCGCTGTGGAAGAGGGAAAACAGAAAACCTTATCGTTTCTGGGGGTAAAGGAGGGGTAAGATCCCCCCTACCACGTCAACCGATACACCGCCAGCGCATGGGCTTCCTCTTGGCCGGCGACGTTGGCGTAATCTTGGCTGCCGCCGATGGTGAAGGTCACGCTTTGGGCCTCGCCCACGGGGGTGCTATAGGCGAATTCCAACGTTTGCTCGCGCCCGCTGGGGGTCAGATCATAGGTGGTGGTGCGGGATGCATACCCGCCGTCATCGGTATACCCACTGATGCTGGAGAGCGACCCACTGCCCGAACGATTGCGCAGGGGCTGGCGCAGGGACACCATGGCGGCATCGCCCGTGCTGGCCACATCGGTGGACACCAGTCCCAGCATGGTGCTGTCTGATGACAGATCTTGCATAGAAAACGCCTGATTTTGGGTGGATGCGTCGCTGGTGGCGTACATGTAACTTCCCGTCAAAAAGGTCGATGGCGCAAGGCTGTAGGTCGCACTGACCCCCGCAAAGGTGGTGTTGGTGTCCTCCACCGCAAACGCGCCGTTGAACAAAGAGCCCAAAACCTGCCCCTTTTCCCGCATCACACCGGTAAAGGCCGCCACATCAACATCATCCGCAATGCGCTGGGCGTATTCCAGATCATACCCCATGGTTTTGTTGTCGTTCACCAAGGGCACGGTGCCTTCCGCGCTGTAATTTTTGGAAAACGCGGACCCTACGCGCAGGGCAGAGGCCTCGGACACAGGCACGCTGATTTGCATCCGGTTCACGTCCTGATTCGCATACACCGCGGGATTCATGGCAAAGCCCGCCCGCACCGTGTCGCTGCTTTGATAGGAAAACAGGGGGGAAATGCCGCCGCCCTTGACGTATCCCAAAGAGGATACGGCCATACCCACCGTGTCGTCGCGGTCATCGGATGATGCGGACCAGTTGTAAATGCTGCCCGCCTGTCCCCGATCATCGCGGCTGGCAAAGGCCGAGGCCGACTGCCACAACGCCCCAAATTTATCCGTCAAATCCGCGGGGTTCATG
>JBIIHL010000034.1:0-13697 GCA_044235825.1 Alphaproteobacteria bacterium | reverse complement strand
CCGCCGATCTGACGCTGGAGGTCCCCCCCAAAGCCGTTTTGGGCACGCGAGAAATGGCCAAAAAAATCGCGGATGCGCTGTAACTTCCCCTTGAAATCTGTCCGCGTCTTGATAGTATGCGTCTTCCCTTGGGGCGTAGCCAAGCGGTAAGGCAACGGTTTTTGGTACCGTCATGCGTAGGTTCGAATCCTTCCGCCCCAGCCACCCTTTTTTTGGATGGGTACGGTGTTTTAGGGGAAAATAGATTGATTTATAGAAAAATAAGTTTATATTTGATCTCATGTCTGAGCCCCTTTCCCCTGATTCCCCTTCTTCCAGAGAAGACGAGCTTCGTCCCTTATATGACTTATATAAAAAAGATGAAAATGGCATCTCGCCAGTTGCGCAGATGCAACAAAATCTTATTGAACTGGTGTCGATTGCCGCAACAGCGTCCGTGATGGCGTTTGCTTTGCATCATCCGGATGCTGGTGTGGTTCTAAACTCTTTTAAACTGCCTTTTTCAAATTCGGACTTCGACATTGCCACTTTAAAAAAACCAACAATAGAAGGCACCATTCAAGCCATTCTGCAAGAGACCTATTTGGACAAAGGCTCAGATACCCCTTTGTACCACTATGGAAGTTTCTTAGGGACTGTTTCGGCTGCGCCAGCAGCCAACAACGCCACCCCTATCGGAGAATCACATCCCTATAAGCCCTTGTCATCTGGCGCCCCTGTAACGGCTGAGGTTATGAAAGAGAGCGTAGAGCGTTTAAATCAGATTTTGCAGTCGCATTTAGAAGTGGTGGTGGCCCCAGGGCAGGGCTATAAAAAATATAAAACGGCGTTAAACAAGCTAATCCATGAAAAGAAAGGCTGTTTTGATGACATGAAGGATCTTATCCGTATAATGATCGTTTTTGGGGATAGCAGGTTAAGGAATATTTTTACAGATACTTTGCTTACGGTAGCGGATTATGCTCAAAAATTATCAGGAAGTCCTCTGAAATGTTCCCCTATTCCATTACCTGAGTTAACACCAAACTTGGAATATTTGTTTTTAAAAAAGAAAAATTTGTGGCCATGGCTCAAAATAAAAGTTCCTCTTCAACAGAAAGAAAGTTTTCAGCCCAGTGGGTATATCACGGTGATTATTTTAACGGAATATTTTTCAGCCATCCTTCTGCAGGCCCAGCCTGTGAGGCCATTACTACATTTGGTGAGGTTCAAATCTGCCATAAAAGCATGTGGGACGTGTATCGAGTAACACATGATATTTATGAAATAGAGAGGATTTTGGATGAAATTGATGTGATTCGCAGGCAAGAACAAAAGGATAATCAGAGTCTATCAGGAGAAGAATTACAAAAAAGAGTATCAGACTTAAAAGCAGAAAAAGAAGAAAAAATACAAAAGATAAAAAAAGCCTTTACCCCCCTTAAGACCTCACTGGATGCATTTTCTAAGCTTTTGCCTGACATGCCCCATCCAAAGTTAAACCAAGAGGGGGCATGGTTTCAAAAGATAACCCACCATGTTATGGCTCTTTTCGGGGAAAAAGGGGAATCTGTGGCTGAGACGTTTCAGCAAAAAAGGAAATCCTTTGATGATGCTGCGCTTCAAGTGTTCTCTGCTTCTGAAGAGGAAAAAGAGGAGCTTTTAAAAGAGTTAGGCGAGCAAGCATGGGAGCTGCGCCAGCTTTGTCATTTGGTCAGTGTTTATGGCCGCCCAACTGATGAGGGGTATAAAGAAAGATACAAAGAGGCCGCTGAAAAGAAGCTTAGGGGCATGGTGAATGATGCTGTCGATTTAGAAAACGATTCATCTAGGATTGGTGTATACATTCGCGACTGTTTAGAAAAATTCGGAATAACCCAAAGAAATATTATAAACCCAACAAGTCCAGTTCATCTAGTGAGTAATTTTTTGGTCTCACTGGCAAACACCACCCGCCAATAACCCCAACCCCATAAAATCCCTAAAAAAACCTTGGTTGCGGGGGCCAGATTTGAACTGACGACCTTCAGGTTATGAGCCTGACGAGCTACCGGGCTGCTCCACCCCGCGTCATGGGTAAGGCGCGTTTTTTAGGGCATTCTCAAACCATTGTCAATGGCCTTATGCAGCACGAAAAAAACGCTCCGCAGCCCTGACAAAAGGGCGCGACAAAGCCCCTTGCGCTTTGTGTGGCTTTGGACTACACAAGGCTAAGAAGAAACAGCTTGCGGTTTTTCCATGCCCACCCTGACCATTGATGAAAAAACCTTAGAGGTCCCTGCGGGTGTGACGGTGCTTCAGGCATGCGAATTGGCCGGCGTTGAAATTCCGCGGTTTTGTTACCACGATCGTCTGAAAATCGCCGGCAACTGCCGCATGTGTTTGGTGGATCTGGAAAAAGCGCCAAAGCCCATTGCCTCGTGCGCCATGCCCGCGGCCGAGGGGATGGTCATTCACACCAACAATGATCGCGTTCAAAAAGCCCGTCGCGGCGCCATGGAATTTTTGCTGATCAACCACCCCCTGGATTGCCCTATCTGCGATCAGGGCGGTGAATGCGACTTGCAGGACCAAGCCATGGGATATGGCATGGACAAAAGCCGCTATCACGAAGACAAACGGGCCGTTTCTGAAAAAGACATG
This sequence comes from Alphaproteobacteria bacterium, assembly GCA_044235825.1. Taxonomy (GTDB): domain Bacteria; phylum Pseudomonadota; class Alphaproteobacteria; order JAJTHO01; family CANGYM01; genus CANGYM01. The sequence continues at coordinate 11,075 of JBIIHL010000034.1, read as the reverse complement.
GGCCCCCTGATCAAAACCGTGATGACGCGGTGTATTCACTGCACGCGGTGTGTGCGCTTTGCTGAGGATATTGCGGGCGTGCCGGCCTTGGGCGCGGTGGGGCGCGGCGAATCCATGGAAATCACCACGCTGGGCAAACCCGTGGCCAGCGAGCTATCCGGCAACATCATTGATTTGTGTCCCGTGGGGGCCTTGACCAGCAAGCCCTATGCGTTTCATGCCCGCCCGTGGGAATTGGACAAAACGGAATCCATCGACGTTTTGGATGCCGTGGGCAGCAACATCCGCATTGACGTGCGGGGGTCAGAGGTTTTGCGGATCCTGCCCCGTCTGAACGAAGACATCAACGAAGAGTGGATTGGCGATAAAACCCGCTATGCCTGTGACGGCCTGAAATATCAACGTCTGGACCGTCCCTATATCCGCCAGCAAGGCGACTTGAAAGAGGCCTCTTGGGACCAAGCCCTGCGGGCCACCGCAGGCCGCTTTGCCCAGCCCCAGACCGTGGCCGCCGTAGGGGGGCCTTTGGCAGATTTGGAATCGGTGTTTGTTTTCAAAATCCTTTTGGATGCCGCCGGTGTTGCCCATTATGATGGGGCAGGGGGGGGCGTGTTTCCCCGCGATGTTCGGTCGCGTTATCTGCTGAACACCACCATTGCGGGGCTGGAATCGGTGGATGCTCTGTTGCTGGTGGGGGTGAATCCCCGCTGGGAAGCCCCCCTCATCAACGCCCGCATTCGCAAACGGTATTTGCAAAATGGCCTGCCCGTGGGGGTTGTGGGGGATGCGGTGGATTTGACCTATCCCTATCACGATTTGGGCAACACGCCGGATGCGCTGCGCACCTTGGCCAAAGGGGCAGGGGATTTTGGGGCCATCCTGAAAAAAGCCCAGCGTCCCGCTTTGATTTTGGGCGCGTCTGTGTTCTCTCGCTCTGACGGGGAAGCCATTTATGCCTACGCCGCCGATCTGGCAGAGCAATTGGGCATGATTGCGCCGGATTTTAACGGGTTTAATGTGTTGCATCACACTGTGGGCACGCTTGCGGCGCTGGATTTGGGATTCGTGACGCAGGGGGGGCAGCAGGCCCTGTTTGATGCCGTTCGCACCGGCAGCATCACCACGCTGTATCTGTATGGGGCGGATGATGTGCCCACGGATGTTTTGGAAAAGGCCTTTGTGATTTATCAGGGGCATCACGGGGACAAGGCCGCCCATTACGCGGACATTATTTTGCCCGGCGCGGCCTATACGGAAAAGCAGGCCCTGTACGTCAATACCGAGGGCCGCATCCAAGAGGCCCTGCCCGCCGTGACGCCCCCCCACTTGGCCAAAGAGGATTGGAAGATTTTCCGCGCCCTCGCCGATCATATTGCGGGGGTATCGTTGGGGTATCGCACGCTGGATGATGTGCGCTCGGCCATGGTTCAGGTGTATCCATTTCTGTCGCTGCGGGATCAGTGTCCAGCGCCGTCGTGGACCCGTTTTCCCCAAAGCCCGAAGACGCTGGAGAAGGATCCGCTGGTATCCCCTGTCACCAACTTTTACCAGACCGATCCCATTTCGCGGGCGTCCAAAACCATGGCCGAATGTACCCGTGTTTTTGTGCATGGGGCCCAGAATCCTGATAACAAAAAAGCGGTGGCTTAGTGTTTGATAATCCGCTTTTCTGGGATGTTTTGTACATGGTCCTTGGGGCCTTGGCCATTACGGTGCCATTGCTGGTGGCGGTGGCGTATTTGACATATTTCGAAAGAAAAGTCATCGGGGCGATGCAGCTGCGCAAGGGTCCCAACGTGGTGGGTCCGTTTGGCTTGCTGCAACCCTTGGCTGATGGATTAAAATTGTTCACCAAGGAAACCATTTTCCCCAGCGGAGCCAATCGCTGGCTGTTTATCGGGGCCCCCATGCTGACGTTTGTTTTGGCGTTGGTGGCGTGGGCGGTGGTGCCTTTTGGCATGACGGATGACGGAAAGCCCTTGGTTCTGGCCAACATCAATGTGGGTATTTTGTATCTGTTTGCCATTTCCTCGCTGGGGGTGTACGGGATTATTGTGGCGGGGTGGGCCAGCAATTCAAAGTATGCGTTTTTGGGGGCCATGCGCTCCGCCGCGCAGATGGTCAGCTACGAAGTGTCCATGGGCTTTGTCATTGTCACGGTCCTGCTCATGGTGGGGTCCATGAATGTGACGGACATTGTGCTGGCCCAAAAGGACGGCTGGTTCATGATCCCCCTGTTTCCCATGTTTATCGTGTTTTTTATTTCCACGCTGGCGGAAACCAACCGCGCCCCCTTTGATTTGCCAGAGGGAGAATCGGAACTGGTGGCCGGTTATTTTGTGGAGTATTCCTCCATGAGCTTTGCCCTGTTCTTTCTAGGCGAATACGCCAACATGATCCTGATGGCGGGCATGACCACGATTTTGTTTATGGGTGGCTGGCTGCCGCCGCTGGATATTCCCCTGCTGACGGCCATTCCTGGGATTGTTTGGTTCGTGCTAAAAATTATATTTATCCTGTTTTGTTTTATCTGGGTGCGTGCTACGTTCCCACGCTATCGTTATGATCAGTTGATGCGTTTGGGGTGGAAGGTTTTTCTTCCCCTCAGTCTGGTGATGGTGATTGTGACGGCCGCGTATCGTCTTTTAACAGTATAGGAACAGAGTGACATGGATCTTTTAACCGCTCTTTGGATGGGTAAGGCCGTTTGGGTTTGGTGTGTGTTTTTTGCGGTTGTTCTAGGCCTGTTGGTGTTTGACTTGGGGTTTTTGAACAAAAAGGACCATGATATTGGGGTTCGGGAAAGTTTGGGCCTCAGTGCCTTTTATATCATTCTGGCGCTGTGTTTTGGTGGCTGGGTGTGGTTTGAATTTGGCCCCCAAGCGGGCAAGGAATACCTGACGGGGTTTTTGATCGAAAAAACCTTGGCGCTGGATAACATTTTTGTCATTTCCATGATTTTCAGTTTTTTTGCCATCCCCCGAAAATACCAGCATCGGGTTTTGGTGTGGGGGATTTTGGGGGTTGTGATCCTGCGGGGCATCATGATTGGCGTCGGGGCCGCCTTGGTGGCGCGGTTTGAATGGATTTTGCTGATTTTTGCCGTCTTTTTGGTGGGAACGGGGATCAAGATGCTGTTTGCTAAGGAAAAACAGCCGGATTTGTCGGATAATATCTTGCTAAAATGGCTCAGAAACCATCTGCCTGTGACCAACACGCTGCATGGCCACAGTTTTTTTGTCAAATTGCCCGATCCCGACAATCCAAACAAAAAAAAGCGGTTTGTCACCCCGTTGTTTCTGGCCCTGATTTTGGTGGAATTTGCCGATGTGATTTTTGCCGTGGACAGCATTCCCGCCATTTTCGCCATCACCAAAGACCCCTATATCGTGTACACCAGCAACATTTTTGCCATTTTGGGGCTGCGGGCGCTGTATTTTGCCTTGGCCGCCATCATTCACCGGTTCCATTATCTGAAATACAGTTTGGCGGTGGTGTTGGTTTTCATCGGGGGCAAAGTTCTGGCCGCCGATATGTTGGGTATTGAAAAAGTGCCGGCCGTCATCAGCCTGGGCGTTACGATTCTTTTACTGGCTTCGGGTATTCTGTATTCTTTATGGAAAAGTCGGGGAGAGCAGGGCGTAGGGCGGGCATAGCCCCAAAGAACACACCCTATGTATCCAGAAACAACGTTCGCAGCTGTTTGTTTAAACGTGTTTGCCAGCCGTGGCCGGTTTGTCTGAGCATAGTCAGCAGGTCCTCGTCCAAGCGCAAAGTCACTTGTTTTTTTGTGGGGGATTTTTGTGGTCCTCTGGTTTTGGTGTGCGCTCTGGCGTCACGGATACCGTCAAAAAAAGCGGGGGGCAGAACATCAGGGGCAGGACGGGCCTTTTGAAAGGTCTCCTCCGTCCATTCAAAGGGATCGGATTTTGGATTCATAACGTTTTGGTTTTTTTCGTGCTTTGGGGTATGATAGGTGATCTTCATGCATTTTATTGTAACGACAATTTGCAGGGATGTCAAGATCCGCCCCCATGACTGGACCATGGGCCTGAAAAAAGTTGTGACTTTTGTCGCAAATTTTATTATAATCGGCCTGTAAGGATTCTGCATGAAAACACGATTCGGCTTTTTGCGGCGTGTGTGGGCTCTGGCGTTGTGCGCTTGGGTGATGATGATGCTGGGCGGGCAGGGGGCTTGGGCCATGTCGTGCCCTCAGGCGGCGCAAATTGTGGATGCTTTGTATACTACGGGGGCAGGCGCGGGCACCAATGGGATTCCTTCGGATTATAAACCCCCATGTCGGTTACCTTCTGGCAGAATCATTAGCATACAGGCCAGTGAAAGTGGTGATGCGCCAAATAATGGTTTTCAAAATGCTTATGGTTTTGTGGGATGTGGGCAATTGGGTCCCCAGTATCATGCAAACCCAACGTATCCTCGGGGATCTAAAACGCCTTTGAATATTTTTGGGGCAGGGAACGAAGTTCAGAATTTGCTTAGAGCAGGGGAATATCTTTGTTACCTGAAAAACACTTTAAAAACAGATCGCTGTGACATTATATCATCCGCCTATAATGCCGGCGAAGGCACCATAGGGGATGGTATCAGACTGAATAAAATTTACGGAAAACCAGACACGTTTGAAAATATCATAGCGGCTGGTGTGCCAATATATTATGGGAGTGGCGCGAATGGCCAAGCAAAGACTGCGGAAATTTTAGGGTACGTAGGCTGCACCTGCGGCGGACCATTTCAAAAATATACGACCTCTGGTCGTGTTTGCCGCCCCAACGGCGGCGGCATCGGTGCCATCGGTACAGCCCTGTTGGCGCTGGATAAAATCACGGATGTGGGCACGGGCGTGATTCAGGCCTTGGCCAAGGTGATTGAAACGGCGGTGGTGCTGTTTGACGATCATTTGGGCCCTGGGCTGCTGAGCGTGGTGATGGTGATCTACAGCATCATGGCGTTGTGGGCCATTGCTAAGCTGCTGATGCCCTTTGGTCCCCCGGGGAATGCGGGCCAGACCATGAACGGCCTGTTGACCTTAACCGGAACGGTAGGGATTGTGGCGTTGATGCTGAGCAATCTTAACTTGCTCACCTCTCTGGTGTTTTTTCCCATCATGAGTTTAATGACGGATCTGGGGGATCTCAGCACGGGTACGTTCCAAAGCACCGCCACCATATCGTCCGAATGCAAGACGGCTAAGGGCCAATCCCTGTCGGGGGATGCCGGCGAAGATGCCAAACTGCTGGCCACCCGCATGACCTGTACCGTGGATCAGGCCATGCAACCCCTAAAACAAACCCTGCGCATATCCATGGCCAGTTTGAAGCGGTTGGAGGGGGATTTTAATGATACAGGCATAGTGGGGAAAGTGACTGGCTTCCTACCTGAGGTGATAAAAAATAATAATCCGCTAACTGGTAGTAATAGTATTGGTGGATTACTTTTGGGCGATGCTGACGCTAAAAGAACACAAGCCATGCAAATTATGGTCCTCATTAGCGCCGTTCCCTTGGCGGTGATGTCGGCCACGGCCATTTTGGGGATTATTGCCACCACGGCGCAGGCCTTTTGGAAAATTGCCTTTGAGTTTTTTAAACTGGCCCCCGCTGTGGCGGCCTTTGCCTTTCGCCCCACGCGGGGGGTTTTCGCCACCAGTGTTAAGGGGTGGATCAGCCCCATCATGATTTTTGCCGTGACCTATAGCATGCTGGGATTATCATCGAACGTTGTGTGCAATATGGAGGTGGCCCAAACGCCATCGGGCCCCGTGACCCTTTGCAATGATTCCGAAGGGTACGTTCAGGGCATCGCCAAAGCCCCCTATGATTTACAGGCCGAATTTCGTGAGCAAAAAGAGGGAGAAGCCGTTTTCCCCATGATCACCAAAAGCATCTGGATCAGCTTGGCGTTTTTCACCCTCTTCATCAACAGCTCGCTGCGCTTGGCCGCCAAGATGGACTGGGTGGGCGGGGGTGGTCTGGCCGATGGATTGCAAAAACTGGTCAGCAACACTATGGGCAATGTGGAGCATTACAAAGCCGCCGGTGGTAAAACCGTGGGCCTAGCCAGTGATGTGGCCCAAAACGCTTGGATGAAATCCGGTGAAAAGCCCAAAAAAGACAAAAAAGACGACAAAGAAAAACCCAAAGAGGGTTCTGAGGCCAAGTCCGATCCACAGAATGCCAACAATACGGGCCAACAGACCCAAGCCACCAATCAAGGGAGTGGGAGGGCGAACACTATAAATACCTTTGAGAGACAGCCTGAGGGCAGCAGGCAGAGGACCCCCGTATCATGACCCGCATCCCCCTGATCATCGTGATGCTGCTGGGCCTGTTGTGGGGGCAGGGGGCCCATGCGCAGGGTGTATCCGACATTTTCAAGCCCGCCAACACGGTTATAGAGGGCGTAGGTGGTCCCCCCCCCACAAAGCCCACCAAGCCACCCACTATCAACGATGCGATAAAAAAAGAGGGCTTTGGTTCATTCGCAGTCGGTCAAAAACGTCTGGCGGAAACCTGCCAGACCTTTGAAAGCATTCAGGGCGATGTCACCGGCAACAATCCGGCGGCCAGTTTGACCCAAAATTTCCTGCGGGCCTTTGCGGCCCTGCAAAAGGCCTTTAATGCCAAAATTGCCGATGCGGCCGTGGGGTTGGGGTTGATTTTGTTGGTGCTGTTTTCGCTGTTTTATGTGCTGCGGATGCTGTTTCCCTTTACCCCCTATGGCCAGATTGCCGATACCTATAACCAGATTTTCAATCTGTGGGGGGTGGCCATTGTGGTGTTTTTGATTGTCATGAATCCCAACTTTATTCCCAACAATGTGGTGTATCCGATTTTCAAAAGTTTGATTAACGCCAATTTCAGCTTGCTGCAGGTGTCATCCACCTTGGCTAGGGATGCAACAGAGGGCAAAGCCACAACAGACCCCAGCTGCTTAGGAAACTCGGGGGGCAGTGACCCGCTAGAGCGCATCATTCGCGGCATTGTCGAGCAAACCACCTACGCCCAGAGCGTCAGCATGAACAACCTGTGCATCAGCATGAGCATCCTCGGCTTCGCCAACCCCAACGACCGCGACCGGTGTTTCGAGGCCAACAAAAAAGCAGAAGACAAATACAAGTTTGACTTTTGTAAGGAAGAAGGTGCCTCTGCGGCACTGTTTTGCACCATGGACAGGGTGGAAGGGTTTATAGGGGGCGTTTTTAGCTGGGGTTGGAAGGCTCTGGTGGCGCTCGTGGATCTGGTGAAAAATAAATTTTCTGGGGCAAACCCTGCCGAAGCTTTGTTTAACGTCATCATCGCCATGATTTTTGGGTTTGGCCTGTTTATGATTGCCCTGTATAAATATCTGATGATCGGCCTTTATATGCTCGAGGCCGCCATGCTGCCTTTTATCCTGTCGGCATTCTGGAGTTTGATTATGATCATCGGCATCATTCCCGCGGGGCGAGAGGTCATCAAAACCGCCTTTTTTGCCGTCCTGCAGGGGGGGGCCACCATTATCTTTCTGGGGATTGGCCTTTCGGTCATCGCCGCCATGGATTCATATGTCTGGTATCAATTTACCAAAGATCCCAATTTGATCCAATCAACGTTGGTGACCCCCAAAAACTTTATGTACGCATGGCCCCTGTGGATGATTTTGATTACCAGTTTTGCCGGCATCAACGCCCTGAAACAGGCGCGGTCCATGGCGGAATCGGTGTTTAAAACGGGCCTGAGTTTAGAAATCGCCGACAGCCTGTTTAATACCTTTAAGGGGATGGTGTATTTTGCCATGGATGTTGTGGGCGATCTGGCGACCTCAGGGGTTGCCAGCAAAGTGCGCCGCGTGGTGCTGCGCTGATGCACCTGATCTATTGTCCCTGCCCTGATGCCGACGTGGCGGAGGCTTTGGCCCGCACCCTGCTGGAAAACCGCTTGGCCGTGTGCGTGAACATCATCCCCGCCGTCACATCCCTGTTTGTGTGGGACGGTCAGATTGTTCAGGAAACCGAGGTGGTGATGGTGGTGAAAACCCTCACCCCCCAAGAGGCCTCGGACAACCTCGCCCAAAATCATCCCTATGACGTGCCCGCCATCATCACCATCCCTGCGGATGCCAATGCGGCCTTTCAAGCGTGGGCGCAGCGGGTATGAGCATCGAAACCCTGCCCCCCCTGCGGGACATAGTGGCCCAGCATGATCTGGTGGCGAAAAAACGGCATGGGCAAAATTTTTTGTTTGATTTTAATGTGTTAAAAAAAATTGTGCGCTTTTCAGGTGCAGCAAAACAGGATACTGTGGTGGAAATCGGCCCGGGCCCAGGGGGCCTGACCCGCGCCCTGTTGTTAGAGGGCTATCAAAACGTCATCGTCATTGAAAAAGACCCCCAGTTTTTGGGTGTTTTGCATGATATTCAGGCCGTGGCCCCCCTGCACATTGTGATGCAAGATGCCCTGAGCGTGGATTTTTCCCAGTTGGGGCAGGGGCCGCGCCACATCATCGCCAATCTGCCCTATAACATCAGCACGCCCCTCCTCACCCGTTTTCTGAATGCCAAGGACGACATCGCCAGCATCACCGTTTTGCTGCAAAAGGAAGTCAGCGAACGTATGGCGGCGGGGCATGGCAGTAAGGTTTACGGACGCCTCAGCATCTTGGCGCAGGCCCTGTGCCATGTGGCCCTCGGCCCCATTGTATCGGGACAGGCCTTTGTGCCCCCGCCCAAAGTCACATCACAGGTCATTCGCCTGATCCCCAAACCCACCACTGTGTGCGTAAAAACGCTGCAGCACGTCACGGCGGCGGCGTTTCAGGCGCGGCGGAAAATGATCCAAAGCACCCTGATGAAGGCCCTGCCCCTGACCTCAGAGGACCTAGAGCCCCTGAATTTAACCCCCAGCCACAGGCCAGAGCAGATTCCCGTTCCCACATTTGTGGCGTTGGCCCAACTTTTGCAACCGCGTTTACATTTGGGCAATCTTTCTTTGTCATAAATTTTTATAAGACGGTTTTAAAAAAAGCATAACACGATGACAAACCTTCGCAGTAGCGTACAAACGGGCTTGCAGCAATCCTTGGTGATGACGCCCAAGCTGCAACAGGCCATAAAATTGTTACAGTTATCGTCCGTGGAGATTTCCGCGGAAATTGGCCCCTACCTTTTGGAAAACCCCCTTTTAGAGCTGGATGATGGCCTCTCTGAGGGGGCCAAGGCGCCCTCAGCCGAGGACCCCAACGATCTGGACATCAGTGATCAGGATTTTTGGGATCCCAGTTCGGATTTATCCTGCATCGACTTACCCCACGCAGACACCGATCACGACGTGCTGCTGGATCGGGGCGAAGACGAGGGCCTGCGCTCCTACATCACGCGTCATATCGGCCTGTTGTTTTCCCACCCGGGGGATATTCTGATTGCCCTGCGGTTGTTGGATGGGCTGGATGCCTCGGGGTATCTGGTGGACGATACGGCGGACATTGCTCAGCAACTGGGGGCCGCGCCAGAGGATGTTTTGCATGTCCTAGAGATTTTGCAAACCCTAGAGCCCGCAGGATTGTTTGCCAGAACGCTGGCAGAATGCCTCAGCCTGCAGCTGCGCGATCGCAACCGTCTGGACCCCCAAATGGAAATGTTGATAGATCATCTGGATGATCTGGGGGGGCAGCACTATGACAAACTCATGTCATGGTGCCAAGTGACGCGGGACGAGCTGAAGGCCATGGTCACAGAAATTAAAAGTCTGAATCCCCGCCCGGGCACCCGTTTTCTCAGCGAACGCGCCGAAACCATGATCCCCGATGTTCTGGCAAAAAAGGACGCGGCGGGCCTGTGGCAGGTTCAATTGAATCCGGTGGCCTTTCCCAAAATTACCTTTCAACAGGCGGTGTATGATGATTTGAAACATCGTTTGCAGCGGAAAGAAGACAAAGCCTACCTCACCCAAAGCCGCAGCAACGCCGACTGGTTGCTGCGGGCCCTGCAACAGCGGGCCGAATCGATTTTTAAGGTCGCATCAGAAATCGTGCAGCAGCAACAGGCCTTTTTAAACCACGGGATTGTGTATCTAAAACCCATGGTTTTGCGGGATGTGGCGGAAAAAACGGGCCTGCACGAAAGCACCATCAGCCGCGTCACCACCCAAAAATTTATGGTCACGCCGCGCGGAACCTTTGAAATGAAATACTTTTTTGGCCAAGGCATTGCGAATGCCATCGGCACGACCTATAGCGCGAAATACATCAAAGAGCGCATCGCCCATCACATCGGCCGTGAAACGGAACGCACCGTCCTTTCCGACGATGCGCTGGTGGAGGCCCTGAAACAGGAAGGCATCGAAGCCGCCCGCCGCACCGTGGCCAAATACCGCGAAGCCATGAACATCCCCTCATCCGCCCAACGTCGTCGTGGGCTGAAGGCTGCCCTTTAGGCAAACCCCCTACCCCAAAAACCCTGTCTTTGCCAAACTTTCCTGATATTCCATCATCGGGTCCGAATCATCCACAATCCCGCAGCCGGTGTGAAGGTGCAAGGTGTCCTTTGCCCAAACCAATGTGCGAATCAACACATTAAATTGCATGGTCCCTGTGGCGCTGATGTATCCCATGGACCCGCAGAACGGCCCCCGCGCCATGGGTTCGATACGCGTGATTTCGTCAATGGCCTTGATTTTTGGGGCGCCGGTGACGGACCCGCTGGGAAACAGGGTTTTCAGGATGGTTTGGGGGGATGTGTTTTCGTAAACCTTGCCCCGCAGCGTGCTGGTCATCTGATGGACATAGGAATACGATTCCACCGACCACAACTGGGGCACCGTTACACTGCCCGCGGAACACAGCTTGGCCATATCATGCCGCATCAAATCCACGATCATCAGGTTTTCGGCGCGGTCTTTTTCGCTGGTTTGCAGGTGGGTTTTTAAGTGCTCATCGTTGATCGGGTTTTGCCTGTCACGGGGGCGCGTGCCCTTCATGGGGCGCAGGGTCAGATCGTTTTGGGGGCTCAGGTGAAAAAACAGCTCGGGCGATAACGACAGCAAAACCGCATCCCCCATATCCAAAAACCCGCCGTAG
>JBIIHL010000074.1:0-4327 GCA_044235825.1 Alphaproteobacteria bacterium | reverse complement strand
AAATCCGTGTCCCGCGGGTATGCCAGTTTTGACTATGTCATGGACGGGTTTATGGAGGGGGATTTGGTGAAGCTGTCCATTCTGGTCAACGGCGAGCTGGTGGATGCCCTCTCCACCATGGTGCACCGCACCAATGCTGAAAAACGGGGCCGGTCCATGTGCGTGAAGCTCAAAGACCTCATCCCCGCCCAACAGTTCCAAGTCCCCATTCAGGCCGCCATCGGGGTGAAAGTCATCGCGCGGGAAACCATCAAGGCCTTTCGCAAGGACGTTCTGGCCCGCTGCTATGGCGGCGACGTCACCCGAAAACGCAAACTGCTGGAAAAACAAAAAGAAGGCAAAAAACGCATGCGCGAATTTGGACGGGTGGAGATTCCTCAGTCGGCGTTTATTGAGGTGTTAAGGGGGGAGTGAAACTCCTCCAATTTGTTCAGGCAGGGTCCCACATTCCTGCATCTCTTGGCGTAGTCTCCTACGTTATTTACCGCGTTACGGTGCGTGAGGCGGGCGTTCTCACCTCTAAACAAAAAGGATTCTAAAACCCATACTAACACATTGACCCAAAAAGTCAAATTCTTTATAACCCCTCAGGGTCACAATCTGATTTTTCTATGAACCATTCGGCCGCGTTGAGATTCCGCAGTTGGCGTTTACCTCGGTGCTGAGGGGGGAGTAGGTGTTAAGGGGTTTGAATTGACACTGTATTTCAATCCCCCTTCAACACGAAAGCTGTTAATTTATGAGAGGCGCATCGTTAGTAGCCACGGGTTTATTGTTTGGAAGTGGCGTTAGCGTGATAAATTTTTCTGTGGGGTATTTATTCATTGCGCCACTGGCTGCATCAACACCCCATCCAATAACCCCACCAGCCAGTATATTGACAAAAGTAGCCCCCTCAACGCCAGAAGGCAAAGTATCTTTGGTCACTTCATAGCCTTCTTTTTTACAAGACACCATAATGTCGTATTTGCTTTTTTTAACGTATATAGAACTTGGCGTATTATCTATCTTGGATAGAAACACACCGTTTCTTTCAAATGTGCAAGTGGCACCCGATGGATTTGTATCCAAAGCAATTTGTTGAGATGTACCATCCACAATAGAGGCACAAGCTGTTAATGGCAGTATTGTCAATAACTTAATCATATTTAAGGTTTTGATTGTCATTGTTAGTGCTCCAGAATTATGGGTTTTGTTGGTTATAGCCTACGGACTTTCGGTTGGCAATAGCCAACAATGGGCAAATGATAACGCTCACCATCATCGGCCAACGCATTGCCCAAAAGCGTAAAGAAAAAGGGCTTAGCCAAGAAGACCTCGCAGGTTTATGCGACATGGACCGCAGCTACCTTTCCGAAATTGAAAATGGCCATAAAAACCTGTCGGTGACGGTGTTGATAAAAATCGCCACCGCCTTGGGGGTACGGTCAGGGGATTTTCTTGATTAAAGCATGAGAGGGACAAGGCTGATTTTGGATTGAATATCAACAAACTTCGGGAAGCCCCCCCCTAATGGCGGTGGATACGTCATGGCCAAGGGTTTGGTGTTAAAGCCCTGCGAGAGAGGGTGACTTTTCTAGCTTTTTTCAGACAAACCTCAAACCCCTTGACTAAATATAGCAAAAATACTATAGTTGAGCCATGAAGACTTGGACAGTGCATTTTTTAAACGCCAAGGTTGAGGAGGAACTGAACGACCTCCCGCCTGACTTGATTGCCAAATTTTTGCATATTTCTGATTTGGTGCAAACCTTTGGACATCCTCATGTGGGACAACCTTATATTAAGGCTTTGCACACCAAACCCACGCTTTGGGAAATGCGCATGCGGGGACAAAGCGGTATTGCAAGGGCCTTGTATGCCATAGCACCTGAAAAGCGATGCATTGTGGTCCATGTTTTCATTAAAAAGAGTCAAAAAACACCCACCAGAGCCCTTGAAAAAGCCCTGAAAAGAATGGAGGAAATTTTATGAAAACCCTCGACACCTTCCGCGCTGAAGTTTTTAACAATAACCCTGCGGTCAAAGCGGCCTACGATGACCAAGAGGCTGAATTCTCTTTGGTGAAAACCATGATTCAGGCCCGCATGAATGCCGGATTGACTCAGGAGCAAGTGGCCGAGCGCATGGGAACCACCCAATCCGCCATTGCCCGCATAGAATCCGGCAAAACCCTGCCCAGCATGAAAACCCTGACACGCTATGCTAAGGTCCTGAACATGCGCCCCGACGTGCGTTTTGTGCCACAGGCATAACACGGCCAATACGCCCCTGATGGCGGTGGATACGTCATGGCCAAGGGTTTGGTGTTAAAGCCCTGCGAGGGAGGGTGACTTTTCTAGCTTTTTTCTTGATTTTTAACCCCTGTTGTGCAATAAAGATCATACGCCGTGACTGCGTCGTTTTGCAGGCTTGGGATTACCCTGACACGGCGTCACCCTTCTTTTTTCGGAAATTGGACAAGGCCATAGCCCTCCACCTTTCCATAGTCTGATTTGCGGAATGTATCCGCTTATGCTTTATCGGACTTGTGCCACAGGGATAACACGGCCAATACCCCCCCTATTGGCGGATGGGGTGGGATTTGAACCCACGATAACGTTGCCGCTATACCGGTTTTCGAGACCGGCGCATTCGACCACTCTGCCACCCATCCAAAAAAGAGTATGGCTTCTGTCATAAACAGAATCGACATGAAAAGCAAATGATGATATAATGGTTTTTGTTGTTTATTTTTTACGGTTTATTCATTGTTTGCGGTCTAAACTTAACCCTCAGAAAACACGTTCTTTTGTCATGAAGTCTTTTCGGATCGTGGCTTGTCTTTTGCTGTTGGGCCTGATGGCTGGGGGAAAGGCGTGGGCCGGTGTGTGTTCTGACGCCATTCGTCAGGTTGAGGTTCAGTATGGGATGCCCTATCAGCTGCTGGATGCCATTTCCGCCACAGAATCCGGCCGTTATTTGAATGGAAAAACAGAAGGGTGGCCATGGACCCTGAACGTTGAGGGGGCTGGTCATTATTATGACAGCAAGCAGCAAGCCATTGCCGCCGTTGAAAAATTCCGAAAGCAAGGCAAAAAAAGCATCGACATCGGGTGCATGCAGATCAATCTGAAACATCACCCCAAGGCGTTTTCTTCGCTGGAGGAAGGGTTTGATCCAAAGGCCAACGTCCGCTATTCCGCGCAGTTTTTGCAAGAGCTGAAGGCCCGTCACAAAACATGGGCACGGGCCATTGCGCATTATCATTCCGCAACACCAGAGCGGCAGATGATTTATAAAAAGCGCATCCTGACGGCTTGGCGCAAACAACGGGGCGAGCCTACGTCGTCAACATCTGTTACGCGTGTTTCTTCATCCCCTGCGGTGCAGGGGATTTACGAACGTGTGGCCTCTGCAGAGCGGGCCCGTCGTTATGACGTTCTGAGTCAACGCCAACAACGCGGTTTGAAAGTCATTCGTTTTCCCCAATAATCGGGTATGATGGGCGCCCGTGTCCCATCCCGCTGGTTTTGCCCCTGTGTTTTCCGTTTTAACATCCCCCCTGCCCTATGTTGGCCCTGTGATGCCATTGGCCGGCGGCATTTGCGTGCTGCAGGATACAGGGCGCTATACCTATCTGGGGTTTGCCCCTGACAGGGTGATTCGGCACAATGCCCTGCCGGCCCCCGATGACCTTTGGGATATGGGATCCCCCTGCCCTGCCCTGATCCATCAGGATGACCTGCCCCCCTTTCAAACTGGCTGGATGGGCTTTTGGGGGTACGAGATGCTGCATGGGCTAGAGCGGCAATCCATCAAGCCTCACCCCCCCTATGCCCCCTATCCCATGGCGTGGATGGGGTATTATCCGGCGGTGGTGGCGCTGGATCACGAAAACAAACAGGCCATAGCCATGGCCAACGGGTGTCCGGAAACAACGCCAAGGGCATGGGAAAAAACCGCCCAAAACCGCCTGAGGGCTGTGGAAGACGCCTACCAGCAGGCGGCCTTGGTGAAACAGGACCCCTGCCCTGCTCTGCCGGTTTTAACGCCCTGTTTATCGCCAGAGGCCTACATCGCCATGGTGGAAGAAGCCCGCGCCAGCATCGCCGCCGGCACCGTGTATCAGGTGAACATCGCCCAAATGTTTATGGGCCCCTATCCCCAAAAGGATTTGGTCGCCCTTTATCAGCATTTAAACCAGCGGCACCCTGCCCCCTACGGCGGGTTTTTGGATATGGGGGATGCGGTTTTGCTGTCGTTATCGCCCGAGCTGTTTTTTCACCTGAGCCCCCAAAACGATCTGACCCTGCGCCCCATGAAGGGCACGCGCCCCCGTGACAGG
>JBIIHL010000073.1:0-4331 GCA_044235825.1 Alphaproteobacteria bacterium | reverse complement strand
ACGTTTTTTTCTGAGACAAAATTATCAGAACTGACGGAATCCATTAAGGAAAAAGGTGTTTTGCAGCCCATCGTGGTGCGCCCCGCAGGGGGACATTATGAAATTGTGATCGGAGAGCGTCGCTGGCGTGCCGCCGGCAGGGCCGAGCTGACGGAAATTCCCTGTATCATTCGGGAATTGTCCGATCAGGATGCCTTGGAATGCGCCATCATTGAAAACCTGCAGCGGGATGATCTGTCCGCCATCGAAACGGCCCATGCTTATAAACGTCTTTTGGATCAGGCGGGTTATACCCACGGCGATGTGGCGCAAAAAGTGGGCATCAGCAGCGTTGCTGTGACCAACACCCTGCGGCTGCTCAATCTCCCCCCCCGCGTGCAAGCCTTAATTGACGAGGGGGAATTGACCGCAGGACAAGCCAGAAGTTTAATCGGATTGCCCGAGGCAGAGATGTTCGCCGATTTGATCGTGCGGGAGCAGCTGAGCGCCCGCCAAGTTGAGGAGATGGTGCGCCTACACAAGCAGGGCAAAACGCCGCCTTTGCTGCAGGCCTTAAACAGCAATATACCGATGGGTGAGGGGGCTCTCAGCGAGGTTAAGCCCAAAGACGTTGCCGTGGATGGTCAGGTGATCCAGAAATTGGAAAAGGATCTGGTGACGGCTCTGGGATTGCCCGTGACCTTGCGCCCCAAAGGATCGGGGGGCCGTTTAACCATCCGCTATACGACGGTAAAGGATCTTGAGCATCTTTTAAAACGTCTTGGCATGTAAAACAGGGGACTTGTTTATGGGGCGATGGGGTCTTTTTATTTTGTTTTTGGCTCTTTCTTGGGCCCCGCCCGTTGGGGCGCAATCGTTAACGCCTGTGGCTTTGACGGCCCAAGTGATGCCTTCGTCTATTCATCAAGCTGATCATAAACAAGCATTTGTTTTACGCATAACAAACAATGGAAAGGGCGTTGATCTTAATCAACTGGAAGAAGTTCATGCGCGTAAAATTCACCTTCTGGTCGTGGACTCTACGTTAACGGATTATCACCATGTCCACCCCACACCGACACCTGTTGCAGGGGAGTATCAGTTTTCTTTTGTTCCCCAAAAAAAAGCCTATCGTCTTTGGGTGGATATCACGCCCAAGGTGACGGGAGAGCAAACGTTTTTGGTGGTGGATTTGGGGGATCCTGAAAAAACAGCGCCCCCTGTGAAGATGGTATCCCAAGAAAGCACCGTGGGGGGGTATACCTTTCGCCTGAACATTAAGGATCCTTTGGTGGTGGGGCAGGGCGCGATGGCAACGGTGAATGTGACGGATCAGGCGGGAAAACCCGTTACCGCCCTGCAGCCTGTCATGGGGGCGTTTGCCCATGTTGTGGGATTTTCTGAGGATCTGCGCACCATTGCCCACATTCATCCTATGGGCCTTGAGCCCAAAACACCCCAAGAGCGGGGCGGCCCCACGCTGTCCTTTCATCTGGAGCCTAAAAAAGCCGGTTTCCTAAAACTTTTTGTGCAAACCCGCATAGGGGATAAAGATTTTTTTGCCCCCCTCGGGGTGAATGTATCCCCAGAATCTTTAGCCGTGCCAGAAAAAGGCAGCAAGCAACACGAGGGCCATCATCATGAGTAATCTTCCTTTTGACGTACACCCCGAAGGGTTTTTGGATCTGGAGCCTTCGGAATATCCGTCGTATCAAGAGGCCCGCTCGGTGATCATTCCCTTTGGCCTTGAGGCCTCGGTCAGTTATGGCAAGGGGACGTCCAAGGGGCCAGCGGCCATTTTGGCGGCAGGCCCCCAAGTTGAGCTGTTTGATGAAGTGTTATGGAAAGAGCCCCATCATGATTTTCAGGCGGTGGTTTTGTCTGAACCTGTCATCAATCCCTCTTTACCTTTGGCGTTGGATCAACTCTCGGGGATTGTGTCCCGTGTTTTGGATGATGGAAAATTTCCTTTGGTGTTGGGGGGTGAACATGCCATCACCGCCGGATCCATTCGGCCCTTTCTGCAGCGGTATCCCGATTTGGCCATACTTCATTTTGATGCCCACGCGGATTTGCGGGATGGATATGATGGTCAGCATTACAGCCACGCCGCCGCCCTGCGCCGGTGTTTGGATGCGCCCCATGTGACGTTGGTGTCTTGTGGTATTCGCAATATCTCCGCTGAGGAGATTCCGTTCCTAGAGGCCAACCGTCATCGCATCCATATGCACTGGGCCAAAGATAAAAAAACCTGGGACCTAAACGATATCATCGCCCCCTTGCGCGGGCGTCCGACGTATATCACGTTTGATGTGGATGGGTTTGATGCCTCTTTGATGCCCGCCACCGGAACGCCGGAACCAGGGGGGATGTTTTGGGATGAGGCGCTGGACATTATCCATGCGGCCTGTCAGGCCACAGAGATTGTGGGGGCGGATGTGAATGAACTGGCCCCTATCCCTGGGTACCATGCCTGTGATTTTCTGGCGGCAAAATTGGTGTTTAAAATTTTGGGCTTAACTTTTGCTTATAAATAACTTTAAGAAACAAAGATAATGTAAAAAATTAACCAAGAATGGTTGTTCATGATGACAGCAAACGCTTTGCCCCAAGACCGTCTTGATCCCGCTGTGGTGATTGAGCATTTGGGAAAAACCTATATCTCGGATAAAGGGGCGGCGCCTAAGGTAGCGCTGCAGGATGTGTCTTTGACAATCCCTCAGGGATCGATTTTGGGGCTATTGGGGCCCAACGGCGCGGGGAAATCCACGCTGATTAACATTATGGCCGGCCTTGTGACCAAAACCTCTGGCCGTGTTGTCATCGGCGGGATGGATTTGGATTATCATCCTGTTGAGATTCGCCGCCACATCGGCATTGTCCCCCAAGAAATCAATATGGATCCTTTTTTCACCCCCCTAGAAATTTTGGAATTTCAGGCCGGTTTTTTCGGTGTCCGCCATCGTCGCGCCCGCGCCATGGGGATTCTGGAGGCGTTGGGCTTGGCCGATAAAGCCAACATCACCGCGCGATCGTTATCCGGCGGCATGAAGCGCCGATTGATGGTGGCCAAAGCCATGGTGCATCATCCCCGCATTTTGGTGTTGGACGAGCCCACAGCGGGCGTGGATATTGAACTTCGCCAGCTGCTCTGGCAATACGTGCGGCGTTTGAATCAAGAGGAGGGGGTGACCGTCCTTCTCACCACACACTATTTGGAAGAAGCCCAGCAAATGTGTGACACCATCGCCATTATACATAAGGGGGCGCTTCGGGCCTTTGAAAAAACGGATATTTTGCTCTCTAAAATTGACAGCAAACGCCTGATTCTGACCTTTGCCCATCCGCTGGAGGCCGTGCCCAGCTTCCTGACCATTTTTCAGCCCAAGAAACTCAGCCCCACCACCTTGGCCTTGGATTATCAGCCCAACCCCGAAGCCATTCAAAAAATCTTGGCGGCCATTGCGGGGGCCAAACTGGACATTGCCGATATTGAAACCAAGCAGGGGGATTTGGAGGATATTTTTCTGGCGTTTACGCGGGAACATTAAAAAAACCCAGATTAAAAAACCCCTTGCCCAACCCCCCCTTGGCCGCCTATCCTTAATTGAGATTTTCCCTTTAGACATAACAGAAATCCCCTGATGTCCGTTCAACCAAACCCAGGAATTGTTGCTTTAAGTCCCTATGTGGGGGGGGATGCCACCCTTGCGGGGGATGATGCCCTAACGTTGGTGCGGATGATGTCCAATGAAAACCCCTATGGGTGTTCTGAGGCTGTGAAGCATGCGTTTCGTGATATGTCTTCACATTTTGAGGTTTATCCCAGCAGCAGTCACGGCCCCCTGCGGCAGGCCATTGGGGAGGTCCACGGCCTTTCCCCAGATCGTATCGTCTGCGGGAATGGGTCCGATAACCTGATTCATATGATTGCGCAGGCGTATTTGGCCCCGGGGGATGAAGTCCTTTATACAAAACACGGGTTTCTGGTGTATCCCATTGCCACCCAAGCCTCCGGCGGGGTGCCGATTTCTGTGGAGGAGACTGCGGATTTTCATCCTGATTTTGATGCCCTTTTGAACGCCGTCACCCCAAAAACCAAAATTGTTTTTTTGGCCAACCCGAACAATCCCACGGGGACCTATACGCCATATGCGGATTTGTTGGCGTTTCGTGTAGCCTTGCGTTCGGATATTTTGCTGGTTTTGGACAGTGCTTACGCGGAATATGTTGAGGCATTGGATTATGATGACGGCGTGCGTTTGGTGGATGCCTTTGATAATGTGGTGATGCTTAGGACGTTTTCTAAGGCCTATGGTCTGGCGGCATTGCGTTTGGGGTGGGGATATGCC
>JBIIHL010000033.1:0-13871 GCA_044235825.1 Alphaproteobacteria bacterium | reverse complement strand
CCTGATACCCGCGGTGATCCTTCAGCTTCTTCAAACCCTCAATTATTTTCATAGATGCTCCTTATTTTTAGAGCATCTCAACACCCTTCCTACCTATGTGTAAAGAGGGTTTATTGAATGACCCTGATTTAGGACTTATGCACATTGCGAGCCTCCGGAGGAGGCGTGGCAATCCAGTCTTTCCCGTGGCGGCATGTCTGGATTGCTTCGCTGCGCTCGCAATGACAAAGGTTCTGCGTAAGTCTTGACTATAAAAGTACAACCAAAAACGCCATGAAATCGGCGCAACAGAGGCCAACCCCCCCCTAAGACACCAACGTGCAGCGTCCCACGAGGGGGGCGGAGGTTTGGCGTTTGACTTGGGTGCCCACCGTGGGTTGGCGGCCTTGCGCCAGGTCATCAAGCAGGGTGATGACGGTGGTTTCCGTCAGATCCTCATAAAAATCATCATTCACTTGCAGGACGGGGGCATTCACACAGGCCCCCAAACATTCCACACGGGACAGGGTGAAGAGGCCATCGGGGGTGGTTTCCCCAATGCGGGCGTTCAGATGGGTGAAAACGGCGTTTTCGAGGGTCTCGGCCCCCCTCAGCCAACACGGCGTGGTGCGGCAAAATTGCAGGTGGTAACGCCCAACAGGTTTCAGGTTGAACATGGTGTAAAAGGAAGCGACCTCATAAACCTTAATTTCAGGAACCTCCAGCGTTTCAGCCAAAAAACCCAGAACCGGCGGGGACAACCACCCCCCATTCTGGCGCTGGGCCAAATCCAAAAACGGCAGCAGGGCACTTTGTTTGCGATTGGCAGGATAGCGGGACAAAATCACACGGGCCGTTTCTGCATTGTCGGGCGTAAAACAAAAAGAATCCGTCATGGTGGGTGACTCTGCCTAAACTTTCCCTTCAGCTATATCAAGACGCGGGGGGTGCCTGCAATGGATTTTTGTGGGGGGATGTTTCTGGTGGGCGTACGTGGTCTCGAACCACGGACCTCTACGATGTCAACGTAGCGCTCTACCCCTGAGCTATACGCCCTTTAAAAAACAGACGTAGTTATCCTGATTCTTTGGGGGTCTGTCAACATTTCTGAAATAAAGGTGAAAACACCATAAACCAGCGGCGTGATGGGGCATCCATGACGGTCCCCATCAGGCATCAAAACATCAGTGAATCTGTAAGCCGGGTTCTGTCTATGGCCGATGGCCACGAGACCGCTATTCCTCTGGGAAGGGCATCACTGTCCTCCTCGTGCGGGCTACCCGAACAACGGACCTGAAAGGGGGCCTTTGGGCCTGGTTATCCCGTGGTTGTTCCTATTTGCCCTTGCTCTCGGCGGGGTTTACCGTGCCTGCATGAGTTACCCCCGCAGCGGTGCGCTCTTACCGCACCGTTTCACCCTTACCTGTGCCCCCGCAAAGGGGCCATCGGCGGTTTGCTTTCTGTTGCACTGGCCGTCACATTGCTGTGCCCAGAATTTCTCTGGCGCCGTCCTTTCATAGAGCCCGGACTTTCCTCACCCCCCATAACCAATGCCAGAGAGGCGCA
Source organism: Alphaproteobacteria bacterium (assembly GCA_044235825.1). GTDB lineage: Bacteria > Pseudomonadota > Alphaproteobacteria > JAJTHO01 > CANGYM01 > CANGYM01. The sequence goes on along the minus strand of JBIIHL010000033.1, from coordinate 12,326 downwards.
GCGGTCCGATTCACTGACTTAAAAGACCTATAGCAAAAAACCAAAACGATGGCATTAAAAAACAGAGGGGAAGCAGCGCTGTTCATTTCTGCCAAAACTTAACGATTCTACGTCATTTTGGCCCAGCGAGCGATAGCGAGCGCCGAGCCGGAATCCAGCGCAAATGCCAAAACGCGAAGCGTTTTGTTCCTTAATTTTCACACTACAAAGTCAAAAGGCTGCGCCTTTTGACAGTGGCGCTGGATACCGGATCAGCAGTCGCTGCGCTCCCTTGTCCGGTATGACGATGCATAGACATGAACAGCCCTGAGAGGGGAGCAGCGTTTAAATCACCATCAGGGCGTGAAAGGGCAGGCCAAGCTTTTCGCGTCCCCCCAAATCGGAAAGTTCCATAATCCCCGCTGCCATGGGGACATGGGCGCCGCATTGACGCAGCAGTTTGATGCTGGCGGAAAGGGTGCCCCCCGTGGCCAAAATATCATCCACGGCCACAACGGTGTCACCCGCATTGACACGACCAGATTGAATTTCCAACGTGTCGGCGCCATATTCTAGGCTATAGGTATAGGAAATGGTGCGCCCAGGCAAACGGCCACGTTTGCGAATCAGAATAAACCCACAACCCAGCTTGTACGCCAAGGGGGCGGCCAGCAAAAACCCGCGAGATTCTATACCGGCCAAGAATTGGGGACGGTGGGGGGCGATGGCCTCTGCCAAGCTGTCGATGGTATAGGCCCAAGCCTGAGGATCAGCCAAAATCCCAGAAATGTCGTAAAAGGTCACGCCCCGTTTTGGAAAATTGGCAACCTCTGTTACATAATCACGGACGTTCAGCACCAAAGCCCCCTGTCTTTATATTGCGTTAGAGCATCATCCCAACACTAGGATTTTTTTTGCAGATCGATGCGATAGGTGAAATCGCTGCCGTTGGTGAGCACCAGACGCTGAAAGCCCAAGTGGTACAAAAGATCCAGCGTGTTGTAATCGCCGGCTTCTTTGTGTCCCTGAAGCAGGGGCAGCAAACGGGCACTGGCCCCAAAACGGTTTAAACCGGCGCGGGCCTGATAGATGTTTTCCAGATATTTTTTCTGGGCCGCCACAGCCACCAAGGTCACATCATCCTGCCCTGCCGTAACAACATAATAACGGGGGGCGTAGCCATCTTTGCCCGTGGAAACGTTGATCAAATCCACATACAGGCGACGTTGTTTGGCGCTGGCCTGAGGGTTCACATCAAACTGGGCGTTATAAACATGGGTCACCGTGGGTTTGGGATAGGCGGCAACGCTGCTGAAATCCGTAGCAGAAGAGGTGACAGGACCCGTTTGGGATGATCCTGATTGTGTGGTTTCACAGGCTGTTAAGGCCAAAGAGGAGGCCAAAACCCCCGACAAAAAAAGCGTCTTGGTCAAAGCAATACGAGCGTTCATAAAAAATCCTTAATTCCTGTTTGTTAGTCCTGTTTGTTGCCAAAAAATGATCATCCAAGGGATACCATACTCTTTGGCGGGCGCAAAAGGATATTTGTGATATGTTCAAAAGATACAGACTTTGGTAATGCTTTTTGTATAAACAAAAGAATCTGAAAAACACAAAAAGGGAGTTCTGTATGAAAATGGCCATGGGTGTAATTGGTGCGGGACAAATGGGCAGCGGGATTGCCCACGTGGCGGCGCTGAGCGGTTATGATCTGACCCTGCTGGATATTTCCGATGATGTTTTGCAAAAGGCCATAGACGGCATCGGCAAAAACATGGATCGTCAGGTTAAAAAGGGGCTGATTACGGAATCCCTGCGGGAGGAAGCGCTCTCGCGCATCACCACAACCACGGATTATGCTGCCTTTGTGGAATGCGATTTTGTGATTGAGGCCGCAACCGAGCGAGAAGACCTGAAAAAAAGCATTTTTGAACGTCTGGTGCCAAACCTGAATCCTGATGCGATTCTGGCCACCAACACATCGTCGTTGTCCATCACGCGCCTTGCCTCCGTCACCGACCGGCCGGAGCGGTTTATTGGTATGCATTTCATGAACCCCGTGCCGGTGATGAAGCTGGTGGAAATCATTCGGGGGATTGCCACATCCGATGACTGTTATGAAACCGTCCGCTTGATTGCCCAAAACATGGGAAAACAGGTGGCGCTATCCAAGGATTTTCCCGCCTTTATCGTCAATCGTGTCCTGCTGCCCATGATTAACGAGGCCGTTTACGCCCTGCACGAAGGCGTCGGGGATATCACATCCATTGATCTGGCCATGAAACTGGGGGCCAATCACCCCATGGGACCTTTTGAGCTGGCGGATTTTATCGGTCTGGACACCTGCTATGCCATTATGCACGTCCTGCACGAAGGCTTGGGCGATGGGAAATACCGCCCCTGCCCCCTGCTGGCCAAATATGTTGAGGCCGGATGGCTGGGCCGCAAAAAAGGCAAAGGTTTTTACGATTACAGCGGTGAAGTTCCTGTTCCGACACGATAAGGCCTTTTTAATCGCCCCAAAATAACCTTTTGGTTTTTTGTGGCTTATGCCTTAAATTGCTCCCTGCTTAATGAACACCAAGGATAGAGGACACAATGAACGCCATGGGTCGTGTTTTGATCATCGGTGCAGGCGCGGCGGGATCCGTTGTGGCCAAAAAATGCGCCATGAATACGGATGTTTTTAAGAGCATTCATTTGGCCTCTCGCCGACTAGAAAGTTGTCTGGCCGTTCAGAAGGACTGTGCATCCCCCATCACCGTTTCTGAGGTTGACGGCGATGATACGGCGCAGGTTATTGCGCTGATTGAAAAACAAAAGCCAGATTTGCTGATTAACATGGCTTTGCCCTATCAGGATTTAACCCTGATGGATGCCTGTTTGGCCACCGGCGTGCATTATATGGACACCGCCAACTATGAACCCCGCGAAGAGGCCAAGTTCGCCTATCACTGGCAATGGGCCTATCAGGAACGCTTTCAAGAAAAAGGGCTGATGGCCATTTTGGGCTGCGGCTTTGATCCGGGTGTCACCAACGTGTTTTGTGCCTACGCCCGCGATCATCTGTTTGATACCATTGAATACATTGATATCATTGATTGCAATGATGGAAACCACGGCAAAGCCTTTGCCACCAATTTCAATCCGGAAATCAACCTGCGCGAGGTCACCCAGCGCGGCAAATACTGGAAAGACGGACAGTGGATCGAGGTTGATCCCGTCAGCATTGCCTGCATGATTGATTATCCTGAGGTCGGGCCCCGAAAATCCTATTTGATCTATCACGAAGAAGAAGAATCCTTGGTTCAAAACATCCCGGGCCTAAAACAAATTCGTTTCTGGATGACGTTTTCGGATAACTATATCAAACATATGGAGGTCCTGCAGAACGTGGGGCTAACCCGTATTGATCCGGTGATGTATAACGGTATGCCCATTGTGCCCATTCAGTTTTTGAAACACCTGTTGCCGGCCCCTTCGTCGTTGGCGGAAAACTATACGGGCAAAACCTCCATCGGGTGCGTCATTCAGGGCCGTAAGGACGGCAAGCCCAAAACCATTGTCATTTACAACATTTGCGACCATGCGGCCTCTTTCCAAGAGGTCAAAGCGCAGGCCGTTTCCTACACCACAGGGGTCCCCCCCGTTGTGGGGGCCATGATGCTGTTTTCTGGGCAATGGCAGGGCAAGGGGGTCTTTAACGTCGAACAATTGCCAGCGGAGCCCTTCTTAAAAGAGCTTGCCCGCCAAGGTTTGCCGTGGCACGTGCGGGACATTGAGGGGGCCCAACCTTTGGGGCTGTTGCCTTAATGCCCAACCAACCTTGGTATGAATCCATCAATACGCCTGCCTATGTTGCCGATGTATCGGCACTCAGGCGCAATCTGGATCGCATCGCCCATGTAAAAGAAAAAACCGGCTGTCAGGTCTTGCTGGCCACCAAGGCCTTTGCCCGTGTGGATTTGTTTCCCCTGCTGGCAGAGGTTCTGGATGGCACAACGGCCAGCGGCCTTTACGAGGCCCGCTTGGGCCATGAAACCTTCGGCAAACAGGTCCACGTTTATGCGCCGGCCTTTAGAGATCAGGATATGCCGGACATCCTGCGCTACGCCGATCACATTTATTTTAATTCCCCCGCCCAATTAAACCATTTTCGCCCCCACATCGGGGCGGGCAAATCTATTGGCCTGCGGGTGAATCCGGGGTATAGCCTCAGCACCGTGGGGGGGGATTTGTATAATCCCTGCGCCCCCCATTCCCGTTTTGGCACGCCGGCGGATCAGCTGGGGGATGTCAACTGGGACGGTGTGGATATTTTTCATGTCCATGCCCTGTGCGAATCCCGTCATGATGGGTCCATGGGGTTAATTCAGCATGTTTCGGAAACCTTTGCCCCCTATCTGAAATTCGTCAAAACCGTCAATTTTGGGGGGGGGCATCTTTTAAATCATCCGGACTATGACCTTTCTGCTCTTATGGATGCCATCAACCGTTTTCAGGATAAACACGATGTTTCGGTTCTTTTGGAACCAGGGGGCGGGATTGTCTACAACGGCGGATATCTGGTGGCCACTGTTTTGGATATTCATTATAATGGTGTGCCCATTGCCATATTGGATGCCTCTGCCAGTTGTCATCATCCGGATGTGATCGAGGCCGGCTATCGCGCCCCCGTCATCGGGGCTGGTTTGGAGGGGGAGCATCCCTATGACTATATCCTAGCCGGCAACACCTGCATGACAGGGGATATTTTTGGCACGTACAGCTTTGCGGATCCTTTGAAAAAAGGGGATAAAATCCTGTTTACGGATGCTTTGCATTACACTTTTGTCAAAAGCACCGTGTTTAATGGCACCCCCCTACCCGATTTTGCCACCCTGCATGAAAATGGACACTATGAGGTTGTTAAAACCTTTGGCTACGACGCCTTTCGTGGGCGGCTGTGACAGGCACCTTGAAATCTCAGGTCCGGATACTTATACTTAAGGTCTATAGGGCATGATGCTTATGGGCTGCATCCCTTTGTCTTAGAGAAAGAATTTTATGCAAAATCTTTTTAAAAATATCGCCATCTGGGTTGTTATTGCGGTGGTTGTTTTTGCCATTTTTGGCAGTTTTCAAGAGTCCCGCGCCCCCAAAACCCCTGTGATGGATTATTCAGAGTTTACGCAGCTGCTTTCTCAGGGACAGATTGAACAGGTCACGGTTCAGGGCCAGCAAATCACCGCCGTGCGTCGCAATCAGAACCAAACCCCCTTTGTCACCTATAACCCAGGGGATTTTAAATTGATGGACCGGCTGGAGGACGCCAAAGTCCGCGTCAGCGCCACGCCAGAGGAACAGGGGAAAACATCCCTATTGGGTATGATTATCGGGGCCCTGCCGTGGTTGATTTTTATTGGGATTTGGCTGTTTTTTTTGCGCCAGATGCAGCAAAGCAGCGGCAAAGCCATGGGCTTTGGCAAATCGCGGGCCAAGATGCTGACAGAGAAAACCACCAAAATCACTTTTGAGGATGTCGCCGGCATTGATGAAGCCAAACAGGAATTAGAGGAAGTCGTCGATTTTTTAAAAGACCCCCAAAAATTCCAACGCTTGGGCGGAAAAATCCCCAAGGGGGTTTTGCTGGTGGGCCCCCCGGGCACAGGGAAAACCTTGCTGGCCCGCGCCATTGCGGGGGAGGCCGGTGTGCCGTTTTTCACCATATCCGGATCGGATTTTGTGGAAATGTTCGTGGGTGTGGGTGCCAGCCGTGTTCGGGATATGTTCGAGCAGGGGCGGAAAAATGCCCCCTGTATCATTTTCATTGACGAAATTGACGCCGTAGGCCGTCACCGCGGCGCAGGGCTGGGCGGGGGAAATGACGAGCGCGAGCAAACCCTAAACCAGCTGTTGGTGGAAATGGATGGGTTCGAGGGCACCGAAGGGGTCATTTTGATTGCCGCCACCAACCGCCCTGATGTTTTGGATCCTGCGCTGCTGCGTCCGGGCCGTTTCGACCGCCAAGTCGTGGTCCCCAATCCCGATGTCATGGGGCGCGAGAAAATTTTGCGCGTTCATTTAAAAAAAGTCCCCCTGGCCGAAGGGGTTGAGGCCCGCATCATCGCCCGCGGGACCCCCGGATTTTCCGGTGCGGATCTGGCCAATTTGGTTAACGAGGCAGCCTTGCTGGCGGCCCGTAAAAACAAAACCACCGTGGGTATGCAGGAACTGGAAGAGGCCAAAGACAAAGTCATGATGGGCGCCGAACGTCGGTCCATGGCCATGAGCGAGTCTGAAAAAAAACTCACCGCCTATCACGAAGCCGGCCACGCCATCGTGGCCCTTCACTGCCCCCATTCCGATCCCATTCATAAGGCCACCATCATCCCAAGGGGCCGTGCCCTCGGGATGGTCATGCGTCTGCCTGAGGGGGACCGTTACTCTATGCCCAAAGCCAAATTAGAGGATGATCTGGCCGTGGCCATGGGCGGGCGCATTGCCGAGGCCATGATTTTTGGCAAACAGATGGTCACCACAGGGGCTTCCGGCGACATTCAAATGGCCACCAACATCGCCCGCCGCATGGTAACCGAATGGGGGATGAGCAAAAAATTAGGCCCCCTTCACTACGGCGCCGACCAGCAAGAGGTCTTTTTGGGGCACTCTGTCACCCAAACCAAAAATATGTCCGATGCCACGGCAGAAATCGTGGACACGGAAATCCGCTTGATTGTGGACCGCGCCTATCAACGCGCGGAAACCCTTTTAACGGAACACGCCGATCAACTGGAACGTCTGGCGCAGGCCCTTTTGGAATATGAAACCCTCAGCGGGGAGGAAATCAAAACGCTTTTGGATGGGGGGGTCTTGGTGCGCGAAGAAACCTCTTCCCAAAAAGCCCACAAGAAATCCACATCCAAAACATCTGTGCCCACATCGGAAAACGAGCCCAAAAAAACACGCGCTCCGTTAAAGCCAAAACCTGCATAGGCGATTGTGACATCGTGGTGGCCAACAGGGCTGTTCCTGTCTATGCATCGTCATACCGGACAAGGGAGCGCAGCGACCGCTGATCCGGTATCCAGCGCCACTGTCAAAAGGCGCAGCCTTTTGCCTTTGTATTGTGAAAACAAGGAACAAAACGCTTCGCGTTTTGGCATTTGCGCTGGATTCCGCCTCGGCGCTCGCTATCGCTCGCTGGGCCGGAATGACGCAGAATCGTTAGGTTTTGGCAGAAAGGAACAGCCCTGTCTGATGCCGCTTTCTGTCTTCCCCTGTCTGCATTCTGTGTGATAAAGTGGGTCCTCTCCTAAAAAACCTTTGGATGTTTCATGTACCAAAAAACCACTGAGGACGTCACCGTTTCCGTCGATTTGACCTATTCCGAAGAGCATTCCGATCCCGACGAACACACCTTTGTTTGGCTCTACCGCATCGCCATTGAAAATGGACGCCCCTCACCGGTGAAGTTATGCAACCGCTTTTGGCGCATTGTGGATGAAACCGGACACACAGAGGAGGTTTCTGGTGCCGGCGTTGTCGGCCAACAACCTGTTATTTCTTCGGGGGAACGCTTTGAATACGTCAGCGGGGCCCCCTTAAAAACCCCCTCGGGGATTATGCAGGGCTATTACAGCATGATGGACATCGACGGGAATCTTTTTACCGTGGACATCCCCTCGTTTTCTTTGGATAGTCCCTATTCGGCTAAAGTTTTTCATTAAAAAAGGAACCGCATCATGGATCGTTTTTTAACCCTCGAGCCCGTCAGGGCCACAGAGTACGCCGCCTTAGCCTCCGCCAGATGGATTGGCCGCGGGGATGAAAAGGCCGCTGATGCCGCCGCCGTGGCGGCCATGCGCGCCGCCCTGAACACCATGCCCATTGATGGCACGGTGGTCATCGGGGAAGGCGAACGCGACGAAGCCCCCATGCTGTATATCGGCGAAAAGGTGGGCTTGGGCGGCACATCCGTGGACATTGCGCTGGATCCGCTGGAGGGCACAACCCTAACCGCCCAGGGCAATTTTAACGCCATGACCGTCATTGCGCTGGCACCCCAGGGGGGCTTTTTGGCGGCGCCGGATGTGTATATGGAAAAACTGGCCGCAGGCCCCGATGTGCCCGCCGAGGCTTTGTCTTTGAAGAACAGCCTCGCCACCAACCTGAACAACGTGGCGGATGCCAAAGGCGTTCCCCTGCAGGATTTGGTGGTGTGTCTGCTAAATCGCCCCCGCCATGCCGAGCAAATCGCCCAGGTTCGGGCGCTGGGATGCCGCATCATCCTGATTCAGGATGGGGATGTCAGCGCGGTGATTGCCACGGCGCAACCCGAAAGCTCCATCGACGTTTACATAGGCACAGGGGGTGCGCCTGAGGGAGTTTTGGCCGCCGCCGCCCTGTCCTGTTTAGGGGGGACCATCCAAGGCCGCCTTTTGTTTCGCAATGACGATGAAAAACAACGCGCCCTGCGGTGGGGGGTTAAGGATTTTGATCGCGTGTACAGCCTGCATGATCTGGTGCCCAGCGATGATGTGATGTTTGCCGCCACAGGGGTCACCGATGGCCCCCTGCTGACGGGTGTTAAGCGCATTGCCGGTGGGGTCAGAACCCATTCCATTATCATGCGATCCAAAACAGGAACCGTCCGCCGCCTCACCACAGACCACAACACCCTACGCAAAGCCGAACTGCTGCGCCATCATGAGGCGGGTTAGGGGGGCTGTTGGATTGTGTCCCATGGCGGGTAACAAAAGTCATTGCGCTTTCTGTAACGGTTTCTTAAAACCAAAGCAGTAGAAAAGAGGGATAATTGCCGTTTTTTCCAAAAAATGACTTAGGGTAGGACCAAACCCATGCTTATCAGCTTTAAAATCAAAAATTTTAAATCCATCGGGGAAGAGCAAACCTTTTCCATGGTGGCCGCCAACAAAAAAAGCACAGAGGACATGTGTTTTGAAAGTGGCACCTCCTTTGCCCCCAAACTTTTAAAGGTGGCCAGCATCTTTGGCCCCAATGGGGGCGGGAAAACAACATTTGTTCAGGCCATGGATGTTTTCAGGGATTTTGTTTTGAATTCAGCAGATTCACGGAGAAATGCAGCCATAGACTGGGTTAAGCCCTTTAAATTTGATGCGGACTTGCGGGAACAACCCTCGATGTTTGAGGCGATTTTTGTTCATGACGGCGCTTTGTATCAATACGGCTTTGCAGTTACGCAGGAACGGGTGGGGGGTGAGTGGTTGTTTACCCGCGCCAACAAACCACGGGCCAAATTATCCACTGTTTTTGAACGCTATTATGACCCAGAAAAGGACCCCGAGAACCCCTATGATTGGTCTCTTAATAATGCCTTGATCACAGGGCCCAAAGAGGGATGGCAACAACTGACAAAATCAAACACGTTATTTTTGTCCGAAGCCATGCGCGGCAATGCACAATCCGAAGGTCTTGTGAAACCCTTTGAATGGATTCAGAATGGTTTGAGAATTATCGAAAGTGCGGATCGACTGTCTCGTGGTTATTCTGCTGAACAGTATCGTAGCGATGAACATTACAAACAGAAAATTCAAACCTTATTAGACAGTACGGATACGCACATCAAAAGTCTTGAGATACAAAAAGAAGTGAAAACTTTATCGGACTTTCCAGAAGGTGTATTAGAAAATGCTCCTCCTGAATTTCTTGAGGCTCTAAAAAATAAAAAATTAAAATCAGTTAATTACAAAATTGCCACTGTCCATGAAGATAATCTAGGCAATCCCGTAAAATTGGATTTTAAGGAAGAATCCGACGGCATTAAAACATTGTTTGGTTTGGCTGGCCCGTGGTTTAATGTGCTGGAAAATGGCTGTACCCTAGTCGTGGATGAACTACACAACAGTTTTCATCCCCATGCGCTGCGTTTTCTGGTGAATCTGTTTTATGATCCAGAGATTAACAAAAAGAATGCCCAACTGATTTTCACCAGCCATGAAACATCCATCATGAGTGGGGACTTCATGCACCGCGATCAAATCTGGTTCATGCAGCGCAAAGAAAACCAACAATCGGAACTGTATTCCTTAGCTGAATACACCAACGAAAAAGCCATGAGCAATTTTCAAAAAGCCTATTTGAGTGGTCGTTATGATGCCCTGCCAAAATTGAAGGTTTTGGATTATGGTTTATAAACGTGAAAAGACATCCCCCGATCAGTTAAAGCGAGGGTTTTCACGGCCCAAACGGCCCACATGCCTGATCGTTTGTGAGGGTCACACGGAGGAAGAATACTTTCTTATCGTGAGCGGCAGGTTCACAAATGTGACGATCAAAAAACGAACTTGTCCCGTTCAATTGGTGGATTATGCCATAGAAGAAATCAAAGATTATGATTCTGTGATTTGTGTTTTTGACAAAGAATCACATCCTCCGCGTGTGAAAAAATTTGAGCAGGCAAAAACAAAGTTCGAAACAAAATTAGAAAAAGCGGCCAAAAAAGATAAAAAAACCATCATCGGTGCATGGTCGATTCCATGCTTTGAGGTATGGTCCTTGTGTCATGTGCATTACACCACCAAGCCCTTTATGAACAAACAAGACGTTGAGAATGCGCTGATAGAACAAGGATTTAAAAAGCAAGATTGGCGCGATGATAACAAACAGAAAACAGCCATCCTCAACGCTAAAAAACTCTGCGACTTTCATCATGACGGCAATCCATCCACGCGGGTCCATCTGGCCGTTGAGCACCTCAAAACCCTTCTTGAGACATAACCCCCCTACACCACAAGGCACGCCGTTTCAAACGGCAGCCTTGGCAAGCGGGGCTTGAGTGTGCGGGCATCGCCGTAGCCGATGTTGCATAAAAAATTGATTTTCCAAGACGTGTAGGGACTTTCGGAAAAAAAGTCACGGTTCACACCCTCGGCATCAAACCCCGAAATGGGGCCGCAGTCCAGTCCCAACGCGCGAGCCGCCATAATGAAATACCCCCCCTGCATGGAGGCATTGCGCATGGCCGTTTCCGCAATCAAAGGGGCATTGCCCTGAAACCATGCTTGGGCCACGGGAAACAGGGCGGGGAAATGCTGGGGAAAATCCATATCATTGGCCAGCAAGGCCACAACGGGGGCGGTTTTTGTCTGGTGAACGTTGCCTTCGTGCAGGTGGGGCAACAACCGCTGTTTCGCCGACTCTGTGGTTAAAAACAGAATCCGCAGGGGGCAACTGTTGGCACTGGTGGGGCCCATTTTCACCAAATCATACAGGGTTTTCAGCGTTTCCAAAGACACAGGTTTGTCTTGCCAGTCCACGAGAGAGCGGGCTTTGTAAAACAGATGATCCAAAACATCATCGGACAAGGGAACAGACAAAGCCATAAAAAATCCTTTGAGGGATAGGGGGTTACAGGTCAGAGGCCGCGCGGACTTCCAAAACCTCAGGAATATAATACCGCATCATGTTTTCAATACCTGATTTCAGGGTCATGCTGGAACTGGGACACCCAGAACAGGCCCCCCGCAAATGCAAAAACAGAACGCCCGTTTCCACATCAAACCGATCAAACAAAATATCCCCCCCATCCTGCGCCACAGAGGGCCGCACGCGGGTATCCAGCAGATGTTTGATTTCTTTGACAATGCTGCTATCATTGGCATCGGACTCTTGGGGCTCATCCCCATCACCCTCCAAAACCGGCAATCCGGCCAAAAAATGATCCACCATGCCAGAAAGCACCAGCGGCTTTAAGTAAGCCCAATCCTGATCCTCTGCCTTAGTGACAGAAATAAAATCAAAGCCATACATGACCCCCGCCACACCCTCGATCCCCAACACACGACGGGCCAGCGGCGCATGCTGGCAATCCGCAGCCTGTTTAAAATCACGCGTCCCCTTTTCAAGGATGATCCGGCCTGGAAAAAAGGCCATGGTATTCGCATTGGGGGTATCTTGGGTTTGGATAAACATGATAGAATCCACATCCGGTCATTGTCTTTAGTTATCCCTTTATACGTCATATGAACGCCGTTGACCAGATCCGTGTCCGTGATATTCGGGGCCCTGCCCTTTGCCGTTTGCTGGCCCACAGTTTGGACCGCTCTCGCCTGTGGTGTTTGCAAAACCCCGATTATTGTTTAACGCCCCCTCAGGCAGAACGCTTTCACGCCCTGAAAAGGCGTCTGGATATGGGCGAGCCCATCACCAAAATTCTGGGCCAAAGATCCTTTTGGAAGGATGATTTTCTAACCACTCAGGACGTTTTGGACCCCCGCCCCGATTCTGAAACCTTAATAACCGCCGTTTTAAACCATTACCCCGATCAAAACGCCCCCTATCATCTTTTGGATTTGGGCACGGGCAGTGGGTGCCTGCTGTTGTCC
>JBIIHL010000032.1:0-14082 GCA_044235825.1 Alphaproteobacteria bacterium | reverse complement strand
GCTAATAATTGCTCTAAATTCCTTTTCACTTTTGCGCCCATGGTGCACCCCTTTTTTTACACCACCTATAACCCACATCTCACCAAAAACACAAACATTTGGTTGGGTTTACTGAATAACCCTGTCCTTTTATGACCATCAAAACCCTTTTCCTCTCCACAACTTTGGCCGCGTTGATCCTCGTGGCTGCGGCGTCCTCAACGTTGGCCAGCGACCACGAACACGATCACGCGGCGCCTGCCTCCACAGCAACAACCCCTGCAACCCCCGCTGAAGACGCCAAAAAATCCGATGATCACAAAGATCACGACAAAGATGACCACGACGAAGACAGCAAGAAAAAAGACTAAACACCCTTTGCCTTTCGCATTGTTGTTCAGGGGGCCGGCGCTGCGTCGGCCCTTTTTTGTTTATTTTTGTTGCTTTTTAAGGCTTTCAGCGTTAGGGCTTAAAGCCTAAGGGAAAACTTAACCCTTTTTTTGTGATTTTGTTTTTAGTTTAAAGGTATTATGGCCAAAGAAGACCTGATTGAATTTAACGGAACGGTGGAGGAAGTGCTTCCCAACGCCATGTTTCGCGTTAAACTGGATAACGACCACAAAGTCTTGGCCCACACATCGGGCAAAATGCGCAAAAACCGTATCCGCATCATGGCGGGGGACCAAGTCACCGTGGAAATGACCCCCTACGACCTTTCCAAAGGCCGGATTACCTTCCGCTTTAAATAAAACAGAGACGTTCATCCGATGCCCCTGTTGCTCTCTCGCCTTTTTTGCCTAAACGTCCTGTTTATGCTGGCCTTATCGGGTTTGGCCTTGGCGCAGGACCCCATATCCTTGGGCAGCGTTCTATCCCCTCGCGGGGGGGATGTTTCTGCGGCGGCTTCTTCTGCTGCGGCGGCAGCGCCTGATGCGCCTGCCTCTCTTTTGGATGTTCAAGAAAGACTCATCAGCCTTGAAAACACCCTTCAGGCCCAGACGCAACAGATCGAAGAGATGCAAAAAACCATCCGAACGCTCGAGCAAAAATTAGCCCAACCCCCCGAAGCCACCGCCCAAACAGAAACCAAAACACAGGATTCCGGCCAAAATGATGCGCCAGAATCCCCTGCCCAAGGGGACCCCTCCCCCTCTGAGGACAGCCCGACCCTTGGAGAGGCCACGCCTTCTGAACCCTTACAGGACCCCAGCGCCCTGCCCTCTTCGGAAGCCGGCGCCTATCAAACGGGCATTGATACCCTAAAACAGGGCCAATATGCTGAGGCACGCAACCATTTTGAGGCCTTTATCAAAAACAATCCCAACGATACACGCCTGCCCAATGCCTATTACTGGATAGGGGAAACCTATTATGCGCAGCAGAATTACCGAAAATCTGGCGAGATGTTTTTAAAAAGCTTTCAGGATTATCCCGATAGTCCCAAAGCCCCTGATAGCCTTTTGAAACTGGGTCTTTCTTTACAATCCGCCAAACAAACCAAGCAAGCCTGCCAGAGTTTTGACGAACTTTTGCGCCGCTATCCAAAGGCCAGCCCGACCATCCTCCAACGGGCGAAACGTGCCAAAGCCTCTTGTGTTTAAAGGTTTTATTCAGGGCTATGCTGCCGCCCCTTACGTTTCTGCCCTCTGCCCGCCAAATGGCGGTGGCCCTGTCGGGGGGGGTGGACAGCCTTGTGACCTTGCATTACGTGCGACGCTCTGTGCCGCAGGGCACCCTCCTGACGGCTCTTTACACCAACCACCACCAACGCGCGGCCTCTGATCTGGAAATTCCCTTGGTGCGCCAGTGGTGCCAAGCGCTGGGGGTTCCCTTTTACAGTCTGGATTTAGACACCCCCCCCCACAGCGATGCCGCCACCCTGCGGCGGGCCCGCTATCGCGCCATGATCACCTGGTGTCATGCCAACCACCATCCGGTTTTGATCACAGGACACCACAGCGATGATCAAAACGAAACCTTCCTGATTGCCGCCCAGCGCGGCAGTGGCGTGGATGGCTTGGCTGGCATGCGACCCACCCACGTGTGGTGGGGCATTCAGGTGGTGCGCCCTCTGCTGATGGTGCCCAAGGATCAGATTGTGGCCGAAGCCCGAACCCTAGGCCTGCGCTGGATCGAGGACCCCAGCAATGCCAAAATGGACTTTCTGCGCAATCGGTTACGATCCGCCTTGCTGGATACGCCCCATCATTTGGAAACCACCTTGGGGGCTCTGGCGGCCACACGTGATTATTTTGATCATCATGTTGACGGTTTTTTTCGCCAGCATGTTCAGATTTTTCCCGAAGGCTACCTGACCCTGTCCTACCCCGCCTTGGTTTCTCAGGACGGGGAAATTTCCCGTCGCATTTTAAAACAAGCCCTGCGCCTGATCAGTGGAAAAGCCGTTGATCCCCGCTTTGCCCGCCTGAGCCGCGCCACGTGGGCCCTGTATCAGGCCCCCAAACAAACCCTCAGCCTGCATGGCTGCATCATCACCAGCACACCCGAAAAAATCCTGATTTACAGAGAAGCCAAAGCCATAGACCCCACCCCCCTGCCCGCCGATCAACCCCATTTGTGGGATCAACGGTTTTTCTGTCAGGCCCATGAACCTGATGCCTATTGGGCGGCCTTAGGGACCGAAGGATACGAAGCCATCCGCCCCCACCTCAAGGCCACCCAGCGCCCCCTACGCTACGCCGTGGCCCTGACACAACCCGCCCTGTGGTCCAAACAGGATCATCGCGTTCTGGCCGCCCCCACATTACACTATGAACCGGAAGAGCGGTCTTTGCGGGTGTTTTTTTTAACCTAGACAGGGCCTTAGGGGGACATTTCTCCAAAGCAATCCTCCCGCGCCCGTGCCAGCACAATCCCCACACTCACCGCCAGATTCAGGGACCGCATCCCTGCCTGCATGGGAATGACAATGCGTTCATGGGCCGCTTGGTGCACATGATCCGGCACGCCCGCGGATTCTGATCCAAACAGCAGAACATCATCATCTTTGTAATCCAAAGCGTAATAGGGAACCGCCCCCCGCGTGGTGGCCAACACCAACCGCCGATTGCCCAAATTTTGGCAAAACCCATCCCACGTTTGCCGCTGATAATCCAGATGATCCACATAATCCATCAGACTGCGGCGGAGTTTTCGATCGTCCAGCACAAACCCCAAAGGCTCAATCAACACCAGCGGCACCCCAAAACAAACACACGTCCGCATAATGGACCCCGTATTTTGGGGGATGTCGGGTTGATATAGGGCGAGGGTGGGCATGAAAAACACTTTAATCTGTGGAAGGTTGTTTTTTTAAACACCCCTCCCCCCGAAAAAGCAAGAGCCCCCAAGGGAAACACCGGAGGCTCTGCGGCTCAATGCACAAGTCACTGAGTGGAATGACTTTATCGTAACATTACAATCC
Source organism: Alphaproteobacteria bacterium (assembly GCA_044235825.1). Classification (GTDB taxonomy): domain Bacteria; phylum Pseudomonadota; class Alphaproteobacteria; order JAJTHO01; family CANGYM01; genus CANGYM01. The sequence goes on along the minus strand of JBIIHL010000032.1, from coordinate 10,679 downwards.
TTCGTCCGTAAAGATGATTACGATTTTTCTTGGGGGTACACTTTTATAACAATATTTTCAATCAGCTCAGATTTTAAGGATTCGAAGCGCTTTTCTTCCTCACCCAACCCTTCTATCATGACACCCAGCAAACCCCCTCCATTTGTTCCATCAACCACCTGAGTTTTCTCTCGGGCCACGACTTTTTGTCGAGGGTTTTTAAGAACAATATTCGCTGACGAAAAGTAATATCCCCCCGCCAACATTAACTGAGACGTGTCGATATTCGACACAAAATCATGGACCGTGACCTCAACACTGACCTTTTTTTTCTGACCAGAGTACAGCTGGAATCGTTTTTTTAAAGTCTGTTCTATGTCCTTGGCGACCGCATCGGATAACTCTGGCGCGTGAGATATCACCTTAACCGAAACAACCGAATACTCACCAACCTTATAATTGGAATCCGACATGTCTAAGGGATCCGAGGACGTCATCGCACATCCCGAAACCATAAGAAGCATTAAACAGATCGAGAAGCACCGATTCAACATAGGATCTCCGCTTAAAACAAAGAAAAAACAAAGGATAACATCATTGGATTAAAAAAAACCTACGTCATAAACTGCTCATTCAAAATCCGCTCTTCCAGATTGTGTTCGGGGTCAAAGAGCAGGTGCAGGCGGCGGTCGCGGGCTTCGTGAATGGACACACGCACGATGTCGCGGACCTCCACCGAATCCGCCACGGCGCTGACAGGGCGTTTGTGGGGGTGAATGGGCTCCACAACAATCCGCGCGGTGTGGGGCAAAATCGCCCCCCGCCAGCGCCGCGGCCGAAAGGGACTAATCGGCGTCATGGCCAGCAAATCAGCCCCCAAGGGCAAAATGGGCCCCGACGCCGACAGGTTATAGGCCGTACTGCCCGCCGGCGTTGTCACAATCAATCCATCACACACCAATTCCGGCAAACGCACCACGTCATCAATGCTGATGCGCAGTTTGGCCGCTTGGCGCGTTTCCCGCAGAAAGGAAACTTCGTTGATGGCCAGAGCCTCAAAAATTTCCCCATCCACCGTTTCGGCCTGCATATTCAGGGGATGCAGGATCACGTCTTGGGCGCGGCTGAGACGCTCAAACAATCCCTCGCGGGCATAGCTGTTCATCAGAAACCCCACCGTCCCCCGATTCATGCCATAAATTTTTTTGTTTTTTTTCATGGTTTTATGCAGCGTTTCCAGCATAAAACCATCACCGCCCAAAACAACAATCACATCGGCCTCGGCGGGGGTGACAAAGGTGTAATGGGCCATCATGTCCCGCGCCGCCTGCTGTGCATCGGGCGTGCGGGACGCCAAAAGGGCCAAAGCGGGGCAATCCGGCAGCATCACGTCACCACCCGCATCACATCATGAATGGTGGATTGGGACCGCAAGGCCGCCAAAATCGATTGCAAATGATCCTGATTCCGCACATCCAGATCCAGCATGATGGCATAAAAATCATTCTGACGCTCGGTGATTTTTAAATTGTTAATGTTGGACTGATTTTGGCCGATGATGTTACACAAACTGCCCAGAATCCCCGGCTTATTTTCCAGCATCACCCGAATGCGGGCCACGTACTGCCCCTGCCCGCCAGAGGATTCCGCATCCCACGACAGCGGCAACAGGCGATCCATGGTGCCTTCCATAAAGGGCTTGAGGTTGGGGCAATCCGATGTATGAATGCTGACCCCCTTGCCCGTTGTCACCAAACCGATGATGCGATCCCCAGGCACCGGATGACAACATTTGGCATAATGGATGGCCATGCCCGGGATCAATCCCACAACCGGCAATTTATGCCCACTTTTTTTCGGCGTTGTGGGTGTTTTGGGCAGGCTGAGACGCGCCTCTTTTTCCGTTTTTTCCTGCTGCACAATTTCAGGGTGCAGAATGAAAAGCACCTCGCGGCAGGTCATATCGCCGCTGCCGATGGTGGAAAACAGATCCTCAGTATTTTTCAATTTGTGATGCCCACTCAATTTGGGCAGGGCCTCGGTGAGTTGATAGAGGGAAACGGATTTGCCGTAATCTTTCAGCGTGCGCTCCCACATGGCCTCGCCCAATTTTTTGTATTCGCCTTGGCGTTTCAACCGCACATAGCGGCGAATACGGGATTTGGCCTTGGCACTGACCACGAACTGTTCCCATGCGGGGCTGGGCTCCCTCTCCTTTTGGGTGATGATTTCAATCTGATCCCCATTTTTCAAAACGGTATTCAGGGGCACCAAGCGGCCATTGATGCGGGCCCCGCTGCAATGATCCCCGACTTTGGTATGAACGGCGTAGGCATAATCCACCGGCGTGGCGCCGCGGGGCAGCACCATCAAATCACCGGCGGGGCTGAAACAAAACACCTGATCTTGGAACATGGCAATTTTGGTGTGTTCCAGAAACTCCTCGGGGGAGGACGCATTTTCCATGACCTCCAGCAATTCCCGCAGCCAGCGGTAATTGTGCTGCTCTTTTGTCTGCTGTTTGTAAACCCAGTGCGCGGCAATCCCCAGCTCGGCCACTTCGTGCATGGCTGTGCTGCGGATTTGAATTTCAACCCGCATGTTTTTGGGGCCAATGACCGAGGTATGCAGCGAACGATACCCGTTTAATTTGGGCACGCTGATGTAATCTTTAAACCGTCCTGGAATAATCTGGTATTTGCTGTGAATCACCCCCAGCGCGGCGTAACAGTTGGGCGTGCTGTCCACAATCAACCGAAACGCCACCAGATCCGTTAATTGATCAAAGGACAAATCCTTTTTTTGCATCTTCATCCAAATGGAATAGGACTTTTTCTGGCGGCCCTGAATGCGGACGTTCAGGCCGGCTTCTGCCATATCCTGTTTCAGCTGTTCAATAACCTCAGAAAAATTTTCTCGGCTGTCTTCCTGCAACAGGGCCATGCGCTGCATGATGGACTGGCGGGCCTCGGGGTGCAATTCCTCAAAGGCCAGATCCTGTAGCGCATCCTTGATATCATGAATCCCCAAACGCTCGGCTAGGGGGGCATACAGCTCCAACGTTTCATGGGCAATACGCGCCCGCTTTTCCGGTTTGGGCAAAAAGCTGAGGGTTTGCATATTATGCAACCGATCCGCCAATTTGATCATCAAAATCCGAATATCCTCGGACATGGCCAACACCAACTTGCGGAAATTTTCCGCCTGTTGCATTTCTGCCGTTTTCAGTTTGATTTTTGACAGCTTGGTGACCCCCTCAACCAAACGGGCCACTTCATCGCCGAATTTTTTTTGAATGTCCTCGATGCTGGCCGAGGTATCCTCCACCGTATCATGCAACAAAGCCGTGGCAATGGTGGCACTGTCCAAATGCATACCGGCAAGAATTTCCGCCACCGCCACCGGATGGGAAAAATAGGGATCACCGGAAGAGCGCATTTGCCCCTCGTGCTTCTCCTGCGCGTAGTCGTAGGCACGCCCCACCAGGTCCAGCTGGGCCCGTGGATCATAGCTTTTCATTTTTTCCAGCAATGCGCTGCGTGAAAGCATGGCGTTGGTCGTCTCCTACTCTGCAGTATAGCATACCGTGTATGAAAAAATGTACACTGCCTTTTAAAATATGCTACAGGATCCTTTGTGTTTTAAAAAATAAAAATGATGACCCAAAGTCTGGATATGCTGCCTTCCTGTGATGATACAGACGATGTGATGCAGGCCCAAACTGTTTTAAAAACAGAGGCTGAGGGCCTCCTCGCCCTCGCCCACGCCCTGCCCCCCTGTTTTTCCGATGTTGTGAAGCTGTTTTTTCGCACCCGTGGCCATATCATTTGCACCGGCATTGGAAAAAGTGGCCACATCGCCCGCAAAATCGCAGCCACGTTGGCATCCACCGGCACCCCATCCTATTTCGTCCACGCGGCAGAGGCCAACCACGGCGATTTGGGCATGATTACGGGGGCCGATGCCATTTTGGCCCTCTCTGAATCCGGCAGCAATGGGGAACTGCAGGGGATTTTGGATTATGCCGGTCGCCTAAACATTCCGCTGGTGGGCATGACGCGGGATCCCCTCAGTGCCTTGGGTCGGGCTTCGGATTATATCCTTTTGATGCCGGCGGCCAAAAATGCCTGCCCTTTGGGCCTTGCCCCCACCACCATGACCACCATGATGTTGGGGCTGGGGGATGCGCTGGCGGTGACCTTGTTGCAACATCGCGGCTTTACACCCCAGGATTTTAAGGGATTTCATCCTGGCGGGAAACTGGGGAAAAATTTAATGACCGTTGCTGATTTGATGCACACGGGATCGGCCATCCCCACCGTGCATCAAACGGACACGATGACAACAGTGATTATGGAAATGACCGAAAAACGCTTGGGCTGTACCGCTGTTCTGGATGACAAAAAACACTTGGCCGGCGTCATTACCGATGGGGATTTGCGCCGTCATTTAACGCCGAATCTGCTGACCCAAGCCGCCGAAAGCATCATGCACCCCCATGTCCGCACCCTGCAGCCTCAGGCTTTGGTCAAAGACGCGCTGGCCTTTATGAACCGTCACCACATCACCTCTGTTTTTGTTGTTGACGATGATGGGTCTTTGTGTGGCATACTGCATCTTCATGATTGCCTGCGGGCAGGTTTCGGAAAACAAGACTAAGAGACGCAAAGTCCCATGGCACAAACCGCCAAAACGTTATCCAAGGGAAACCCATCCCACGGGGAATCCCCTGTTTTTTCTGTTGTTCCGCCGCCGCTGAAACCGGCCAATCAGGACATGTTCCTTGCCTTAAAGCCCAAATACCTTTGGGGGCTCACCATGATTCGTGCTTTGTTAACCCTGTCTCTTTTCAGCATCGTGGCCTTGGGGCTGTATGTTTATACACCGGCCTTTATCACAAAGACCATTCCCCTTGCCAATGTGTCCCTGATGGGTGATGACAACGCCGTGACGGGATTGGTGATTCAGGGGATGGATCAACAGCAAAAGCCCTTTACCCTGCATGCCCAAAGCGCCCATGCCCCAACGTTAGAGGCCGATGTTCTGCTGCACAACGTTCGCGTAGATTTGACGATATCCCAAGGGGAAGTGCTGTCCCTAACCGCCGATGAAGCCATTTATAATCAAAAAAAACAGACGCTTCATATGAAAAGCAATGTCGTTCTGGTGAAAAAGCAAGAATCGTTTCGCCTGAAAGATCTGATCATTGACCTGAAAACCCAACAAGCCACCAGCGTCTCTGGCGTCAACGCGGCCCTGCCCATGGGCAACATTACCGCCGATGGCCTTCGCATCACCGATCAGGGCAAAACCATTACCTTCGAGGGTCAAACCCAATTCACGCGGGATGCCGCAACGCCCAAACGCCCCGCCTCACCCGATCACCCCTGATGATTTTGCCGGTTTTTTTTCTTTGGATGCTGTGTGTCACCTCTTCCTTTGCCGCTGAGGGTGCCCCCGCCCCTGCCCCATCCGAGCCGCTCCCTTCTGCCCTAGAGCTCAAAGCGGCCGAGCATTTGCAGTGGAAGCCCGAGGATCAAGCCCTGGAAGCCGTAGGCAAAGTGAATTTAACCTACAAAGGCTTTGTTTTACAGGCCAACAGGGCCCGTCTTCTGTATCAGGGCGATGGGGCATCCCCCCAAAGTTCCCCCTCTGCCCCCGCCATGGAAAGCATTCGCGCCTTTGATTTAGAAGGATCTGTGGTTTTGAAAAACCCCCTTTATGAAATCACCTGCCAGCGGGCCCAGTATCAATTTTCCAACCAACGCCTGCAGCTGACGGGGGATCCGATTATCCTGAAAAACAATACGGATACCGCCAAAATTTGGGGCACCGTCACGGTGGATCTGGCCCATGCCCGCATTGACGGCGTGGGGCCCGTGCATCTGTCTAGGGAAACCTATGACGTCAAGGGGCAGGATATGACCCTGATCTTTTTGCCGTGGGATATCGCCAAGCTTCAGGATGCAACACTCAGCACAGCGGCCCTCCTTAGGGATGTTGTTCTGACCTATCCCGAACTAAAGGTCACCGCAAACCACGCCCTGTATGACCAAGGGGCGCAAACCGTGACCTTAACCTCTAACGTTATCCTCACCCGCCAAAACAGCATCATTCGCACGGAAAAGGGGGTTTTGGATTTAACAACACAGCGGGTGAAACTCAGCAGCCCCAACCAACCCGTGACGGGCAACATTCATGTTCCTGATTTTGAAAAAACCAAACCCAAGGATACCCCTAACCCCCAGCCCAAGGATACCCCCTAGATGCTTTCCCCTGTTTCTGAGCCCTGTCTGGCCGGCTATCATCTGGAAAAAAGCTACGGCGCAAAAACCATTGTATCCGATGTCAGTTTGCATGTGAAACGGGGGGAAATTGTGGGCCTCTTGGGCCCCAATGGTGCGGGGAAAACAACCTGCTTTTACATCATGACGGGTCTGGTGCATCCCAGTGCGGGCCGCATTGTTTTGGATGGTCAGGATGTCACGGCCCAACCCATCGACAATCGCGCCCGCCTTGGTTTGGGCTATCTTCCCCAAGAAAGCTCCATTTTTCGGGGCTTAACCGTGGCCGAAAACATCATGGCCATTTTGGAAATCACGGAACCGAACAAAACCGTGCGGCAAAAAAAGCTGGATCGCCTGCTTGAGGAATTTAAACTCACCGCCCTGAAAGGGGCCAAGGGCGAAATGCTCTCTGGCGGAGAGCGCCGCCGCACCGAAATTGCCCGCGCCTTGGCCGCCGATCCGTCCTATATTTTGCTGGATGAACCCTTAGCCGGCATTGACCCCATCGCTGTGGCGGATATTCGGGATTTGGTGCATCAGCTGAAAAACCGAGGCCTAGGGGTTTTAATCACAGATCACAACGTGCGGGAAACCTTGGCCATGGTGGATCGGGCCTATATTTTGCACAATGGCCAAGTCCTGCGCGAGGGAACACCCCAGCAGATCATCCAAGACCCCGCCGTTAAAGATGTTTATTTGGGGGAAAGTTTTGCCTGAAAGCCGCTCAAGGTAGTTTTTGGCACGCTTTTTGAATCATCCTTCAAGACAAAAACCACATCCCCAATGGGAGATACCATCATGGACTATGCCCTTAGCGCTCTTTTAGACGACACCCTCCCCACCGCGGGCGGAACATCACAGGATATCCTGCTCACCAACCATTTTGGGGATTTTGTGGTGCATGCCGATACCATAATCACGTTCGATTATGGCATCATTGGCTTTTCGGAATTCAAAAGCTTTGCGCTGGTAAAACTTCCCCATCTGGACACCGAAACCCCGTTTCGCCTGCTGGTGTCGCTGGATGAACCCCATTTGTCCTTTATTGTATTTCCCACCACCTGCCAATCGCCCTTGATTGATCAAAACGATGTTTCGGCCCTGTGCCAACACTACAAAATCAATCCCTCAGATATGCTGTTGTTGCACATTGCCAACATTCACGAAGATGCCGCCTTTGGCAACAAAATCACCCTGAATCTAAAGGCCCCCATCGTCATTAATGCCAGCACCCGCCGCGCAGAACAGCATGTCTTTACCGATAAAGACTATGCCCTGCACTATCGCATGGATGGCCAGCGCAAACCGGTTTAGGGGATTGTTTCTTTATCCAGCAAACCTTTTTCTCGGTAATACTGCTCTGCGCCAGCATGCAGGGGAATGCCAACCCCTTCCAAAGCCCGCCTTAGGATCACAGACTTTCCCTGATGGTGTCCGTTGGCCAGAAACGCCTGTGTCGTGGGATGCCATAACGATGCCGTCATCGCATAAACCCCAGAGGATTTTTGCGTATCCGTCACCACCCATAACGCGGGAATGGCCAGAGTTTTCACCGCATTTGTTTCGGGATAGGTGTTCTGGGGAATCGTGGCGGGCTGATAAAATGTGGGGTCGATTGTCTCTTGAAACGGCATGGACAACAACCGAAGGGGCACCCTGCCCCCCAAATCTGAAATGGCAGCCAAAGGCGTCCCCCCCACCAGAAAAAAACCGTCCAAGGTTCCTTTTTCCAGCGATTCTGCGGCCTTATCCATCTTTAAAAACACCCGATCAAAGGATTTTAGGGAAACCCCATAATGGGGCAACAACAACGGTAAACTGGCGGCTGTTCCTGAAAACGCCTCCCCCATGCCAATGGTGCGTCCTTTGATATCTTTTAAGGTGCGCAAAGAGGAATTGTCCCTAACCACCCCATGAATCACATCCGCATACAAACGGGAAATCACCCGCAAATGGGGAGAGGGCCCCTTTTTTTCAAACGGTCCCAAACCATAAAAGGCATAATACGCCAAATCGGCCTGCACAATGGCGGATTCCAGTTGCCCTTGGGTGAGCAGATTGATGTTTTCCATGGACCCTTCCGTGGATTGGGCCACAGCCACCAATCCCGCCACACCGCAGCTGCCGCCTTTGTCACAAGGACGCGACCCCTCAGGATTGCTGATGGCGTTGGCCAGCAGACCCCCTATCAAAAAATATGTGCCGCTGCTGGTTCCCGTTCCGATACGCAAAAATGACGCATCCGCTAAGCAGGGTGCCCCACCCCAAAAGACCCCAAAAGCCATCAAAAAAAGCAAACAACGGCCGGTCATGACCACCCCCTCCTAACGCGAAGAGACCTCTTGCAAAACACCCCGCAAATCCTCGGCCCGCGCATGATTGACAGATCCTGTCATGACAATGTCCTGCAAAGACACCGACTGGCCATAAAATTGACGGGCCAGATCCGAACGATTGCGGATGCTGGATCCATCAAGGGAAACGCCGGCATACAGACCCGAGGATTTAGCAATCACAATAAAATCTGTTTTTGATGATACATCCGTTCCCCCACTAACATTCGCCCCCAAGGTGGCCACAGCAATCCCCGCATCGCCCCCAAAACGAAAATGGCCCTCCAGCACTTGGGACAACTGCTCTTTGGATTGCACAAAAATCATGGTTTCCGAAACAGAGGCCCCAATCTGCAGACCCAAACTGCCCCCCCCAATATCCACAAAGCCAGGGTATGACCAGGACCCATCCTCTAACCGCCCCAAAATGACACCACTGCCCCCTGATCCCCCCACAATCAAGCCACCCTTGTAAAACGACGGAATGATAATCACCGCCTTGCTGGTTTTCAGCCAATGGGGGGCTTTGTCAAAAGCTTTCCCACTTAACAGAGTCTTGGCCGCAAAATACGCATCACTGACCAAACGATCGGATGTCTCCGGCCCCGCCTGTGCCGCCGTTGCCCCCATCACCACCATCATCAGAGTTATCATCCAGCGCATCGTGATTCTCCTTTTTTTTGTTTTATTGGTTTTTATTGTATTATGGCTATTCCTTGGCAGGGGGACCCCGAAAGCCTTGGGCAATGATGTAAAATTCTGATGATTCTTTGCGGCTGGCGTCTGGCTTGTACCGCGATACACGATCAAAATCCCTGCGGCAGGCTTTTAAAAAATCCTGCGTTTCTGCCCCATCAAAAGACTTCATCACCATACACCCCCCCACAGGCAACATCATCAACGCCCATGATAAAACCAAATCACATAACGCCATGACTTGCAAATGATCTGTGGCCCGATGGCCCGTGGTGTTGGGGGCCATATCACTCAGAATGACCTGTGGGACGCGCCCCGCCAACGCTTCCTGAATCACGGCCTGCGCATTGTCATCCTGTAAATCCGCGCACACAACCGTGGCCCCGGGCAAAGGATCCATGGGCAAACGATCCACCGCCACAACATGGCATCCCTGATGAACACACCACTGTGTCCAACTGCCCGGGGCAGCCCCCAAATCCAACACCACCGTGCCCGCACGCAAAAACCCGTATTTCTGCTGAATCTCCTGCAATTTATACACGGCGCGGGACCGAAACCCCTCGGCGCGGGCTTGGTGCACAAAGGGATCACGATCCTGACGTTTCAACCAACGCTTTGTGATTTCACTGTGCTGTTTGTTGAATTTTCGGATGGATTTTTCAAAACGCATGACGCACCATCACTCTTTCACATCTTGTATAGCTTTTTCCATACTCTTTGCCCTTTCGGGTTTTTGGGCCTGCAAAAACAAACCTTGGGCCCGTGCAAATGCGTTGGCGGCAGCCGCGCGATCCACCGTCACCAAAACATTGCCGATGCGTTCGTGACATTGGGCTTGATTATACAGATCCCCGCCCTGTTCATAAAGAAACAAAGCTCGCGTATAAAACTCCACCACCATGGTCACAGGCCCCCCGCTTTCCAAAATCTGATCCGCCGTCACCACCAAAAACGTTGCCGCCCGTTTCTTTTTTCCCTGAGACATCCACAAATCCACAGTTTGATCCACAATCCCAGGCAACGATGAAAACTGGCGATGCTTTAACGCCACCGACAACAGATGTTCATAAAAATAGGCGGATAACAGGGGATCCTTTCGGGCCTGAATGGCCTCTTTCGCCCGCTGCATGATATAGGCCGTCATGGTTTTATCCCCTTTTTTGGCATAAACCAAAGCCTTCATGATTTCCACATCTGTGGCGCCATACACATCGCCGGCTTGACGATAAAAAATTTCAGCCTCGAACAACGCCGTTAACGCATCATCCCAAGATTGCTTGTCCACCAGCATTTCGGCGTTTCCATAGGCATGGTCCGCCTTTTTTTGATCCGTTCCCAAAACCCAGTAATTGTATACCGACGACCAGCCCATAAACAAAAC
>JBIIHL010000007.1:0-49067 GCA_044235825.1 Alphaproteobacteria bacterium | reverse complement strand
ATCAATGGCTTGGTCGTTCATATCTTGGACAAAACCATCGGAAAATTCACCGAAGGCATCCAATTCTTCCAACGAAAAACCTACAAAGCCATCCAAATCCTAACAAAGGTTTATTGAATGACCCTGGTGCTTTGATCTTGATCTTGCCAAAGGGCGTGATCTCTTTTATAAGGGGGGCCAGACTAAGGGATGTTAGCTGTTAAGGGCCTTGAGAATTATGTATCTGGATTTTGAACAGCCCATTGTGGATTTAGAAAATAAAATTGAAGAGCTGGAGCGTATTGAGGCCGAAAGCTTGGACCTGCAAGATGAAATTGCCCGCCTGAAAACCAAGCTGGATCGGCATTTGCAAACCATTTATGGTCATTTGACCCCTTGGCAAACCGTACAGGTGGCCAGACATCACAAAAGACCCAAATGTTCGGATTATATTGAGGCCCTGATCGAGCAATTCACCCCCCTGGCAGGGGATCGGTGTTACGGGGAAGATAAGGCCATTATTGCCGGCCTTGGCCGTTTTGAGGGGCACAGCGTGATGGTCATCGGTCAAGAAAGAGGTCGCAATCTGGATGAGCGCATCACCCATAATTTTGGTATGGCCCATCCTGAGGGGTACCGCAAGGCCTCTCGCCTGATGGGCATGGCGGAGCGTTTTGGGTTGCCTGTGATCACGTTTATTGATACCCCTGGGGCCTATCCGGGGATTGGGGCGGAAGAGCGCGGTCAGGCTGAAGCCATCGCCCGTTGTATTGAGGTTTCTCTTAGTCTGTCAGTGCCTGTGATTGCCTTAATCACGGGGGAGGGAGGATCGGGGGGCGCCATTGCGCTGGCGTGCGCCGATCGGATTGTGATGATGCAACACGCGGTGTATTCTGTGATTTCGCCTGAGGGCTGCGCCTCGATTTTATGGCGCACCGCAGAGCAAGCCCCCGTTGCGGCGGAAGCGTTGAAAATCACCGCCAAGCATCTGAAAGATTTTGGTTTCATTGACACCATTGTTCCTGAGCCCCTAGGCGGGGCCCATCGCCACCCGGGGCAGGCCTTTGCCGCCGCCCGTCATGTTCTGCGTCAAGAATTGGCGCACGTCATGAAAGTATCCCCGGCCAAACGTCGCGTGCAACGCCAAGAAAAGTTTCTTGCGATGACGCGGGCGGCATAGTACCTTTGTTTGACACTCTTTCTTCACGAGGTTTCGTTCATGAGCACACATAAAGTCACCGACAGCGGTTTTGAAACCGAGGTTTTGCAATCTCCCGTTCCCGTTTTGGTGGATTTTTGGGCGGAATGGTGCGGCCCCTGCAAAGCGTTGGGCCCCTTGTTAGAGGATTTGTCTGAGGACATCAAAAACGTCAAAATCGTCAAAATCAACATTGACGAAAACCCCCAAACACCCCAAAAATACCGCATTCGCAGCATTCCCACCCTGATGGTGTTCAAAGGCGGTCAGCCTGTGGCCACAAAGGTAGGGGCGCTGCCCAAAAACCTGTTGTCGGAATGGATTGCGCAATCGGTGGCCTGAAATCCGTGGTCTAGGGAAAGTTCGAAACCATCGTGTCAAAACCGTATTTAATCGTAACCTTTTACCGGTTTGTTTCCTTGCCGAACGTTCAGGATATGCGGGATCCTTTGTTGGATCTGGCACGTCGTTATCAGATTAAAGGTACCATTTTGCTGGCCTCAGAGGGCTATAACGCCACGCTGGCGGGTTTGCCGGATGATTTGGAGGCTTTTCGCAGAGATGTTGCGGCCCTCAATCCCGCCTTTGCAGATTTGCGTTGGGGGGAAAGCTGGCATGACACCGTGCCCTTTGGCACCATGAAGGTCCGTCTAAAAGCCGAAACTATCCGCATGAAACAAGGGGATTTGGACGTGGGCCTTTCCACCGGTACCCATGTAACCCCATCCCATTGGGAAACTTTGCTGCAGCGGGAGGATGTGATCGTTTTGGACACCCGCAATGGTTACGAGGTTGCCTTTGGCACTTTTCGCGGTGCCCTGAATCCCCATATTCAGCATTTTCATGATTTTCCCCATTGGGTTAGGGAAAATCTGCCCGATAAAACCAAAACCGTTGCCATGTTTTGCACCGGCGGGATTCGATGCGAAAAAGCGGCGGCCCTGATGAAGGCCGAGGGGTTTGAGAGCGTTTATCAGCTGCAGGGCGGCATTTTGAATTATTTTGCAAAAACACAGGATCAACAGGATTTATGGCAGGGCAGTTGCTTTGTTTTTGATGATCGTGTGGCCGTTACGCCGGATTTGCAGGCTATTCCCACCCCCGTTTGCGCCTGTACAGGCCAGATCCTCACCACTGAGGCGATTAAGTTTCCCATGGAACCCTTTTCGTCGTGTGGTCGTTGTATCCCCTCCACCCCTTCATTTTCAAAGGAAACCCCATGAAACCAGCCCTAAACCCGCAGCAGAATTTTTGTGATTACAAAGTGGCGGACATCACCTTGGCCGATTGGGGGCGAAAAGAAATTGCCCTAGCCGAGGTTGAAATGCCGGGCCTGATGGCGCTGCGCCGTGAATATCAGGGGAAATATCCCTTAAAAGGGGCGAAAATTGCCGGTTGTCTTCATATGACCATTCAAACAGCTGTGTTGATGGAAACCTTGGTTTTGCTGGGGGCTGATCTGCGCTGGAGTTCCTGTAACATCTTTTCCACCCAAGATCACGCCGCCGCCGCCATGGCCGCCGCCGGCATACCCGTTTTTGCATGGAAGGGGGAAACCGAAGAGGAATACACCTGGTGCATTCAAAAAACCATCTTTGGGGACAACGGATGGGTGCCCAACATGATTTTGGATGATGGGGGCGATTTAACGGCGGTGATTCACAATCAATATCCCGAGCTGCTCCCCGATATTCGGGGCGTTTCTGAGGAAACCACCACGGGCGTTCAGCGTCTGTACGACATGGCGGCCAAAGGGACCCTGAAAATCCCCGCCATGAACGTGAACGATTCTGTGACCAAGACCAAATTTGATAACCTGTATGGATGCCGCGAAAGTTTGGTTGACGGGATCAAACGCGCCACCGACATTGCCCTGAGTGGCAAGCTGGCTGTGGTGTGTGGGTACGGCGATGTGGGCAAAGGGTCGGCCGAGTCCCTGCGTTCCCAAGGCTGCCGCGTTGTGGTAACTGAAATCGACCCCATTTGCGCCCTTCAGGCCGCCATGCAGGGCTATCAGGTGGCCACGTTGGAGGAGGTGGTGAGCAAAGCCGATATTTTTGTCACCGCCACGGGCAACAAAGATATCATCACATTGGATCATATGAAGGCCATGAAAGATTGCGCCATTGTGTGCAACATTGGCCATTTTGACTGCGAAATTCAGGTGGAGGCCCTGCGGGCCTATCCGTGGGAAACCATCAAACCCCAAGTGGACATGATTACCTTCCCCGACAAAAAGCGGTTGATTCTGTTGGCAGAGGGTCGTTTGGTGAATCTGGGCTGCGCCACCGGACACCCCAGTTTGATCATGAGTGCATCCTTTACCAACCAAGTTCTGGCCCAGATTGAGCTGTGGAATTATTACCAAAATTACCAAAATCAGGTTTACGTCCTGCCCAAGGCCTTGGATGAAAAGGTGGCGTATCTGCATTTGGAAAAATTGGGCGCAAACTTAACGGTTTTGACGGATGATCAGGCGGATTATCTGGGATTGTCGAAACAGGGACCGTTTAAGCCCGAGCGCTATCGGTACTAGGGGTTTATGCGGCGCCTTTTGTTTATTGCGCCTTCGCCGCTGGGTGATGCTTTGCTGACCACGGGCGTTTTGCGTCATTTTATGGATGTGGATCGCCCTGATCAGGTCCATGTGGCCTGCGGCGCCGTATCCGCCCCCATTTTTTCCGCCCTGACCCCCCATGTCACGGTGATTAAAAAACAAAGCTATGCCCGTCATTGGTGGCATTTGTGGCGGCATTATGTGCCCCTGAACTGGCACCGTGTTGTGGATATGCGGGGGTCCGCGTTTTCCTATACCCTGCACGCCCGTCATCGTCATCGCTTTGTGAAGCCAAAGGGTTTTGAGACCCAGCACAAGGTGAAACAAATCGCCGCATCCTTTGGCCTGAACCCTCTGTCCCTGACCTTGGGCCCGTGGTATGGGCCCCAGCATCAGGCCGAAGTGGCCCCGTATCTGGGGGATACCCCACTACTCTGTCTGGCACCGTTTGCCACGTGGCCTGGGAAGGAATGGCCCCTGGATCGTTTTCGGGAATTGGCCCTGCGGTTGACGGATGGCCCCTTCAAAGGGGCCACGGTGGTGGTGATGGGGGCCCCCAATGAGACAGAGCGCGTGGCGCCTTTTTTAGAGGGTTGGCCCGAAGATCGCCCGTTGCTGAATCTGGTGGGACGGGTGTCCCTGCCCGCTTTGTTTGTTATGTTGCAAAACGCCCGTCTGGCTGTGTGCAACGATTCGGGATTGATGCATTTGGCGGCGGCCGCTGGCGTGCCCACGGTGGGGCTGTTTGGGCCCAGTCCGGATCAGTTGTATGCCCCTTGGGGCCCCAACGGCCATGTGATGCGCACCACAGAATCCTATGACGATCTGATCAACAAGGCCCATGCGGGGGTTTCCGGCAGTTTGTTGTCGTCCCTTTCTGTGGATCAGGTTTATGATGGGATTGTTGGGCAGAGGACCAACGCGGCGGGGTGGGACGGTTGTCTTTTGGGGTCAAGGGGCGGGGCGGAAAAATACCGGACTGAAGACCGCAACGCGGGCTGAGGGAGGATGATTTTTTCGCACCGGCGCAGCGCACCCCTTGACCCCAAAAGAGAACTGTGGGGGCGGGAGCCGCGTACTCCCGCGAAGAAAAGGCTCCCACCCAGCAGAATTTGTCCCTCGCCTCAAGGGTCCGCTTCGCCGAGGGGAAAAAAATCATCCTCCCTCGCTGCGCTCAGTGCGGTATTTTTTCCCCCTCGCCCTTGACCCGAGGGACAAATCCTGCTGCCCCGACCCCGCCTTTTCTGGATATAGCATCCTGAGGGGGGTTGTGGTATAAGGTGTTGGTTTTCTCGTTATTCTTGTACCTCCATGCTCCTTTCCATCGACGATCCCCGCGCCCCGAAAACAGAAGAAGAGACGCAGGCCCCCCGTGTTCAAGCCCTAGGGATTGATTTGGGCACCACGCATTCTGTGGTGGGGTATGTGCGGCCTGATGTCACCCCAAAGCAGGTGACGCTGGTGCCGGAGGACGACGGGGGCTTTTTGCATCCCTCGCTGGTGGCGTTGCTGGAGGGGCGTCCTGTGGTGGGGAAAAAAGCGCGGGGCTTGTCTGGTGTGATGGCGTCCGTCAAGCGCTGGATGGGGAAAGACAATCCGCCTCAGGTTCTGAAAACCCGCTCCCCTATTGTGTATGCGGCGGATATTTTACGGCATTTGAAAACGGCGGCCGAGTCCCATTTGGGTTATGCGGTGGATGCGGCGGTGATTACCGTTCCCGCCTATTTTGACGAACGCGCCCGCATGGCGACGAAGCAGGCGGGGGACATTGCGGGTTTTCAGGTGCTGCGCCTGTTGGCGGAACCCACGGCGGCCGCGCTGGCCTATGGGTTGGATCAGCGGGATCAGGGGACGTTTTTGGTGTACGATTTGGGCGGGGGGACGTTTGATGTGTCGCTGCTGCGGTTAACACAAGGGGTGTTTCGCGTGGTGGGATCCGGCGGTCACGTGGATTTGGGCGGGGATGATTTGGATGATGTTTTGGCCAAATCCTTTTTATATCACACCAGTTACGATGCCCCGTTAACCCCCGAAGATGCAGCCCGTTTAAAGCAAGAGGCCAAAGCCACGCGCGAGCGTTTATCCCATCAGGATTTTGCGGACATGACCCTGTGGTTGCCAAACCGAGACCTGAGCCACCGGTTTTCGCGGGGGGATTTTGAGGCCCTCGCCGCCCCCCTGATTGACCAAACCCTGCGTTTAACCCAAGAGGTTTTAACAGACGCAAAGGTTCCCGTTTCGGCGTTGGACGGTGTTCTGTTGGTGGGGGGCACCACACGCACCCCGATGATCGAGGTTGCCTTGACCCAGCGTTTTGGGGCCCTGCCCCTGAAGGGCATCGATCCCGATCACAGCGTTGCGGTGGGGGCGGCGTATCAGGCCCATGCGTTAACGTACGGCAGCGATACCCTGCTGGTGGATGTGACCCCTTTATCCTTAGGGTTGGAGACCATGGGGGGGATTGTGGAGAAAATCATCCCGCGCAATACGTTGTTGCCGGCCAAGAAAACACAGACCTTTACCACCTATCAGGACGGCCAAACGGCCATGATCATTCATGTTGTGCAGGGCGAAAGGGAACTGGTGGCCGATTGCCGCTCGCTGGCCACCTTTACCCTGACGGGCATTCCCCCAATGCTGGCGGGGGCCGCCAAGATTGCCGTGACGTTTCAAATGGATGGGGATGGACTGCTGACGGTATCGGCGGAGGAATTAACCACAAAAATCCGTCAAGAAATTTTGGTCAAGCCCTCTTACGGCCTGTCGCAAGAGGCCATGAAGCAAGCCATTTACGAGAGTTTAGAATACGCCCAGCAGGATATGGAGGCTAGGTTGCTGGCCTCTGCCCGTGTTTCGGGCCAAAGGGTTTTGCAGGCGGCTGAAACATTACTCTTAGAACATCACACCGCCCCAGCCCCAGAGCGGAAGGCCGTGGAAAACGCCATGCAAACATTAAAAGAATGCTTGGAACATTCCGATAGAACGGCTATAGACGAAGCACGCGAAGCCATGGAAGCAGCGGCGGCCCCTTGGGTGGCCAGACGCATGAACCAGGCTTTGGGTCAGGCCTTAACAGGGCAGTCCGTGGATACGTTTTCGTCTTAACCTAAGGAGCGTTTATGCCCCATATCACCTTTTTACAGCGCGATGGTACAACCAAAACGGTGGAGGCCCCTTTGGGGTTGTCCGTTTTGGAAATTGCCCATAAAAATGACATTGATCTTGAGGGGGCCTGTGAAGGATCCCTAGCCTGTTCAACGTGTCATGTGGTTGTGTCCGAGGATGATTTTGATCGTCTGGATGCGGCCACAGAGGCCGAAGAAGATATGCTGGATCTCGCCTTTGGCTTAACCGCCACATCCCGTTTGGGCTGTCAGATTATCATGCGGGAAGAGCTGGATGGTTTAACCGTATCCCTGCCCAAAGCCACACGCAATATGATGGTGGATAAAAAGGCGTAGGGGAAAGCCCCTATCGCAAAAGGCCAATGGCCATGATTTTGGCCTGTTCGTAGTTGATGCCGTGGTTGTGTTCTTGCCGCAGCAGGGTCATGACGGTTTTTAAATCCCGAATGGACCTTGCGCCGCAGGCGGTGATTTTTTCCTCGATGATGTCATGCAGGCTTTGATCCGAATAGTTTTTGGGCAACAGGCTTTCCAGTTTTTGGATCATGTTTTTTTCTTGTTGGGCCTTTTTGGGGCATCCGCTGTCTTGAAAAATGGTCAGACGTTCTTGGTGATAGGCGATGATTTGGCGGATAATGGCATAGCTGCTTTCTTCCATATCGTGGTCGGCAAAGCCCTGATCATCCAGAATGGTGGTAATCAGGCGTAGGGTTTGAAGAAAAGGGGTATCGCCCACAGTTTCTGCCTCAAGACTGGCAAGTTTCAAGCGATCTTTCATCTGGCACCTTTCGCGGTTTTTTCCTATGCTGTCCTTAAGATCCATACCCCTGTTTGATGCAGGGTATGGTTTTAGAATAGCCTTTAACCTTTAAGAAACGTTTAATCTTTCGCACAATGTCCTTTCACCTTTTGATTGTGGATGATGATCAGCGCATACGCCTGTTGTTGCAGCGGTTTTTGCGCCAGCATGGCTATACCGTGGGCACGGCAGCGCACCCGCTGGAGGCCATGGACCTTTTAAAAGCCCCTGAATATCGCTGTCACCTGATGATTTTGGATGACATGATGCCCTATCAAACGGGGCGGGACTTTTTGGTGCAGCTGCGGGGGCAGGACAATACCCTGCCGGTTTTGATGTTAACGGCCAAGGGGGAATCCGCCGATCGTATTGCGGGGTTATCGCTGGGGGCAGATGATTATCTGGCCAAGCCCTTTGTTCCCGAAGAATTGTTGCTGCGGATTCAAAACATTTTAAAACGCGCGGCCCCCCCTGTGGAGGCCCCTGCCCCTGCCCTGCATTTGGGGGCCCTAACCTATCAAAGCACCACCCAGAACCTGATGGGGGCGGATGGTGTGCCCATTCCCCTAACGCCGGCGGAAAAAACCCTGATGGACGTTTTGGTGCGGGCCAGGGGGCAATCGGTTTCGCGCTTGGCTTTGCAAACGGCCTTGGGGTTAGAGGAAACCACGCTTTCCCGCACCATTGATGTGCATCTGAACCGTTTGCGCCAAAAAATTGAACCCCACCCCAAAACGCCCCAATACCTGCAGACGGTGCGTCATCAGGGGTATCGTCTGGTGGCCGATCATGATTAATGTTGGGGGCTATACTCTGTCGTGGTTTGGGGGGTCGGTGGCCCTGAGTGTGATTGTGGTGTTGCTGACCTTGGCTGTGGTGGTGCTGGGGAAAAAAAGTTGGGCGCGTTTGGGGGCGGTGGTGTTTCTGGTGGCCATGCTTTATCATGTCACCCTGCTGAAACCTGCTGAAAAAGAATTCCCCAAAACCCTTGTGGTGCTGCAGGATGAAACGGCCAGCGCCGATACCAAGGCGCAGGATTTGTGGCTGAAAACTCTGAAAAACGCCGTTGGGGAAACGGCCACGCTGAAACTATTTCCCTTGAATCAGACCGATCAGGGAACACGGGTTTTGCCCCCATTGAAAGCCGCCTTGTCAAGCGTGCCAGAGGATCGTTTGGCCGGTGCGGTGATCATCAGCGATACCCTGTGGCATGATGCCAAAGCGGATTTGGATGCTTTTCGGGCGAATGTGCCCATTCATGTGCTCAGCACCTTTCAAAATGCGCCGGATCGCTCGGTTGTTTTGGAAAAACCATCGTCGTATCAATTGGTGGGCAAGCCGTTTGCCCTGTCCGTTACAGTGCGGGACACCACGCAGCCCGAGGGGGCGGAAATTCCCCTGAATCTGTATCATGGCCAAACCCAAGTCACCCATCGCGTGCGGAACGGTGAAAAAACGTCAATACCCCTCAGCACGGACCATCCTGGGCGCACATCGTATCTGTTGGCCACGCCGCCTTTGGACAAAGAGGCCAAACTGCAAAACAACGCCGCCATATTCACCCTGACGGTGTTTCGGGATCGTTGGCGCGTGATGATGGTTTCGGGATCGCCGCATCCGTCAACACGGGCGTTTCGGAGTTTGTTTAAACAGGATCCCAACATGGATCTGGTCCATTTTTCCATTTTGCGGCGGATGGACAGTGTGGATTTCACCCCGCCGGATGAAATGGCCCTGATTCCCTTTCCCGTTGACGAGCTGTTTTTGGATCGCATCCACGATTTTGATGTGATTGTCATGGATCGTTACGTCAATTTGGGATTGTTGCAACCCATTCACCTGCAGGGGCTGCGGGCCTTTATTCAAAAAGGCGGGGCGTTTCTGGTGATGACGGGACCCGAAGGCGGAAAAGACGACAGTTTGCTGGTGTCTTTGCGGGATATTTTGAATTTAAAACCCGCCCCCCAAGGTTATAGCGAAGCCCCCATCACCCCCCTTTTGGGGCAGGATCATCCCATCACTCAGCCGTTTTTGGGCAAGCCCTTGCCTCCTTTGCGGGGATATTTACCGGCATCGTTACCGGCAGAGGCAGAGCCCCTGCTGGTAATACCGGAAAAAACCCCTCTATTAAGCATCTGGCCCGACACCCAGCAGCATGGACGCATGGCGTGGGTGGCCACGGATGATCTGTGGACATGGCGCCGGCCCCAAGGTCAAGAGCCGCCCCCCTTTAACATACTGATGCGCCGTTTGATGCATTGGTTACTGCGCGAGCCCGATTTGGAAGCCCCCCCCATGACCTGTCAGCAAGACAACGCCGCACTGACCTGTACCCCCAGAGGCAAAGCCCCCAAGGATGGGGTGGCGCTGTATCGTCCCGAAGACATTTGGGAACCGTGGACGGCGGATGCGGATGGGGTGTATCGGACAACCCTAAACCGCCCCGGTTTGTGGGCTGTGGCTGTTCAAAAAACCCTGATTCCCATCCCCTTTCAGATGGGGCCGCCGGCGGAGTGGTTTCCTGTGACGCCCGCAGGCACCGTCATGGCCAGTCACAACAGGGGCCGCCATTTGGATGATGCCCAAGCCCCGCTAAAGGCCACGTTTGATCATGGGCTTGCGGAACGTTTATCCCCCCAAACCTTAAGGTTTGATCGCCCCTCGGCCTTAATCATGGGACAGGGTCAGGCATGGCCATGGATGGGCCCAGCCTTGGCCGCCCTGATGGGGATGATGCTGCTGTGGGGGTGGCGTCGGGGGTGAGGATAAGTTAATAATTCTTACATGATAAAGGATCATTATGATATGCTGATCCTATGAGAGGCTATAGGGCTTATTGATAATGGGTATAAAACAGGGTCAAATGATGGTTGCACAAGGCGTTTATCCCAAATTACCCAAAGCCCCTATCGAAGAGGCGATCATCAGTCTGAGCATTGGCAAGCAAAAGCACTCCTCTCTGCAGGCTGTAGAGGGTTTGTGCAAAACGTTAAAAGACACTTATCCCCATATAAAAAACTGGAAAATCAGTCAATTATTATTTGAAGAAAACGATACGGTCAGCAATATGTCCCATCATGAGCAGGCTAAGGGGTTTGTGATGAGTTCAGAAAACCAGAAAAAGCTTTTGCACCTAAGCCAAGATACACTGACGCTCAACCGATTAAGACCTTATGGTTCTTGGGAGGATTTCTCTGCAGATTATAAAGCGGCTTGGACTATTTTTACGGAACCTTTGAAGGTTGAAGAAGTATCCAGCCTGACCATAAGATATATTAATAGCTTTTTGATTCCGACGGAGGGTTGGGAAGACCATTTGCTCATGCGTCCCAGCCTTCAGAATCAAAGTGCTGTTGATGACGCCATCATCTCCATGGGGGAAGTCTTTTCACGATACCTTTTGATATCTGAGAGACATATGGCGCAATCTGTGGTTTTACTAACCCTAAAACCAGAAAACAGAGATTTTTTAAGTGTGATTATGGACATAGAAGTCACATCCAGAACGCCAATAACGGGTTATTCCGGTTATCATGATATAACCGATGTGTTGAACCGTTTGCGTGATTTTAAAAACCAAATTTTTTTTGCGAATCTACCCAAAGCGGAGGCATTGTTTTCATGAGTGCGATTCGATTATCTCAACCGTCGGTTAGGCCTGTGCACTGGAAAACATTACACCGTTTCAGAACGGTCATTGATTCTGTGCCCCTTGAAAGCCCCTCTGGCAAAGTATCCTATGCGCTTTTGCGTAGGACCTTAAACCATGGGGTTGAAACGATTACAATGCCCCCAGATGATGAACGTTTGAGAAGAGAGCTTGAGGATATCCGACAGGACTGTTCCACAGCAGATTGGGATGGCTATGGTGCCAAACCAGTGAATGAAACCTCTATACAATATGTCCTTCGTTTTCTTAATAATCTTTCATCCGGTATTTCCTATCCAGAGTTGGCACCTGAACCAACGGGGGATTTGACTATGGTATGGCGGAAAAAAGGGTATCATTTGATTGTGGGCATTGATGTCAGCGGTCAGATTGCTTGGGGTGGTACTAGCCCCAAAGGACATGTTTATGGTGATGCAACGTTTGATGCGGAGATCCCCGAGGCGTTGGTTGATTTGCTGTATGCTATTGAAGGCATCCGCTAATGGTGACGGAAATTTCAGCGTCTTTTGACGA
This sequence comes from Alphaproteobacteria bacterium, assembly GCA_044235825.1. Classification (GTDB taxonomy): domain Bacteria; phylum Pseudomonadota; class Alphaproteobacteria; order JAJTHO01; family CANGYM01; genus CANGYM01. The sequence goes on along the minus strand of JBIIHL010000007.1, from coordinate 37,226 downwards.
TACAATTACGCGCTATTTGTACAGTCGTCAAAACTTCAGCAGTCATGGCGTGAAAGCCAATGCGTTTATAGATACACGAAACCCCAGCGAGTTATCGGTTTGTGTGATAACGGGTCTATCTGAATTCGAAATATGGGATATTGCATCCGTTATCCGCACCGATAAAGCGGTGAAAGCCAGAGCGGATTTATGCGTTTCAGATATCCATGATATATCCATTAAGCAGAAAAGTTTTTTGCAAGTTTTAATCGACGGTGTGCCACATCCACGTCATGCCAATATAAAGTTTCCACCCCTGCAAGAGTCGGTCAGAAGAGCTATTGCTGCAGATTTGGCAGACCGATCGGGTGTCCCTGTTCTTGCTGTTGGTGTGGATTAGCAAGTGTTTTTTTGGTGTTTTACCCCTCCAGCCATTTTCCCATAACCGTGCGGGTCAGGCCGTCTTCGGCAAACGTCACCTCCACCTTATCATCCCCCAACAGGGACGCCACCACCCCTTCGCCGTAGGTGGTGTGGGAGACGGTCTGGCCCACAAAGAAGGTGTTTTGAGGGGAAGAGGACCGTTTCTGGGCCGCAAAGGATTGTCGCATGCCTTGGACGCGGGAGGCGTTGTAGGTGGACAAAATGGGCACAACGTCCTGCGATTCGTCCCAAACATCCAGCGTTTTGGCATGGCGGCCGCCGCCGTATTGGCCAAAGTGTGAGGAGGAACCGGCGGCTTTGTTATGATTCTGATGGTGAATGTGGGCTGTGGGCAATTCCTGAAGAAAGCGTGACGGGGGGTTGTATTGCCACGTGTTGAATTTTCGGCGGCTGTTGGCATAGGTGATCATGGCTTGCTTGCGGGCACGGGTCAGACCAACATAGGCCAGACGACGTTCTTCCTCCACCCCTTTATCGCCGGATTCATCGATGGCGCGTTGGTTGGGAAAAATCCCCTCTTCCCACCCGGGCAGAAACACCATGTCGAATTCCAATCCCTTGGCCGCATGCAGGGTCATGATGGACACTTTATCCCCATCCCCTGTTTCGGCGGTATCGGCCACCAGCATGACATGTTCCAGAAAACTGTTTAACGTGTCAAAGGCATGCAGGGCCGCGATTAACTCTTTCAGGTTGTCCAGACGGGCCTCGGCATCCGGTGTTTTCGTGTCTTTCCACATAGCGGTATAGCCGGATTCATCCAGAATCATGGCCATCATTTCGGCGGGGGAGCGTCTGGAGAGCTGATTCCGCCAGCCCTCCACCATCATCAAAAAGTGTTGCAGGGGTTTTCCGCCGCGCCCCAGCAATTCCCCCGTTTGGTTTTTTTGCAGCAACAGGCGGTAAATGGATAGGCCTGCACGCTCCGCATCCGCCGCCAGTGTTTGTACCGTGGTGGAGCCAATGCCCCGTTTGGGCAGGTTAATAATCCGATCCAGCGCCAGATCATCGTCAATCTGGGTGGTTAAGCGCAAATAGGCCAAGGCATCGCGGATTTCCTGCCGATCATAAAACCGCAGGCCCCCGATGACTTGATAGGGAATGGCGGCATTCATCAGGGCCTCTTCCAATTCCCGTGTTTGAAAGCTGGCCCTCACCAACATGGCCATTTGGCCCAAGGTCTGGCCGCCCGCCGCCCGTTTTTCGATGGTTTTGGCCAGCAAACGGGCTTCCTCTGCTGAATCCCAGACGTGATGCACGGCGATTTTTTCCCCCGTTTGATCATCTGTCCACAGGGTTTTGCCCAAACGCCCCTGATTGTTTTGAATCAAATGGGATGCGGCGGTTAAAATGGTTTGGGTGGAGCGGTAATTTTGTTCCAGTTTAATGACGGTGGCCCCGGGGAAGTCTTGGTCAAAGCGCAGGATATTGTCAACCTCCGCCCCGCGCCACCCATAAATGGATTGATCATCATCCCCCACGCAGCATAGATTCCCGTGCCCCTGTGCCAACAAACGCAGCCATAGATACTGGGATACGTTGGTATCCTGATACTCATCCACCAGAATATAGCGGAATTGTTGTTGGTAATGGCGCAGGACCTCAGGAAAGTCCCGAAACAACACCAGACACAGCAGGATCATATCCCCAAAATCCAGAGCATTCAGGCTTTTCAGGCGGGCCTGATAATCCTGATAAAACCGGATGGCTTTGCCGCGCAGCTCTTTTTTGTGTTCGCTGGCGGGCACATCGGCGGGCAGCCAGCCCCGATCTTTCCATCGCTGAATCACGCTGCTGACGATGCGGGGGGGACAGGCTTTTTCGTCCAGTCCGTAATCTTTTAGCAGTCCCTTGATAATCCGCAGTTGATCATCGGTATCCAAAATGGTGAAGTTTTCCGTGTACCCCAATTTATCAATGTGCTGGCGCAAAATGCGGGCGCACAGGGCGTGAAAGGTCCCCAGCCACAGCCCCCCCACGGCATCCCCCACCATGGCATGAATCCGGTGGCGCATTTCGGCGGCGGCTTTGTTGGTAAAGGTCACCGCCAAAATGCGGGAGGCATACACCCCATAATCCCGAATCAAATGGGCCAAGCGTGTGGTTAAAACGCGGGTTTTCCCAGTCCCCGCCCCCGCCAAAACCAGAACGGGACCATCCACGGCCTGAACGGCGGCGGCTTGCTCAGGGTTTAATCCCTCGCACACAGATGGGGTTGATGCCCTCTCAGCAATCACATTATCGGTCATGGCGTCCGTCCTTTCCCTGTATCCCTTTTCTTTAGCATAACAAAGGATCGGTGGGGGAAAATGTTTGGGGCCAATTCCCCTACACCACAGGGTTCAAAGGCGTTATTGCGTATCAACGTTGATGGTGATGATGTCTTGATAGGTGCCGGCAATGTTGTCCTGCACGGTCCCCACGGTCAGGGTTAAGGGCAAACTTGATCCCGAAAGGGATGTGTCGGCGGATCGGTTAACCTTATACGTCGCTCCAGGGGATGTTAAAGGTAAGGACGAACCATTAAACACCGCTGTATAGGATAGGGGTGTTTGTTGCCGCGTTGGATCAACATGCTTCAGTTTCAGGCCATTAAGGGAAGAAAAACTGACATCAACATCCGCATTGCTGAGCAGCTGGACATAGACGGTGCGGCTTTCGCCGGTTTGTAAATCTCCGAAATCAACCTTGTCCACGGTGCCAGCACCACCAAAGGAACCACTGCTGCCGGCAATGTTCACTTGGGCTCTGGCCTTCACCGACAGGGGAAGATTATACGTGTAAGGGCTGCCCACAGCGGTGCCATTGCTGAAAAGTTGTAACTGCAGGGGTGCAGTATATTCCCCCGCTGGTGCAAACACAGGGCCATTGAGGATGGCCTGAAGGTCCACTGGACCATTAGAGGGTACGGTCACCATGGATGGGGCCCCCACATCGTCGGTGAACGAGGGGGATCCGCTGATGCCTTTAAGAATAAAAGGCACCGTATTGCCCCCTTGCTGAAAAGAGCGCCCGCTGATGGCCAAACCCACAGTGCATGGCGTGTTATCGGCACTGATGTTCACGTTAAAGCGCAAGGGCAAAGACCCCGATTCAAACAAATCGATGGATGCGCCGCCTGTGGGAGAAACACCAGAAAGGGTTGGATTGCTGCAGACATCTGCCCTGGCCGGTGCCGAGAAAGCAGATAATAAAAGTGTTAGGACAACTAGGGAAAAAAAGCTGCGGGATAACATAAGAGACAATTCTTTCATTTATGGCATTGGTATCAGATTGCCGAGTTCAAACCGGCCAACAGCATCCTCAGGGATAACAAACGTGGTGGAAAGGGGTGGGTCGGTATAAAGGGTTAGCGTATGTTTTCCTGGGGCCAGCTTTTCACCCACGAAACGACCTGAACGGTTGGTAAAGAAGGATGTTGGCTGGCCCTCTTCAGGGGTAATGATGCCGCTGGCAAGGGTATAGGGGGTTCCATCTGGTCTGACAAGGCGGCCAATGATCACGACCGAGTTGGCAGAGCCAACCTGAAGATCATACCCCGTCCGTGCCCCAGGGTTCAGATCATAACGGCCAGACCCCAAATCATAACCCGTGGGCAGATCGTCAATTTGCACCGGCAGGCGGCTGGGGCTGTAGGTTCTTAAATTAGGGACCAGTGCGGGTCCGAAGACATCTGTTGTTGCCAAGGGCAAGTTATTTTCATTAACATCAACCGCAATTTTATTATTGGCCAAGGTTTTATGCGGAGCGACAATGGCAAAGGCACCATTGCTAGGGCGGCCAACGGCCATCTGGCCACCCGAATAGGCAACGGCACTTTGAAAGGTGACCCCAGAAACCTGTTCTGTAATTCCAGAATCGTTTTGGTCTGAACGCGCTTCGTGGTCAGCTTGCAATAAATAGCGGTTGCCCGTATAGCCAAAATCTGCCGTTGCGGCTTCATCGCTTTCTGATGTATTGGCGCCGGCGGTAAAGTCATAACTGCCCACCCGATTGCGATCGTTGGCCAGATCCTGCCATTCTAGAGATCCTGCGCGGTTAGGGCTGGAATAACGGCTGGATGCGGTGCGAGAGCGGCCGTTAGGGCTGTCAAATTTGTACGTCAGCGTGGCAAAAACGCGCCCTTCGGTTTCAGTGTCTTCGTTACTTGTTGTGGAACGGGTGCCATATTCAACATTGATATAGCCGGTTAGCTTTGGGGTTATGGTTTCTGACAAAGAAACGTTTGCAGCAAACGTATCGTCAGTGTCGCGACCCACGGCATAACTCCCCCCAAGGCCGAGGGAGGCGGTATCTGATAGGGGCTGGCGAAAGCGGGCTCTCCATTCATTTTTTGTGGTGTTGCTGGGCCCTGTGTCTGATTGGGCATCATCAAGGGTGGAAAAGTCTGATGATGTCTCTAGATAAGAGAAATCAAATTCTTGACGCTGGTCTTCAAGCCAAGGATCTGGGCGTTCAAGCTTATAATCAAGGGTCATGGCCGTGCCCGTCCCCGTATCGGCAATGGAAGAATGGCTGAGGGCATAACTGGCGCCAAAGGTTCCCCAAAGGGTTGCCAGGCCAGCATTGACCCCTTGGGTGTTGATGTTTGTGTCCCCTTGGGCTGAGGTTCCAAGCGTCAGGTTGTCGGTCATTCCGCGGCGATAAAAGCTGCTGTAGGTGGGGTTGCTCTCATCGTATTCGGGTTCGTTATCATCTTGGATGTCAGAGGCCGCACCAAAATTCAAAGAAAATTCGGAAATGCCTTCATCCAGCAGGACAGTATCGCCAAAGCTGCTAAAGCGCATGGTGGTTTCCCGCCCCTGCTGATCACGGATACGCAATTCGATATCATTAAGACCGTCAACAAAGGGCAAATCCCTAAGGTTATAGCGCCCAGGGTCCAAGCGCACGGTGCGTACGGTGACACCATTGACAATGACATCCACAACCGAGGTTTGATCCAAAGTAAATTCGCCGCGACCTGTGGAGCGAATCATGCGGCTGGGTTGAATTTCGCTATAACGGCGTTCGATGGACAGCCCGCCAATGTTTCTGAATCCCTGAAGAGAATCGCTGGTGGCATAGTTTAAATCCCCCGCACTGTAGCGCACGGCCGTATCCACATCGTCGTGAAACAGGGTGCTCTGACCACGGTTCCAGCTGCGATCATCCTCATCCTTGAAAAATATATCGCTATCAAGATTCAGGCCACTGACACCAAAAGCGTTGGCCCGCACATTAAAAACGGAATTCAAAGGATTAAACGTATCATCATCACCAGAGGGTTGTTTGTGAACGTATTCACTGCGCACAGAGCTGTTGATGATGGCACTGAAATCACTGGGCTGAACAAAATCTGCCCCTTCGGAATCGTCAACATACCCCAGGCTAAGATCTTTCGGCAGGCGTTTTTCCGGCGGTGTTTGCAAATCAAGGCGCACCTCATCAGGAAGATAGCGCAGGGGTAGGCCGGCAGCAGATAAATCTTTGGCGGTGATGGTTACGGATGTTTTGTCCCGCAGAGGCGCAAGAGCATCCGTCTTTAGCAGTGGAGCCAGCAAGGTCAGAAGACGATCACGCTGCACATCGATCAGAGTTTTATCCTGTACAGAGGCCGTCAGATCCCCAACATTGCGACCATCGACCCACAAGGGAAATTCAAACACCATGGGGGCAGAAGAGGGCGAAGGCTGTGCCATGGCGGGGGCCACGGATGCCAAGAATACCCCATAAACACAAAGAACCAAAGCCACCCAATACGGATAGCGTGGGTTAATACGAGGCATCAGAGTGCCCCCTTTATTGTTGGAATGCTTTGGGCTTTGGGGTAACGACGTGAATCGTTTTGACGTCAGCGGCTGTCCATCCCTGTGGCAGGGTTGTCAGGCGAACATTCAGGGTATGGCCCGGCAACAGCATGGCCACGGGTAATTGTTTTGTCATGGCCTCGCCTTCGAAATCAACCGTACGGCCAGAGCTTGCACTTGTTAAGCGTAACGCCTTGTGCATCATGGGCAGATGACCATTGCCGGTATTTTTAAGCACAAACTCTAAATTGCCATTTTGCCCCAGATGAATGTTTTCTGCAGTGGGCACGGCCAGAGCGCCTTCGGGAACAACATAGCGGGCCAGACCAAAAGTATATAAAAACTTCATCCCAGACGCGGCATCAGGTTTTAGGTCAATGGGCAACTGGCGCACGTTAATGACAAATGCCTTTGTTGCGGGGATTTTAGGATCGCCAATATATTGATAGCGGACCAGCTGCGTTTTTCCAGGCTGCACCAACGTTTGGGGCGGGAAAATCAGAAAATCATCCTCTGCGGGGGTGCGGGTTTCTTTGCCGTTGGCATCAAAATCTCTTTGCTCGGTCACAAGCTCTATGGTGATGGGATGATCGTGGGGGTTTTCTATGCGAATTTCCGCCTTGGCGTCAGGACCACTACTGGCAAGGTCCGCTGACATAGGATCCACACGGAAAGCAGCCGCAGGAGAAGCATTGGCCAGTCCCATCACCCCCATGATCCACAACAATGAAAAACAAGACTTGATGCCTACAGTCATAATGATTGTCCTGGGATTTTTATGTTCATTCTGTGGTTGTTTAAAAATTTCAAAAAGAACCGTGTGGCCGCAAACAAAAATCGTCTACGACCACACGGTTAGCGTATCAACAAAGAACAGAGACAACAACGCCTTAGAATTACAGGGTTGTCAAGGTGAAGGTCAGAGTGTCTGAGTAGATACCAGCATAGGGAGTGCCGTTGTTTGTGTTGAGCAAGATATCTGCTTTTTGAGGGGTTGTCTCAAGAATAGATGTGATATCCAAACTTTTGCTGTCGGCAGCAAAGTAAGAGCCGCTATTAATTGCAGTTCCTTGGGTTTTAACGAGGTTGATTTTATACCCAATCGGGGTGTTGCCATCTGTGGACGTTAAGTTGCTTGCGTTGAGGGTATCCACGGACAGACTGTAACCATTTGAGCTAATGTTACACTGAGTAAAGATATCACCAACTTTTACACCGGAGTGTTGTGTTGTTAAATCAAGGGTCGTTGCATTGGCTGTTGGTGTTACACTTAATATACAAAATGCTGGAACGCCGCCCATGATAACCAAAGTGGCTGTTTTTGTGATGGTGGCGGGAGCGGCCATAGCGGAGGAAGAAGCAAAAATGGCCAAGGCAAGAAGAGCAGCCGATAACTTTTTCATAAAAAAGATCCTGATGATGAGGTTAACTTTAAGTTAACGACTATTATAAGAATGTTTTTTTCTGTCAAGGATAATTTTTTTATATTTGTTAATGTTTTCAAGGGAAAATGAGGTATAGGCAAAACTTTATTTTTTAAGCAATAAACGGAGAGTATAGGAATGCGTATTTCTAGAAAGATAACATTATCATCTGTACTGCTTTCGGTTATTTTTGCAGCGGGGATCCCTTCTGTGGCTGGGGCCAAGACCTTGACGGCCACCCTTGAGCTGCGTGGTATCGTGCCGCTGTTTTGTCAGGCCGATGTTCTGTCTGTGACACCGCTGCAGACGGGCGTGCAACTGAACGTTAACCATAACTGCAATGGTCGCCATCACGCGGTGGTCACGTTTTCCCAGCCTGAGGCGTTTGGTAGCGCCATTTTGACCTACGGGGGTATAACGCGCCCCCTTTCTGGTGATGGTGAGGTTTATTTGCCCGCAGAAAAACCGGTACAGGGTCAAAGAATTTTGACCATCACTGGCATGACGCCTACGAAAGAAACGCCTATTGTGACGATATCGTTGATGACGCTTTAGTTGAAATCAGGGGGGTCCCTCCTATGGGGTGAGAGGATTTGTTCTCCGGCCTCAGGCCCCCCACCCTCCCCCGCCCGGGGTTTGAACAATGATATGATCCCCCGCCTGAACTGACAGGTGGCAACATCCGGCAAGGGGGGTGGCGGGCTTGCCCGCCTGAACATGGGTATTGATTCCAGATTGTCCATGGTTACCGCCATGCAAACCCTGAGGAGAGTGTTCACGGTTATTGGTGATCAGGGATACATCCATGGGTTCCAAAAATTCCAAATCCCGCCGGATACCATCACCGCCGCGATGTTGTCCTGTGCCGCCGGTGTTTTCCGCAACAGACAATTCCCACACGCGCACGGGAAAGCGTTGTTCCAGAATTTCCACATCGGTTAACCGAGAATTGGTCATATGGCATTGATACCCTGTGGATCCGTCGAAATCGGGGCCTGCCCCGCCCCCGCCGGCCAAGGTTTCATAGTATTGATAGGTTTCGTTTCCAAAGGAAATGTTGTTCATGGTGCCATGACTGGCCGCCTGCGCCCCAAGGGCCAGTAGCAAGGCATCCACAACCATCTGGGAGGTTTCCACATTGCCTGCACTCACGGCGTAGGGATAGGGGGGATTGAGCAGGCTTCCCTGCGGCACGACCAGATCCACAGCCCGCAAACATCCATCGTTTAAGGGGATGTCCTCGGACACCAAAGATCGCAGAACATACAGAACGCAGGCCCGCGTAATGGCCAAAGGGGCGTTGAGGTTGTGGGCACCTGCGGGGCTGGTTCCTGAAAAATCAATCCGCAGGCGCTTTGTGGTGGGATCAGAGGAGATGGTGACCGTCACAACACACCCATGATCGTGGGTGACGGTGGCTGATCCCAAGGTTTGGTTACGCAAAACAGAGGTCACGTGCTTTTGGGCATTGTCTAAAATGAATCCCATATAGGCATCCACAGTTTGGTGTCCAAATGTGTCCACAATATCCCGCATGGCCCTCACCCCCGCCCGATTGGCCGCCACGCAGGCGCGTAAATCTGCCAGATTTTGGGGGATGTTTCTGGCGGGATAACGGGCGCTAGAAAACAGGGCCTGCATGGCATCGGTCTGGAAGGTTTTTTGATCCACCAGTTTTTGGGGGGGGATCAGGACGCCTTCTTCATCAATATGCGTACTGGTGGCGGGCATGGATCCCGGGGTGATGCCCCCCACATCGGCATGATGGCCGCGGCTGGCGACAAAATAGCGTACGATGCCCTCAATAAAAACGGGGGTAATCACCGTGATATCAGGCAGGTGGGTGCCCCCATGATAGGGATCATTGGTCACAAAAGCATCCATGGGATTCATGGATAAACCGCTGTCCAACACAGCCTGAACACTGGCCCCCATAGAGCCCAGATGCACGGGAACGTGTGGCGCATTGGCAATCAGATTCCCCTGGGCGTCAAAAACGGCGCAGGAAAAATCACGGCGTTCTTTGATGTTGACGGAATGGGCGGTTTTGGCCAAGGTTTCCCCCATATCTTCGGCTACGGCAGAAAACAGGTGGTGGAAAATTTCCAAAAATGCCGGATCGGGATGGGTGATGGGGGGGCGTGTATCTTGGTGACCTTGCCCCCGAACATCCTTTAAAAGGACCCCGCCGTTGTCATCGGCCACGGCCACCCAGCCTGCTTCTACCACCAGAGTGGTGTCTTGATCCAACAACAGGGCAGGTCCAGCAATGTTTTGACCAGGATTTAAAGAGGGCAATTCATAAAGCGGGGCGCGGTGCCATTCCCCTTTGCTGTAAAGGTTCAGATGGTCCATGGGGGGTAAATTTTGATTCAGGGTTTTTTTCTGAACCATGGCTGGTGGTACGGGGTTATGACGGGCCTCAACAAGGATGCTTTTCACCATCAGGGTGGCTTCGCGATCAAAGGAACCAAACAGGGTGCGGTGTTGGCGGTGAAAGGTATCTTGGAGGTCGTCCAGCGTATCATGGGGATGATAGGGAATATCCAAACAGGTATCGCTGCCCTGATCATGCATTTGCAGGGTGGCGGTCATATCAATGGGGCTGTGCGGTGTCAGGTGAAGGGAGAGTTTATTTTCCGCCACCGTTGCCAAAGTTGTGTAATGGTCAAAAATGTCTTTGCCGTTGATTTGGGACAAGGCAACGGAAAGATAGCGAGACTCCAAAACCGATTCAGGGGCAATGCCCATACCAAAGGCGGAAAGAACACTGGAAAACCGGTGGATCAGGACTTTTTTCATGCCCAAAGCTTCTGCCACCAAACAGGCATGTTGTCCCGCTGCCCCGCCAAAGGCGCAAAGCGCATACTGACGCACATCAAAACCCCGCGCCACAGAGAGTTTATGAATGGCCCGCGCCATGGCATGAACGGCAACATCCACAAAACCAGCGGCCAAAGCGGTTAAGTTGTCAGCATGTTTCTGTTCCCCCGAAGAGAAGATAAGGTTGAGAAAGGCCCTTTCGGAGGCGTCTTTATCAAGGCCTTCGTTGCGGTTTTTCCCAAAAATACGGGGAAAAAAGGCAGGTTGAATTTTACCCAATAGAACATTCGCATCGGTTAAGGTGGCCGGCCCCCCGTTGCGATAACAGGCGGGACCTGGATGGGATCCGGCAGAATCGGGGCCCACGACCAATCGCCCCTCGGTGATGTGCAGGCAGGATCCCCCGCCGGCGGCAATGGTATCAATGGCCAGTGTGGGGACAGATAGGGGCATGCCATCCACCATAATCTGATAACGACGATCAAGATTGCCATCAAAACGGGCCACATCGGCCGATGTGCCCCCCATATCAAAGGTGATGATTTTGGGCAGTCCTGCGGCGCGGGCGGCTTCGATCGCCCCAAACAATCCACCAGCGGGTCCAGAAAGCAGGCTGCGGGCCCCGCGAATTTCGGACGCATCCGCCAATCCCCCATGGGATTGCATCAGTCTAAGCGGGATATTATCGATGGTTTTGTTTGTTCGTAACGTGCGGATATATCCAGCCAAGGCGGGGGTTAAGTAGGCCTCGAGCAAGGTTGTGCTGGCCCGCACCCACCATCCGGATTGCGGGGCAATCTGATGGGAAAGGTAAATGCGGGTAAAGCCGGCCTCTGTGGCCCATTGTCCCACCATGATTTCATGTTTGGGGTTTTTTACGCTGTGAATCAGACAGATGGCAACGGTGGTGCAATCGGTGTTGTCTTTTAGGGTTTTCAGGGCTTTCTTGGTGCCTTCCTCATCCAGCGGCAGAACCTCTTGACCCTCAGCATCCATGCGGCCCTGAATTTCCAAAACATCCTGATGGATGTGGGCTCGCGGGGGAACATGGCGGGAAAACAGGGATGGTCTGGCCTGATCTCCAATGCGTAGGGCAGAGCCAAATCCCGCGTTGGTGATGAAAATAACGGGTGATCCTTTGCGCTCTAACAGGGCGTTGGTGGCCAGTGTTGTGCCAAGGCGAATGTCCGTGATGGGGTGCGTTTCTGAGAGGGGATTTAAAAGATGAATGCCCTCAATTAACCCCCCTTGGGATGGATCGGGATTGTCAGAGAGAACCTTTTTGACCTCGATGGTCCCATCGTCGTGAACGCACACAATATCGGTAAAGGTCCCGCCACGGTCAGCCAAGATGCGCATAACGTCAAAGCCTTAGTGGGTTTTTGCGGGTTTGGGCCTAGGCTTTTTTTCCATAGTGTCTTCAGGGCTGCCGGAAAGAACTTTGATGGGCTCGCTTTTCCCCTCGATCACGTCATCGTTAATGACGATTTCATGAACGTCTTTCATATCGGGAAGATCGAACATGGAATCCAGCAAAACGGCCTCCATAATGGAACGCAGACCGCGGGCGCCGGTTTTGCGCTTGTTGGCCTTTTTGGCAATGGCCGTTAACGCGGATTCCGTGAAGGTTAAGACCACGTTTTCCATTTTGTAAAGCTCTTGGTATTGCTTCACCAGCGCGTTTTTGGGTTCGGTTAGGATTTGAATCAGGGCCTTTTCGTCCAGATCCTCCAGCGTGGCAATCACCGGCATACGGCCGATAAATTCTGGTATTAAGCCATATTTGACCAAATCTTCGGGCTCAACCTCTTTCATGACATCGCCGAGGCGGCGTTCCTCGGGGGCGCGGACATCGGATCCAAAGCCGATCCCTGAACCCTTGCCACGCTGGGATATGATTTTTTCCAGACCAGAAAACGCCCCCCCGCAAATAAACAGGATGTTTGAGGTATCCACCTGCAAAAATTCCTGCTGCGGGTGCTTTCGGCCCCCCTGGGGTGGGACAGAGGCAACGGTGCCTTCCATCAGTTTCAACAGGGCCTGCTGCACTCCTTCGCCGGACACGTCGCGGGTGATGGAGGGGTTGTCGGATTTGCGGGAGATTTTATCCACCTCGTCAATATAAACAATCCCGCGCTGGGCGCGTTCAATGTTGTAATCGGCGGCCTGAAGCAGTTTCAGGACGATGTTTTCCACATCTTCCCCCACATAGCCAGCCTCAGTTAAGGTTGTGGCATCGGCCATGGTAAAGGGAACATCAATAATACGGGCCAAGGTCTGGGCCAGCAGGGTTTTTCCGCACCCTGTGGGACCAATCAGCATAATGTTGGATTTGGCCAGTTCCACTTCGCTTTGGGATCCGGCGTGGCCAATGCGTTTGTAATGGTTGTGAACGGCTACGGATAAAACCCGTTTGGCCCGCGCCTGTCCGATGACATAATCATCCAAAACCCCCTGAATTTCACGGGGGGAGGGAACGCCGCCGTCTTTGCTTTTCAGCAGAGGCACACCCGTTTCTTCGCGGATAATATCGGTACAGAGATCCACGCATTCATTGCAGATGAACACGTTGGGGCCGGCAATGAGTTTTTTGACCTCGTGCTGGCTCTTGCCACAGAACGAGCAATAGAGGGTTTCTTTGCCATCAGTTTTTTTTGACATGGAATGCGTCCTTACAGATTTTCTCTCTTATACCTTATCCCTATACCCTAGCATAGATCTGTTTAGCAAAACCTTAAATGGGGTTTGGTGCAAGCTTTTTCATTGTAAACACAGATGGCACAAGAGGGCGGCGGGGCGGGACAGTTTTCTTTGAAAATCAAGGGGCAAGACGGAAAAAATACCGCACCTCAGGCCGCGGCGCGGGCTGAGGGAGGATGATTTTTTTTGGCTTGGCGCAGCGGACCCCTTGATTTTCAAAGAAAAATGTGTGGGTGGGAGCCGCGTTCATAGCGTGGAGGAAAAAGCCCGCTACCCCCGCCGCAGCGATTTGTATTTCAGCCGATGGGGGGCCAGCATGTCTTCGCCCAGGCGGGCTTTGGCGTCCTCAACATAACTGGCGTAGTTGCCGGTGTGAAAATGCAGGGCAGAATCCCCTTCATAGGCAAGGATATGCGTGGCAATCCGATCCAAAAACCAACGGTCGTGGGAAATGATCAGGGCGACGCCGGAAAAATCCAGCAGGGCGTCTTCCAGCGCCCGCAGGGTTTCAATATCCAAATCGTTGGTGGGTTCATCCAGCAGCAGGACGTTATGGCGGGCTTTGAGTATGCGGGCCAGATGGACGCGGTTGCGTTCCCCGCCGGAGAGATCCCGCAGTTTTTTTTGTTGATCGGCCCCTTTGAAATGGAACCATGAACAATAGGCGCGGCTGTTCACCTCGCGGTCGCCCAGATCCAGAACCTCGGCGCCGCCGGAGATGGCCTGCCAAATGCTGTCGTCATCATTCAGAACATCGCGGGATTGATCCACATAGCCCAAACTGACCTTTTGCCCCACCGTGATGGTGCCGGCATCGGGGGTGGTTTGTCCTGTGATCATGCGAAACAGGGTTGTTTTTCCCGCCCCGTTGGCCCCGATGATGCCCACAATGGCCCCCTTGGGGATGGCGGCAGAAAAGGTATCCATCAGCAGGCGGTCATTTTCAGCTTTGCTGATGGTATCAAAGGTGATGACCTGATCGCCCAACGGCTCGCCGTCGGGGATGATGATCTGAGAGGTATAGGCCTTGGTGTCCCGTTGATTCGCGCGGGCGTTTTCAAAGGCGGTCAGACGCGCCTTGCTTTTTTTCATACGGCCCTTGGGGGATTCATTGACCCAGGCCAGCTCTTCCTCCAAAGCTTTGGAGAGTTTATTTTCCTGACTTTGTTGATCGTGCAGGATTTTTTGTTTTTGTTTCAACCATTCTTTGTAATTGGCGTGATAGGGGCGAAAGGTGCCCTGATCAATTTCCAAAATCCATTCGGTGATGTTGTCCAGAAAATAACGATCGTGGGTGACCACGATGACGGTTCCGGCATAATCGCGCAGGTGCCGCTCTAACCACGCCACCGACAGGGCATCCAGATGGTTGGTGGGCTCGTCCAGCAGCAGCATATCAGGCTTTTGCAGCAACAACCGGCACAGCGCCACGCGGCGTTTTTCCCCGCCCGACAGCACCCCCACCTTTTGATCCGCATCGGGACAGCGCAGGGCATCCATGGCAATGTCGATGTGGCGGTCCAGATCCCATCCGTCCGCGGCGTCGATTTTTTCCTGCAGATCGCCTTGGCGCTCCAGCAGGGTGTTCATTTCGTCATCGGTCATCTCTTCGGCCATTTTCATGCTGATGGCCTCGAATTCCTGCAGCATGGCGGAAATTTCGCCCAGCCCCTCGGTGGCCACTTCGCGGACGGTTTTGTTCGGGTCCATGTCGGGTTCCTGCGCCAAATAGCCCACACGGGCCCCCTTGGCCAAGATGGTTTCGCCCGTAAAATCCGTATCCAGCCCCGCCATGATTTTCAGCAACGTGGATTTTCCCGATCCGTTATGCCCAATCACCCCAATTTTTGCCCCAGGCAAATAGGATAACCAGATGTTATCAAACAACGTTTTTCCGGTTTTCAGGCGTTTTGTCACGCCCTGCATGGTAAAAATATATTGCTCGGCCACGGTGGTTCCTTAGGATCATTGCGTTACCCCCCCTTTTTGCCATAAAGGCAGGGAGATGGGAAGGGGGGAGAGTGGACGGACAGGGCTGTTCATTTTTATGCATCGTCATACCGGACAAGGGAGCGCAGCGACCGCTGATCCGGTATCCAGCGCCACTGTCAAAAGGCGAAGCCTTTTGCCGATATATTTTTTTAAACAAGGAACAAAACGCTTCACGTTTTGGCATTTGCGCTGGATTCCGGCTCGGCGCTCGCTATCGCTCGCTGGGCCGGAATGACGCAGAATCGTTAGGTTCTGGCAGAAATGAACAGCCCTAGTGGACGGAGGACAGAGGTTCTCCCGAAGGCTTCCCAACCATCAAAAATCCCCATAACCCCCTAAAAATGATGATAAAATTATTTTATGGGGGAATGTGAATAAAATGCTTGACATATATATATATATATATATTAGCCTGAATTTAATGACATAGTTTTGCTTCCCATCGGACAAAATTTGGAGATTTGCGCAACTTTGCGTTCAAATCGAACCATAAGTTTTTGCAACCTCCGGATGAAACCGAGGGATGTAGAACCTTGTCATGTCCTTTATCCTCCCCGAAAGGGGCACTGACCACCTTAGCTTAGTGCGTAAATTTTACTGCACTTGATCACTTGCAAATTGTCCCTTTATCATGGTGAATCATCATGTTTGAACTTGGAAAAAGATCCGAAATCTTCGGCGCTGAACTCCTGAAGCCCCTGTCCATCGGTTATGGTCGCCCCTCTCAGATGCCATCGCTTCCGCAAGGTCACGATGTTATTTGTGGTTACGATCAGGGTTTAGGTGAACGTATGTTTGTCTGTGAATCCCTTGAGGATATGCAACAATTGTATGATTCCTACGCTCGGGGTTATGCTGTTTACATTTACTGGTATAGCGGAGAAGACGTTGGTTTTGTTCAGGTGCTTAGTGCCGGAGGCACTTAATTTTTCATGAAAATCCCCCCCCCGCTCTTCCCGAGCGGCGCGGGGTGTTTTTTTGGGGGGGGGATTTCCACCCCCCCTACCCCAAAATTTTTTGCCGCAGGGTCTGCATATCCCCAGCAAAATCAGGGTCGTGGTCCATGATTTGACGGATTTTGCGTACGGCGTACATGACGGTGGTGTGGTCTTTGCCGCCGTAGTATTTTCCGATTTCGGGCAGGGACAGCGGGGTCAGCTCTTTGGCCATAAACATGGCCACCTGACGGGGGCGGGCAATGGTGCGCAGGCGGGTGCTGGCCAAAATGTCCTGTAACGTCAACCGATAATGGGCGGCAACGGTTTTGGTTAAGGATTCCAACGTGATGGGCTTGGCCTGAGAGCGCAGCATATCCCGCAGCTGAATCCGCGTGTTTTCAATGGTAATGGGCGCGGCGGTGATGTCCGCGTGGGCGGTGATGCGGTTTAGGGCGCCTTCCAGCTCGCGCACGTTGGATGTGATGGATTCGGCCAAAAACGCAATCACGTCCTGAGGAATCGGCAGGCCCATGCTGGCGGCTTTGTTTTGCAAAATCCCCAAACGCAATTCATAACTGGTGGGGTGAATGTCCGCCACCAAGCCCCATGCCAAACGGGATTTCAGGCGTTCATGAACCCCCTCGAGGTCCGATGGGGATTTATCCGCGGAAATAATCACCTGCCGGTTTTGATCAATCAGGGCGTTAAAGGTGTGAAAAAACTCCTCCTGCGTTGAGTTTTTATCGCTGATAAATTGAACATCATCAATCATCAGAACATCGACAGAGCGGAACATTTCCTTAAACGCCATGGTGTCCTTGAACCGAATGGCCCGCACAAATTCATACATGAATTTTTCAGCGGATAAATACACCACGCGGCGCTGCGGCGTTTTTTCGGCAATATGCCACGCAATGGCATGCATCAAATGGGTTTTGCCCAGCCCCACACCCCCATACAAAAACAGGGGGTTAAAGGTCACCGCGTCCGCATCGGCAATACGACGCGCCGCAGAAAAGGCCAGTTCGTTAGATTTCCCCACAACAAAGCTGTCAAAGGTCAAACGGGGATCCAGCTGGATGGAAAAACGGGACAAATCCGCCGAGGCGCTGGGCATGGGGGCGGCCACAGAGGCGGAGGCAAGCGGTCCCTCCGCCCCTTGTGGTTTGGCGTCGTTGGCGGTGGTTTTGGGGTGGGATTCCCCCACATCAATGGTAATGTCGGTTAACGCCGGATTGACGCGGCGGGCGAAAAAACGAATGCGGTCCGTATAATGGCTTTCGATCCATTTGCGGGCCAAGGTCGTGGGGGCAATCAAACGCAAACGATGGCCATCGGCGGGGGAAAACACGATGGGACGAATCCAGTTGTCAAACGCGGCTTGGCCCAGCTCGTGCCGCAAGGATTCTTGAACCATTTGCCACTGGTGCTGATTCAAAAGAGCCTCCCCTAACCTTCGTTTTGTCCACACAATAACCCAGAGTTTAAGGGACAAAAATCCCAATGGGGGGTTAGCCCAAAAAATAACACAGAATCAAAGACTTGGTAAATGTCCTAAGCCGACAACGCCGAAACGCGGGCATGAAGGCCAGAAATCCGACGGGCAGCCGTGTTTTTGTGCAAAACACCCTTTGTGACGCCCCTGTGAATTTCAGGTTGGGCCAACAGGAAAGCCTGATGCGCAGCCGCAGCATCCCCTGCAAGGACGGCGTCCTCCACACGGCGAATAAAGGTTTTGATGCGACTGACCCTAGCCCGACGCACTTCGGTGCGGGTGAGGGTCTGACGGGCCCGTTTCAGGGCAGACTTATGATTGGCCATAACAACGAAACTCTAGCTTGCTGATCAAATGTTCATCTGTTGTAACCCGAGGATCCGTTAAGGTCAAGGGGCAAATGACGACAGAAAAGACAGAAGACACAGGTTTAACCCCCGCTAACCCATCACGGGTTTCGGCTGAGTTTTTCAACCAAGTCTTCCTCTGTGACATCCAGTGCTTTTTGGGGGGTTGTTTTTTTGATGAAACGGACCATTTCCAGGGCGCCATCCCAAGCAAAAGTGGCCAGTCTGTGCTTTCCAGCGGCCCACAAAACATCGCCGTAATGGCTGAGAATCAGGGGTTCATCAGGGGCAAGGGTGACGGCTTTTTGCAGGCCCTCTAGCGCTTTGTCGTGATTGCCTTTTTTGTGATATCCCCACGCCAAACTGTCCAGAATTTCCGGATTGTTGGGGGCCATAGCTAGAGCCTTTTGCAGCAACGCCAAGGCCCGATCCACATTCACCCCGCGATCAATCCATGAATACGCCAAATAGTTCAGAATCAGGGGGTCTTGGGGGGTGAGGTCAATGGCCCTGAGCAAATCATTTTCCGCCGCATCCCATTGTTTCAGACGTTCATAGCACATCCCCCGACTGGCATAAAACCGGCCCTGAGGGGCATTTTGGGACGCCTGAATCAACGCATCATACAGGGGCAAAGCCTCAGTAAAGCGAAGATTTGACTTTAACAAATCGGCATAAAGTGTTTTAATTGAAGTGTTTTCTGGATATTTCTCATAAAGGGGTTGAATGATCTTTAGGGCGTCGTCGTTGTTGTCCTGTTTGATGTTCAGATGGGCGCGATACACCGTAGACAGCCAGAAAAGAGGATTGGTGGGGGGTATGCGTTGATACAGGGCGTCTGCCTGAGAGGAGGCCCCGATATCGTCCAAAATCTGGCCCAAATTCAGGGTGGTGAAGGGATTATCGGGCATCATGGCATGGGCCAAAGCGGCGTACATCAGGGCATGATCCTGTGTCCCTGGGCGGTTAAAGACAGAGGCGAGATCCTGAAAAAGATAAAAAAGCCCCTGCAAGGGATTGGTCATGAAGGGCAATGTCCCATCCTTAGCCATATTAAGCAGGGTTTGGGTCATGTCGTCATCCATGCCGGCCCGTAAAAACAGCCCCTGATCCAAGGGTTGGTTTTGCTGGTGCATCAGGGCCGCCGTGGTGATCAGCAGCGTGGCCGGAGCGTCACGAACCTCAGCCAAGGAGGACTGAAGACCCTGAAGGGCCTTTTGGGGTTGTTTTAAAACGGCCAAGGCATAATCGCGCTGAATTTCAGACAAAAGGCCCATATCCCCCTCAGCCCCTTGGGCAAAAGCAGCGGTGATGGTGTCCATCTGTTGGCGTGTGGGGGTTTGGGTTTCTGAATAACGGGCCACCGCCAGCCATGCGCGAAACAGGGGCTCCAGACTTTGATAGCTGGCGTTTTCGGCCAAGGGGGGCAGAAAACCGGCGGCCTGATCCCAGTTTTTGTTTTGATAGGCCTGAAAAAACGACAGGATATAAAAAGAAACATCGCGGTCCTGCGGGTTCAGGCGTGCGTTGTTTTCCAGTGCGCCCTGAATGTTGCCAGCGGAAAGGGCTGAAAAACGGGCGTACCGAAGGATGCCGGCATCATATCCCCCCTTGGCAAGGACAATTTGGGTGTGTTTATAGGCGGTTTGGGGGTCCTCGTTACGCTGGGCAAATTGGGAAATCAGGAAGCTGCCCGCCAAGGTATCCGGCAGCGGGGGCGCGGGTTTTTCCACAATGGTTTGGGTTTCGGATGTGTTGTCGGCCTGTTGATCCGCAGGTTTGCAAGAAGCCAGAGGCATAAGCACCAGAACAAGCACCAAGCAAAGGGCCCAACGAAGGTGTCGCTGAAAAAAAACCTGCAAAAGAGACGCCATAATGTTTTATTGAGAGATGCTGAGCTGTTATAGTCTGGCTTGACACACAACGCAAGGGAGGCTTGGGGTTTTGAGGGATCACGCATTCATCACAGACACGACGCCCACGCCGGAGGGGTTTGCCCGATTTCTGGCTTTTATCGGTGTGGATGAGGTTGTTTCCCAAACCCCCGTAACGTGGTGGGTTCAGAGCACACAGGCCCCCCCCCAAGACAGCGCCCCCTTGGTTATGAAAAGGGAGGGATTTGGGGATGTTTCTGCCCCCGCCCCTGCCCTTCAGGTATCCCCAGAGGTTTCTTTTGACACGCTGGCGGCCCTGCGCGGGGCGCTTGAAACGCTGAAAGATTGCGCCCTCAGACAAACGGCAACCCAGATGGTGTTTGGCGAAGGCCCCCTGAACCCTGATATTATGGTCATCGGCGAAGCCCCCGGAAATGAAGAGGATCAGTCCGGTCGTCCCTTTGTGGGGGATGCCGGAAAGATGTTCAATCAGATGCTGGCGGCGGCGGGATGCCCGCGAGAGCATTGTTATATCACCAACATCATCCCATGGCGTCCCCCAGGGAATCGGGCACCCACACCGCACGAGGTCGCCCAGATGCTGCCCTTTCTGCGGGCCCATATCCGTTTGGTGGCCCCAAAATCCGTTGTGTTGCTGGGGGGCGTGGTGGCCAAGGCCGTTTTAAAAAGCGACACCGGCATTATGCGCCTAAGAGGGAAAATTTACCCGCTGGAGGGCACCAACATTCTGGCGGTTCCCACGTTCCATCCTGCCTATCTGCTGGGCAGCCCTTTGCAAAAACAACAGGCTTGGGAGGATTTGCTGCGGCTGAAGGAACGGTTGGGGGGTGGGGGAGATAGGGGCGTCTAATTATTGTTTCAAAACCAATGATTTAAAAAAACGATGCGACTTAAATAAAATTCTTGACAGATATATATATATATTAAGCTAAATGTGTTCACAGCTCGGCCAATTTTTTGGCCTCTCATCATCGACATGACTTCTTCAACAGAAAGGAACATGTATTCTAGATCCTCTGAGCCCATCCATCACCATTACCACCATTACTATTACTTCCGTGTTGGTTTTAGGACGATGGCGGGTCTCATTCTGTGCGTTTTATTGGGTTCTGCAGGCTTATTCCTGCAGAACCCCGCAAACACTCAGATGTTGATTCAGTTGGTTATTTACCTGAGGACGTCTAATCAGACATCCTCTTTAACACCACTCTAGGAAGTACTCGCTTTCTTACGGTCCCCCTGCCCCTGAAAAGGCGGGGGGCGATTTTTTTTGGGTTGTTATTGACGTTCGGGAAAAGCTTTGATAGCATGAAATCAACAGTGAATTTCATGGTATTGGATGTATGATGGACCTGAATCAAATTTATCCGCTGAGTGATTTTCAGCGCCATGCCAAAGAGCGCATGGCCCAATTGCAAAACAGTCACAGCCCCGCGATTTTGACGGTCAATGGAAAGGCGGCCTTGGTGTTGCAGGATGTGACATCCTATCAACAGATGTTAGAGGAGTTGGAGCGGATGCGATCCGCCTTGGCCATTCAGAAATCCATGACAGAATTTGACAAAGGACAGGGCCAAGAGGCCCATAAAGCCCTGAGAGATTTAGGAGATCACCTTGGCATACCGCATTGAGATTGGGGCATACCGCATTGAGATTGGCCTTTTTTTAGCATTCATCCCCTGAGCGGGGCGTTTCGCCGCCCTGACGGCTGAGGAAGGCCAAGGCTTTGTCAATATCGCCGCGCTCTCTCCGCTGGGCGAAGAACGTTTCAGCGGTTTGGATGGCTGCCAGTTTTTCGGCGGCGGCCACGGGGCTTGTGATGCTCGCAACCACAACATCGGTATCTAGGACGACTTTCATGGATTGCATTGTATCATATCCTGTAAGATATTGCAATCAATCCTAAACATCAGGGCTGTTCATGTCTATGCATCGTCATACCGGACAAGGGAGCGATAGCGAGCGCTGATCCGGTATCCAGCGCCACTGTCAAAAGGCGCAGCCTTTTGCCTTTGTATTGTGAAAACAAGAAACAAAACGCTTCGCGTTTTGGCATTTGCGCTGGATTCCGGATCGGCGCTCGCTATTGCTCGCTGGTCCGGAATGACGGAGAATCGTTAGGTTTTGGCAGACATAAACAGCCCCTAAACATCATGCTCCAACACAACGTGGGTGGGGGTGAGGAGGCCTTGCAGGCAGGTGGCCTCAAGCACGCTGAGGAAAAAGGTCCAAAACAGGCGGTGGGTGTTGCCGTCGGGAAGGCTGCGGAGGTCTGGGGCGTGGCTGTCCAGCGATGCCCGCAGCAGTTTGCACGTGCGGGCCATGTCTTTGGGATAGGGTTTCTGGTCCCGCACCCGCAGATAGTTTTTTTTGGCATAACCCAAAAACGCATCCTGTGCCATAAAACGGGCGTTTTCATAGGCCATCAGGGACCAAAGGTTGGGCGGGCTGGTTTTGGTCCGCCGCGTGGTGCGCTGGGGCGGGGTGGATTCTGCGAGGATGATTTGCATAATGATCCGGCCCTCGGGACGCAGCATGTCTTTGAGTTTATAAAACACATGATCCCAGTGGTTTGGGGGGATGGTTTCAAACAGATGATTCACCACAATAAAATCGTAGCGGCCCTGCAGGGTTGTTTCATCGAAAATGTCCGCCGTGACCCGTTTGTCAAAACCACGCACGCGCATGTCCTGTTGCAGGGTTTGTTTTTGCACATGCCCATGGGTTAAAACGTGCAAACGGCTGTTGGTGTGGTTTTCCGCAAAAAAGGCCGCAAACGATCCCATGGTTTGCCCGATATACAGGATGGAATCATGGGCGCGGAGCATCATGGCGTCCTTGATGGTTTGATGACGCGCCGCGATGGCTTGGTCCAAGGTTTCCACCAATCCATCAAAAAAACCGGCGCCAAAGGACACGGTTTTCCCCATCCACACCGATAAAAAATCAGGATGAAACACCGATAAAGGATACCGCCGCTGGGGGATGGTGTGGGACGTGGGGTGTTGTGTTAGGGATTCCATCAGGCGTTTGTTGCTGATGACCAAATACACCAACAGGCCGATGTTTTCGCTGGTGATATCACCGCGCATCCAGCTGTCGAAAAAACCAAAAGCCCCTTTGTTCAACAGGGTATCATAGACTGCGGGTGTGCGCAGGATCACCTTGGCCGTGACCCCTGGCAAGGCACCGCGTAGGGTTTCCTCACCATTGCCCGATTCCGTGATGTGCAGGGTGCCCATATCCAGACCTGCCGCCAGCATGGCCAAACAACGGGCGCGGGGATCGGGGGGGGTCATGGGGCCTCCGGCGGTTGGTAATTTTCATCATGTTTGGCCAAAACGCGGGTGGCCATAAAAACCCCTTGGGCCCCAAAGGTCCCATCCACAATGGCCCCCTGTCCCACCTGAAACAGATCGGGGACAAGGCCTTGGTAATGCACCACAACATGGGCCGTTTCATCGGACAGGGTAAAGGTATGGTTTTGAGCCATCACTTTCCAATCCGTCACCTGCCCCCCTATGCGATACCAACGCTGGGGGTCGGGGTGGGACAGTTGGCTGGGTTTTGTGTAATACAGCAAACTGTCCTGATTATAAAACAACCCCAAAAACGCCACCCCCGATAACGCGATCAGCGTGATGCCAAGGGCGATCAGGCGCAGATGTTTGGGTTTCATCAAGCCACCGTTTTTTCCGCAGGCTGATAAATTTCGGCCCCCGCATCGCGAAATTTCTGGGACATATCATGCATGCCTTTTTTGGCGTATTCCCGAACTTCTTGCGTGATTTTCATCGAACAGAATTTGGGCCCACACATGGAACAAAAATGGGCCACTTTGTGCGCCTCTTTGGGCAGGGTTTCGTCGTGATAGGCCCGCGCTGTGTCGGGATCCAGCGACAGATGGAATTGATCCTGCCAGCGGAAATCAAAACGGGCTTGGGACAACACATCATCCTGCCAGTGGGCGCTGGGGTGGCCTTTGGCCACATCGGCGGCGTGGGCGGCGATTTTATAGGTAATCACCCCAACCTTCACATCGTCGCGGTTGGGCAGGCCCAAATGTTCCTTTGGCGTGACATAACACAGCATGGCCGTGCCAAACCACCCGATCATGGCGGCGCCGATGCCGCTGGTGATGTGATCATAGCCCGGGGCAATGTCTGTGGTCAGCGGGCCCAAGGTGTAAAAAGGCGCGTCGTGACACAGGCGTTGCTGGTGATCCATGTTGATTTTGATTTTGTGCATGGGGACGTGGCCTGGGCCTTCGACCATGACCTGACAATCATACTCCCACGCGATGCGGGTGAGCTCGCCGAGGGTTTCCAGCTCGCCAAATTGGGCCGCATCGTTGGCATCCGCCGCGCAGCCCGGGCGCAGACCATCCCCCAGCGAAAAGCTGACGTCGTACTGGCGCAGAATCTCGCAGATTTCCCGAAAATGGGTGTATAGGAAATTTTCCTGATGGTGGGCCAAACACCATTTGGCCATGATGGATCCGCCCCGACTGACGATGCCCGTGATGCGGCTCGCCGTTAAGGGCACATACCGCAGCAACACGCCGGCATGAATAGTGAAATAATCCACCCCCTGTTCGCACTGTTCAATCAGGGTGTCGCGGTAGATGTCCCACGTTAAATCCTCGGCCACGCCGCCGACCTTTTCCAGGGCCTGATAAATGGGCACGGTGCCGATGGGCACGGGGCTGTTGCGCAAAATCCATTCCCGAATGGTGTGAATGTTGCGGCCCGTGGATAGGTCCATGACGGTATCCGCGCCCCAGCGAATGGCCCAGACCATTTTTTCCACTTCCTCTGCCACCGAAGACGTCACGGCAGAATTGCCAATGTTGGCGTTGATTTTCACCAAAAAGTTTCGCCCGATGATCATGGGCTCCACCTCGGGGTGGTTGATGTTACACGGGATGATGGCGCGGCCGGCGGCCACTTCGGCGCGGACGAATTCCCCCGTCAGGGTTTCCGGAAAGGTGGCCCCCCACCCTTCCCCGTCGGCGGGACGAAAGTCCTGCTTCAGCTGGGCGCGGGCTAGGTTTTCCCGTGTGGCAATATAGTCCATTTCGGGGGTGATGATGCCGGCTTTGGCATAGGCCATCTGGGTGACGGCTTTGCCCGAAAGGCGGGCCCGCAGCGGTTGATGGGTGATGGGGAATGCCTCAACCCTTTGTTTTTCAGACACAAAGCCATTGTCCGCCGGTTGAATGGCGCGGCCCGTATACGATTCCACATCGCCGCGGTCGTGAATCCACGATTCCCGCAAACGGGTCAATCCCGCGTCAATCGCAATGGTGGCGGCAGGATCGGTATAGGGCCCTGAAGTATCATACACCCGAAACACAGGCATACCAGCCCCCGCGCTGAGTTCAATGTCCCGAAAGGGCACGCGCAGATCAGGGCGCCCCTCTGCCGGCAGATAAACTTTCTTTGATCCCGCAATAGGGCCTGTGGTTACGGGTATGGTCATGATGTCCTCTGTTGTGTCTGAGATCCCGAATTTACTGTTAAACACACAGATTCGCAAGAGAGGGTTTTTTGCGAGAACGAAAGGGAGGATGAAAACTTTTTTCTGTTTCCCTTTCTCCCCTGCCCCCTGCCCCTTTTTTAACCAAAACATCATTATAAAGGATTGTTTATGCCTCTTTACCCCTTTCCCACCGATGCGGCGCCTGTGGCGGCGGATCAGTTGCCCAGCACGACGGAAAGTCTGAGCTGGCACAATGTGCAGCGCAAGCGTTTGAAAAAATTTGCGGGTCAATACATCGGGGAAGCCGATGCGGCTGTGGTAACCCTGCGGTCTCAAGGGGAGCCGGACACAAGCCTGAAGGCTGTTCAGGACACCCGCGCGGGCTTTAATGAATTGCGGGTGCGTTTGCCGGTGTTATCGCAGTATTACAGCTATTCAACGCAGCACGGGGGGATTCCTGAGACGGAATTTTTAAGCAAAATCAAAAGCATAATTCTGTCCTGGTGCACAAAAAACATCCCAACGGGCAAGCCCATTGATGAAACCAATTTTGAAAACTTAATCCGTGTGGCCAAGCGGCACTGGGCGTCCTTTTCCGCCACTGAGCAAGGCATCATCACCGCGTGGGTGCAGCAGCTCAGGGTGGCTAAGGAAGCGTGGACCTTTGCCCCCGCCGCAGGTGAGGGCAGTTTGCTGTATGGCAACCATTATACCCATCATTATAAAATTTTGTATCAGGTCTATGATTTTCTGGGCGATTCTGCCAAGCTGGCGGCGCTGCGGACCACACTGCAGACTTTTGTGAATCAAAATTTCCCCTTTGGCAATGCGGCGGTGAGCGTCCCCCCATCCCACCCCGTGGTGGGCGCATCGGTGGCGGAAAAGCGTTTTGATATCGATGGCAATTTTTTGGCCATGTTTCCCGTGGGGTCCACAATTTATGTGGCGGGGAATACGCGGGGGCATAATGGGTATTTTCGCGTGACTTCGGTGACGTATTTAACGTCATCCAACAAAACGCGATTGTTTTTTGCCGAACCCTTAAGCGGTTTGGACGGCGGCGGGGGAAGCCTGTATCGTCCCCACAATCCCGCCCTGTATGACATGCCCCGCCCTGCAGTGGATGCGGGGGAGACCATCGATTACATCCGCCGCAACGCCATGCATTATCACCAGTATGATCTGGAACCCTGGATCGAGCTGGTGACGCTGTCAAATTGGCGGGAGTTTGACACCAAACTGATCGCCGGTTTGGCATTTTTGCGGGCCACCGTCACGGCCCCCAATGTGGTGCGCAAGCCGTACGAGTTCACCTATTCCAGCGATACGTTTGATGCGCTGCGGTGGCAGACCTCGCGTTCGGAATACCTGCAACCCCGCAGCATGTACGTGCCGGATAAAATGGCGCGGCTGATTTTTGCCTGTGACCATTATTTCCGCAAAAATGGGGAGGCCGCCACGCAAACCATCGACACCCGCCTGTACCACTTCGCCATGCGCTCCCGCTTTTTGCCCAGCACGTGGCCGTATTACTTTCGGTTTGTGTTTGGGGGGATTTATGGGTGACGGGTGACAGGTTACAGGTTACAGGTGACAGGGGACAGGGCAAACACAATAAGGATGATTGGGTATCGGACTTTCTGCCGCCTCAACGCGGCTCTCTTTGGGCCGGTCCAGGATATCGACAATATCAACCCTCTTATGAAGTGTATCGACCCTAAAATCCTGCTTCTTCATCACTAATATCTTGAATTTCCTCAATACGCCATGCTCCCTTATAGATTTTTAACAAGACTCTAAATTGGAAAGGCGTATCGCAGGGAAGATCACGAAGTTGGTTGGGGGGGAAGGAAACAGTCAAAGTCGCTGTCTGATTTTGGAGTGTCACGATTTGGGAGAAAGCGGTGTTGCGCCAGTTGTCTTCCCAATCGCCTAAGGGAAAAAGGGGATCGGTTTCTTCAAGTCCACGAAGATTTTGTTCATAGTGATATCTTAAGGGGGGGGTAATACTTTTTTTTATGGTATCCGCTTCTTCCTTAAGAACGTGCTTTCTTTCCTGTGTATCAGGGGATGTATTGCGATATCTGAGATCATTATCCAGTAACCACCGAAAAAAATGGGTCACGAACATCGTCAGATGTTCCGGGTCATGATCGCTGGCGGGGACCAGTTCGGGGGGCGAGAGGGGCGCATCACCCTGCCCGCCCCATGCGGGTAGGGAAAAAAAGATCAGCAGAAGGATGGTTTTTTTTAACATTGACAAAAGTGTATGGCCATCAGGCTTTTTAGGGCGTGGGGACAGGGGTAGGCCCATGATCATCGGGGCTGGTGGCGCCCTCTAGCAGGTTGAGGTCTTTGTGAAAGGTCTCGGGCAGCCACCAAGCCGCAACAGCCCCCATGGCAAAGACCACGACGCCCACCACCATGGCGGCCTGCATCATGTCCATGGTCATGTCATGGTGCAGGGTGGAAAAGGCCAGCGTGACCAACACAACCGACCCCCGCACAAAGTTGGGCACGGTGGTGGCGGCGGTGGCGCGGAAATTCACCCCGAATTGTTCGGATGCATTGATGGCCATCAGGGCCCAGTATCCGGCGCCGATGCCCAAAAACACCAGCATGGTGTAAAAGGCTCCCACGGTGGCGCCGCCAAACTGGCTGTACACCACAACCCCTGCGGCCAAGCCGGCCATGTAGATTTGAATGGCTTTCCGGCGACTTTTCAGGGCTTGGCTGACGAAACCGCTGCTGATGTCGCCAATGGACATACCGATATACATATACATGATGGATTTGCCGGCGGTGACAGGGCCCTGTAGGTTCAAAACCTTGGCAAATTCCGGTGAAAAGTACACCAGCAGGCCAATAACAAACCAGATGGGCACCCCAATAAAGACACAAGCCAGATATTTTTTCAGCAACGACCGCTGGGCCAGAATCGCCAGAAAGCTGCCGTGGGTGACCTTATCGGCCTGATGGCATTTGAACATTGCGGATTCTGTCAGGGTAAAGCGGAAACACAAAACCACCAACCCCATGATGCCCCCAAAGATATAGGCATCCCGCCAGCTGACATAATAAAGGATGATTTCGGCCAAGGCCGCCCCCAACACCCCAACGCCCGCGATGACGGCGCCGCCCAGCCCGCGAATGTGTTTGGGCATGCATTCCAGCGCCAAGGTAACGCCGGCCCCCAATTCCCCCGCCAAGCCGATACCGCCGATAAAGCGCAGCAGTTTGTAGTCCTCAACACTGGCAACAAAACCACACAGGATGTTGGCCACCGAATACAGCAAAATGGAGCCCACCAGAACCTTGACCCGCCCAAATTTATCCCCCACGGCCCCCCACAACAGGCCGCCCAGCAACATCCCGATCATTTGGGCATTCAGGATGTCCATGCCGGTGGTGATGATCTGCTCCTCGCTCAGGCCCAGATCCCGCAGGCTTTGCACGCGCACAATCCCAAAAATAATCAAATCAAAAATATCAACAAAATACCCCAGGGCGGCAATGGCCACGATCCGGCGGTATGCTGTGGGATTCATGGAAACAGAAGACATGGGCGGATTTCCTGTTTAAGCAGCGGATTGTAGCGTTCACGACTATAGCACGACGGGGGCCAGCGCAAGGATTTCTTTGGCCCACCCCTTTTTCCAATTTTTCCATCACATTTTAAAATAAGGATGTTTTTATGCCAGATATTGATACCTTTCAAACCACGCTTTCTTTGGGCAATCCCGATGTTTTGACAGAGGCCCCCACCTTGGTGGCCTATTTGCAGCGGGTGGATATGCTCAGCACCAGCACGCGGGGCCCATCGGATACCCTGCAACAGGATGCGTGGGCGCGGCGTGCCCCCGCGGGCACCCTGAGCCTGCGCATTGATGCCGAGGGCCGCACCGTTCACGGCCAAAAAACGCTGCTGCGGGCCAGCATGACGGGCAAGCTGTATCCTGTGTCTTTGCAGTTTCAGGACAACACGACCTTAAGCGGCATGTTCTGGATTGCGCAATTTCAGGACAGCCTTAACGCCGATGGGGCCCCCTCCCCTTTCCGGTTGCGGTTGATGAGTGAGGGGGTGGTGGTGTTTTCATAAGATAATTGTTTTTGGGGGCTTTGTCTGTAGCTGCAGGGGTTGCAGGAACGGTGGTATCAGCTTTGGCCATCCGCGGCGCATTTGTTTTGGCAGCGCGGCAAATCGCCAAGTATGCGGCGCGGTATGGGATGCGTCGGGCGAATCGAGAGGCTGTTCAGCAAGCCGCAACCAAGTTTGATCGACAGGCCCAAAGCCTACTTCGCCAGAAACGGTTTAAGGAGGCAGAGGCCCGCGGTCTGTTCAAACGTCCCGAAGGCGTCCCCAAAGATTGGACGCGTGAAGTCACACGCGATCAAAAGGGGGTGCAGTACACCAAGCCAGGCACTAAACGGGGAACCTATGTAAAAATCTCAGCTGGGGAACCGGAAAGTAGTGAGCCTGGTCAACAATATGATAACATAAGACAACAAAAAAGCGGGACTTCTTACGATTTGGAGGGTAATAAAGTATCTCAAGACTCTGAAGAATCTCACATTCCTGCCCATCTTTTTAAAGTTTATTGGAAGGTTACACAATGACAAAAAATATCGCTCAAATCGTTGAAAATGGTTATTATAAAGATATTATGATAAGAGGTCTTCAAACGTTATCAAGTGAAGACTATCAAAAATTAGCTTGGTTCGAAAATAATCAAAATATCCATTCTTGTTATGCCGATAACGTGACTTATTTCCAGGATGACACGGGTTTATCTTGGGCCTATGAAAGAGCAAGGTACGTTTTTGGCCCCGAGATTGATACAAAAATCAAA
The DNA here is from genome assembly GCA_044235825.1 of Alphaproteobacteria bacterium. Taxonomy (GTDB): domain Bacteria; phylum Pseudomonadota; class Alphaproteobacteria; order JAJTHO01; family CANGYM01; genus CANGYM01. The sequence continues at coordinate 7,069 of JBIIHL010000007.1, read as the reverse complement.
GAATTTTTCCGCGAAGTCGAAAAAATCAGTTTTTTTGATTTGGAAAAGCACATTATGAATATGCCGCAGATAAAAGTGATCCGGGAAAAAGCGAAAATTCTTTTATCAATTATTGAGAATGCGCCCCCCTATCCTGGTGTTCATTTTTTAATTCGGGTTAAAAATCCTCTTGTTGTAGAAAGCGGACAACCTCCTCAATTTAAGGTTTTTTTGGCGGAAGAATTGCCTGATAAAACATTCCATCTTTTGAAAGCCTATGATCAAGAAAATGAAAATAAGACTTTTGTTTTTCAACCCGGCGACATCGTTCAATGCACCAAAATTATCACCCCTGATATTTTGCGCCAGCGTGTTTTTATCGCAGTGGAAAAGGTTGGGTTTGAGGCGGTGGTTTAGGATCATCCCGCACCCCTAACACCGCTGATTAAAGGTCTCTGATGGAGCAAAAGGTTGTGTTGAAAATGCAATGCGCTGCACGGCGTTTTTACTGAGCCATAGCCGGATGTTTTTGCTCGTGATGTCATACAGGCGGGTTTCAACATCGGTATTGGAACACAATACGGTGACGTTGTTTTGGCCGTAAGCCTGCATCACATCGCTGGCGGTGTTGCCGCATTGGATTTTGTGGATTCCCCCTTGCGGGGGAATGACACATCGGGGGGGCGGCTGAAAGCCAAAAAGGTTGAATTATAACAACCCTCTACACATCCTCCGCCCTGAAATGGCGATAGCCTTCGTAATGGTAACTAACGTCCAGCCCCGTCATGAACAAAGCGCGTTCGTGGATGGTGTCGGTGAGGGCGTTTTTCAGCAGGTGTTTGATTTCCAAATCCTTCACAACGCTGCGCTCCATGGCGGAGAGATAATCGTCCTTGGCAATCAAACGCCAATCCACAACCTGCCGGATTTCTTTTTTCAAAAGACAATCCAGCCACAGGCGGGTGACGCGGCCATTGCCCTCTCGAAACGGGTGGGCAATGTTCATTTCAACATATTTTTCAACGATTTGATCGAACGTGCCCTGGGGCATGGCATCGATGTGGGCCAGCGAAGCCTGCAAATGCATCACAGGGGCAAAGCGAAATGACCCCTTAGCGATGTTCACATCCCGTATTTTCCCAGCAAAATCATAAATATCCCCGAATAAACACCGATGGATATCTGCCAAACCTGCAAAGGTGCCCACGGGGATGGTATCCAACGCCCCTGTTTCAAAAAGACGCTTGGCATTTTGTTTGCTGATTTTTTCCTCGGCAATGCTCAGGGCCACGGGATCTGTGATGGCGAGTTTGTTGGGAAAAATCATGTCATCCCTACGCCACCCGCCGCCCCCGCGCTGCCGCCATCCTCCGCTCCAACTCCGGCCGGAAATGGCGGATCAATCCCTGCACGGGCCAAGCGGCGGCATCGCCCAGGGCGCAGATGGTGTGGCCCTCGATCTGTTTGGTTAAGTCCCACAGTTGGTCGATTTCTTCGGGCTGGGCGTTTCCGGATACCATACGGGTCAGCATGCGCCACAGCCAGCCCGTGCCCTCGCGGCACGGCGTACATTGGCCGCAGGATTCATGTTTGTAAAAGTACGATAAATTGGCAATGGCGGCCACGATATCGGTGGATTTGTCCATAACGATGACGCCGGCGGTGCCCAGACCCGATCCAACCTCGCGCAGGGCGTCGTAATCCATCAGCAGGGGGTCACATTGATCCGCGGGCACCAACGGCACCGACGATCCACCCGGGATGATGGCCAGCAGGTTATCCCACCCGCCGCGCACGCCGCCGGCGTGACGCTCGATCAGGTCTTTTAGGGGGATGCTCATGGATTCTTCCACGTTGCAGGGGGTGTTGACGTGGCCGGATATGCAGAAAATTTTTGTCCCCGCATTGTTGGGGCGGCCAAAGGACGAAAACCACGCGGGGCCACGGCGCAGAATCTCCGGCACCACCGCGATGGTTTCCACGTTGTTGATGGTGGTGGGGCACCCAAACAATCCCACACCGGCGGGAAAGGGCGGCTTTAGACGCGGCTGGCCCTTATTCCCCTCTAAACTTTCCAGCAAAGCCGTTTCTTCGCCGCAGATGTACGCCCCCGCGCCGCGGTGAACGTAAATGTCCATGGCCCAATCGGTGCCGCAGGCGTTTTTGCCCAGCAAGCCCGCCGCGTAAGCCTCATCCACCGCCGCCTGCAGGCGCATGGCCTCGTTATAAAATTCGCCGCGCACGTAAATGTAAACGGTGTGGGCGCGAATGGCAAAGGCCCCGACAACGCAACCCTCTAGCAGGCGATGGGGATCATGACGCAAAATGTCGCGGTCTTTGCAGGTTCCGGGTTCGGATTCATCGGCATTCACCACCAGATAACTGGGCAAATCGCCATTTTTGGGCATAAAGGACCATTTCATGCCGGTGGAAAACCCCGCCCCGCCGCGGCCGCGCAGGCCAGAGGTTTTGACCTCCTCAATAATCGTCTCATGCCCCTTTTCCAGCAGGGCTTTGGTATCCTGCCAAATGCCACGGGCGCGGGCCCCCGCCAAACCCCAGTCTTTATCGCCGTACAGGTTGGTAAAAATGCGGTCTTTGTCTTTTAAAAACATCAGGCGGCCTTTACGTTGTTGGCAGAGGGTTTGATCATATCCAGCGGCTGCACCCATGCGTCGAACTGTTCGGCGGTGAGCAGATTCAGCGACAAAGCCGCCTGTTTCAGGGTGGTGCCCTCTTCAAAGGCTTTTTTGGCAATTTTCGCCGCGTTGTCATACCCGATGTGGGGATTCAGGGCGGTCACCAGCATCAGGGATTCCTGCATCAGCTTAGCAATGCGGTCGGTGTTGGCCTCGATCCCGTCAACACAGCGCTCGCGAAAGGAGGCCGCCGCATCCGCCAGCAACCGAATGGATTGCAAAACGGCATAAATCATCACGGGTTTGTACACGTTCAACTGCAAATGGCTGTGGGAATTGGCCACGGCCACCACGGTGGCGTTGCCGATGACTTGGGCGCAGACCATGGTCAGGGCCTCCACCTGTGTGGGGTTGACCTTGCCTGGCATGATGGATGACCCGGGTTCGTTGGCGGGCAGGCTCAGCTCCCCCAAGCCTGAGCGCGGACCACACCCCAGCAGACGAATGTTGCTGGCCAGGGCCATCAGGGAACTGGCCAAGGTGCTCAGCACACCGGAAACATCGGTGATGGCATCGTGAACAGACAGGGCCTCGAACTTATTGGGGGCGGTGACAAAGGGCAGACCGGTTAAATCCGCCGCAGTTTTGGCAAAGGCCGCCGGAAAATCGGGGTGACAGTTGATCCCCGTGCCCACGGCGGTGCCGCCTTGGGCCAGTTCATACAATGCAGGCAAGGTCCCCTGAAGGCGGGTTATGTTGTTTTTGATTTGGGTGACATAGCCCGAAAATTCCTGCCCCAGCGTCAGCGGGGTGGCATCCTGCAGGTGTGTGCGGCCGATTTTGACGATATCGGCGAAGTCTTGGGCCTTGTGTTCCAAACTGCTTTGCAAATCGCGCAGCGCGGGCAGCAGGTGGCCCGTGATGGCCTTGGCCGCCGCGATGTGCATCACGGTGGGAAAGGTATCGTTGGACGATTGCCCCATGTTGCAATGATCGTTGGGGTGAACGGGGGTTTTGACGCCGCGGGGGTGGCCCAAGCGTTCGTTGGCGCGGTTGGCCAGAACTTCGTTGGCATTCATGTTGGTTTGGGTGCCGGATCCCGTTTGCCACACGGCCAAGGGGAATTGACCCACCAGAGAGCCACTGAGCACATCATCCGCCGCCGCCACGATGGCATCCGCCACGTTGGCGGGAAGCAGGCCCAGAGCCTTATTCACCAGCGCCGCGGCCTTTTTTTGGATCATCAACGCGCGGATCAATTCCACCGGCATTTTTTCAATCCCAATGGGAAAATTATCCAGCGAACGCTGCGTCTGGGCCCCCCAATAACAATCAGCAGGAACCTCAATAGGGCCAAGGGAGTCTGTTTCCGTGCGGGTTTGTGTCATTATGGGGCCTTTCCTTTTCCTTAAAAACCTTCTCCCGTTCTATCATGGGGAACAGGGCGGGGTAAAGGGGGAAACAACGGCCTGCGGTGGGACAAAACGCAACTGTTGTTTTTTTTCCCTCTTTATGTTATACATGTCATACAGTGAAAATTTAGGGGGATTCGGTCATGTTGGTTCTTCGTTTACCCGCGGATGTTGAGCAGCGTTTAAACGATCTGGCCCAAAGGACCGGTCGCACCAAAAGTTATTACGCCCGCAAGGCCATTGTTGAGGCACTGGAAGACATGGAAGATGTGTTTTTGGCGGCTGAGCGGTTGCGTAGCACGAAAAAAACCTATACCGTTGAGCAAGCCTTTGACATGCTGGGTTTAAATCATGTGGACAGTGACGCTAAGTGAAGATGCCCTGAAAGACATCAAGCGTTTATCCCGTGATCAGCAGATAAGAATCATGGCCTATATTCGGGATCGGATTCCCCAAAATCCTATTCATTTTAGCAAAAGGCTTATGGGTCCGCTCTCTTCTTTTTACCGTTTTCGTGTGGGGGATTATCGCTTGTTGGCAGAGATTACACCAGAAACCCACACCGTTTTGATTGTCCATATTGGCCACCGTCGCGACGTTTATCGGGATGAGGGATGAGGGGGTGCCTCTCATAACCTCCCCCGTCGTGGGGTTAGGGAGTCGGCCCATTCCCCTCCTTTGGAGGGGTGTCAGGCGCAGCCTGACGGGGTGGTTCTGACGCGGGGTGGTTTTGTGTGTGGCACCAACCACCCCGCCCCTGCGGGGCACCCCTCCAGAGGAGGGGAACGCGGGGGCAAAAACATCAACATTTTTTTGTGGTATTTTTTTTGTATTTGTTTACAATGGGGGCGTTTGTTATTTTTTAATGGAATGAAGAGGAATAAAATATGACCGATGCTCATGAAGCCGTGCAATCGCTATCACCACAGGAAGCCTTTGAAATTTTTAAAGCTTTATTTAAAGATGCTCCGTTTATGGGTACAGCTATCCTTTCTAAAAATCAAGAATACACAGTAGATCAAAAACGCCCAGTGCTTCTGGGGGGGGAAAAAACCGAAACTGTAACCAGTAACTTTGCGGTGGTTTTTTTGGATGAAACCAACGAACACTTCCAGGAATTGCGCCAGAACTTAACTGCCCCCTGTCGCGTAACGGGGATAAAAGAAGAGGACTTGGATAAAGTCACGCTTCCTCAGGGATGCAAAAAAGTTATAACTATCACTGCAAAAGATGGGAAAACATGGCATCTTTATCAGGGTCCAAATCAGATACCAACCTCTCATACTTTACCAAGGTCTCAACAAGAACTCACAAGAAACTTTTTCTTACTTACAGCGGAAGGTCTAAGAGAGACTATTGCTAATCAAATATTTCGCGCACAGCGTGATCTTGAATCCTTACGGGAAAACATGTCTGTAAATAATGTCGATAAAGTCCAAAAGCGTTTGGAACAACTGGCAGAATTACCAGACGATTTACTGACAGAGGAATTAAGAGTTCTACGCACTGTTCTAAGCTCTGATCCAGAGTATTTAAACCGTGTAAAAAAACTCCTAGAAGAAGCACAAGGTCTACTTTCACCAGAAGCACTAGAAAAAGCATGTGCCAACATGGCTACCCAAGGTGGCCGATCAGAAACCACTCTCTAACACCCCCCTACCTAGCCCCCGCAAACGGGTTATACGCCTCCCTCTCCCGCTTGCGGGGGAGGGTTAGGGAGGGGGTTTTTCCGCAAAATCTTTGTTCGATAACAAACAGATAGGGGTTTCAGCCCCTCTCCCCAGCCCTCTCCCCAACGGGGAGAGGGAACATAATCTTCTCCACTCACCACTCACCACCACCCCCACCTCTTCACACGTCCACGGCGCCAGCAGGACGCCGTTGCGGTGGTGGCCCACGGCCATGATGACGTTGGGGATGATGCTGGGGCGCACCACGGGGGTGTCGTTCAGGGTGCGGGGGCGATAGCCGATGATGATTTCGGTGACTTCGGCCTCCAGGATCGCGGGGACCACCAGACGGGCTTGTTTCAGCAAATGATACAGGGCCCCTGCGGTGATGCGGGCATCAAAGCCCAAGGGCTCCACCGTGGCGCCGATATACAGGCGGTTGTCGTGGCGGGGGACCAGATACACATCCTCCCCCCACACCACGTGGGACAGGCAGGGGGTGGGCATGGTGACAGACAGCGCCTGCCCCTTCACCGGATCCAGCGGCGGCAGATCGGGCACCAGAGGATGCTCCCCCGCCCAAGCCCCCTGCGCCAAAATCACCCGATCATAATGCTGTTTCTGCCCGTTGTCCTGAATCACCTCAACCCCGTGGGGGGTGGGGGACAGCTGCATCACACGGGCATTATAAACAATGCGGGGCCCCAGAACCTTTGTTAAGGCCGCTAAGACACGGCGGGGGTCCACATGATGATCACTGGCACAAAACAGGGCCCCCAACGTTTGGGGGGATAACCATGGCTCGCGGGTGCGGGCGTCCTCGGCCATTAACCACTCTGGATCCCATCCCAAGCGGCGCAAATACGTTTGATCGTGGCGCAAACGGGCCAAGCCGTTGGCATCCGTGGCCACCATCAACGTCCCCCCCGTTTGGTAATCCAGCGACAGGCCGCTGTCGGATTCCAAGGCATCCCGAAACGCGGGCCACAAACGTTGACTTTGGGACAACAGGGGGGCCAGCTGTTCCTCCCCAGGTTCTTGCTCTAACTGCGCGGCCAGCATCCCCGCGGCGGCATACCCCGCCGATCGCGTCACATCGGGGGCGCGTTCGTAAACCGTCACATCCCACCCCAAACGCCCCAGCCACCACCCCAGCGACAACCCGATGAATCCACCGCCGACAATGGCCAGAGATTGGGTTTTGGGGGGGGACATGGGGTGTTGGGCCTTTGGGTTTGTGTTGATTTATGGGGGTTTTGGGGAGTAGGGAGTGGTGCGTAGGGAGTAGAGAAGGTTATGTTCCCTCTCCCGCTTGCGGGGGAGGGTGAGGGAGGGGTTTTCGCCGCAAAATCTTTGTTCGATAACAAGC
>JBIIHL010000072.1:0-4649 GCA_044235825.1 Alphaproteobacteria bacterium | reverse complement strand
CGGGAGGCCGCCCGAAAAGCCCGCGAACTCTCCCGCCGCAAAGGGGCGCTGGATATTGCCAACCTGCCCGGGAAATTGGCCGATTGTTCCGAAAAAGACCCCAGCCTGTGCGAGCTGTTTATTGTTGAGGGGGACAGCGCCGGCGGTTCCGCCAAACAGGCCAGATCACGGGCCAACCAAGCCATTTTGCCCCTGCGTGGAAAAATCCTGAACGTTGAGCGGGCCCGTTTTGACCGCATGCTGAATTCCGAGGAAATTGGCACACTCGTCACCGCCCTTGGCACCGGTATTGGGAAAGATGACTTTAGCGTTGAAAAACTGCGCTATCACAAAATCATCATCATGACTGACGCCGACGTGGATGGATCGCACATTCGTACGCTGCTTTTGACGTTTTTCTTTCGCCAAATGCCAGAGCTGATTGCCGGCGGGTATCTGTACGTGGCCGAGCCCCCCCTGTACCGTGTGCAGCGCGGCAATTCCGAGGTTTACCTGAAAGACGAAGCGGCGTTGGACCGATACCTGCTAAACAACATTGTGGATCATGCGGTTCTGACCCTCAGCGATGGCAGCCAGCGATCCGGCGCGGATGTTCGGGATGTTCTGGAAAAACTCAGGGCGTGCGAGGGATCTTTGGACTATCTGGGCCGCAAATACGGCCACAAACAGGCCTTTGTAAAGCTGGCCATGAAGGGTATGCTGGGGATGGAGGCGCTGTATCAACCTAGCGCGGTCCTAGACGCCCTGAATGCGGGGGATGCCAACCCGTGGTCCCTATCGAACAATGATAATGATGGCATGACCTTTCAGCGCACCGAAGATGGAATTCTACGGACCTTGGTGTTGACGGTGGGCTTGCTGAGGTCCCATGAAGCGCAAAAGGTCAATGCCGCGCGGGAAACCCTGTCCCTGTTTGAAAACACGGCCCGCCTGACCCTGAAAGACACCGTGCACCGCATCGACAACCCGCTGGATGTGATCGCTGTGGGGTTTGAACAAGCCAAAAAGGGCCTGTCCATCCAGCGGTACAAGGGTTTGGGGGAAATGAACCCCGATCAGCTGTGGCAAACCACACTGGATCCCGCCGCCCGCAGCCTGTACAAAGTCCACGTTCACCACCACGACGAAGCCGAGCAGCTGTTTTCCACCCTGATGGGCGACGTTGTGGAACCGCGGCGGGCCTTTATTCAGGATAATGCGCTGAAGGTGAAGCGGTTGGATGTTTAAAAGTGAAGAAAACAATTGAACGGGACTTACGCATAACCCTCGTCATTGCGAGCGCAGCGAAGCAATCCAGACATGCCGCGAGCGAAAAAACTGGATTGCCACGCCTCCTGCGGAGGCTCGCAAAGACGTTGTGCGTAAGTCCTGTTGAAATTGATTTCTTTTAGAAAGGCGAGCCGAAAGGAACGAAAAAAATATGACCATTATCAGAAAGACTAGGGAAGAAATGGCAAAAGCCACCAGCCTGTCTGACTGGGACAGAGCCTTTGCCATGGCGGATGAGGACCTGGACACCAGCGATTTTGATATCGACCAAGCGGTGTTGGTGCATCCTGTGCCACGCCAGAAACCCCCTAAACATCAATCACAACCGACGGTTAATAGTCATCCCTAATGGGTCAGGGCTGTTTATTTCTGCCAAAACCTAATGATTCTGCGTCATTTCAGCGCAGCGAGCGCTGATCCGGTATGACGATGCATAGACATGAACAGCCCTGCCACCCCCAAAACCACCCCCATCCCAATGCCGGCCACCCCAAAATGTGACATTTGTCACATTTGATTTAGTTAAAAAATCGTTTAAATCCCTTGACATGGCGGGCCCAGTGGGATAGGGTGAGAGTATGGCCCCAAAAGGGGGTTAGAGATGGAGGGGTTTATGGTTGAGAACGACGCTGCTACTCAAAGGTTAAATGTTGAAGTTGCCAATGCCCCACGTCATGAGCAGCTCTCTGCTTTGTTGCGTAGCAAGACGGATAAAGATTATTTAAGCGGTATTTTTTTTGTTGAAGAGAATACTAATGCGGGTGATGAAACCCCATCAATAAACGAGACACTTGATGCATTTGAACGTCTTTTACAGCGTCAATCCCCAAACTTTTATGATTTAAAACCAAACCTTCAAAGAAAAGCTTTGAAAGCGGCTCTTGAAGAATTTAGACAAACAGAGGCCTTTCTAGAAAGACTTAGAGAAGAAAGAAAAGGATTATCCCCTGAAGCGGCCGCGGAGCTTGAGAGAAATAGGACAATTTCTAACACTGAACTTTCGGCTAAAGAACGGGCATTAGAACTGGATGTCTTTTTAAGCGGGCAGATTCAATCTTATAGATCTCTAAAAAAAGCTGCTAAAATCGGTCCCCTAAGTAATCTTGCTAACACAACAGTAGGTCGTAATGTTTTATCGCCGCTGATGCGCCATATTTGGCAACCTATTGTATCTGCTAATAAGGCTCAAAAACAACAAAGAGGCCCCTTTTGGAAAATGGTGGGTTTAGGGGCTTTGGCTGTACTCGGCGTTGTGGGTTCAGGGGGCTTTTTGATGGGTGCCATTGCTGTAGGTTGGGGATGGGGCTTGGCGATGCCTTTTATTGGTTTTGTAGCCTCTGCCGTTGCCACTTGGAAAGTTGCTGAAAACGTTTCTGATGCCTATGGGGACTGGAAACATGCACGTAAAGTGGCGTTGAGGGAGAAAGCCACTCGAGATGAGGAATTTATATTGCAAAACAAAGCCTATCGCGATGGGTATACCGCTGAAGTTAAAGCATTGGAAGCATCCGCTTCTTTAATAAGAATAAAAGGTGTTAACGAACACGATTTTCAAGGCAGAGCAGGTTCTCTTGATACTGCGACGGGTCGTTTTTTAATGTCAAAAAAGATGTTTTTAAAATATAACGGCGCAGTTGATATGGCGTTTAATCGCTCCACCGGAGAATTTCTGGTCGTTTTAAAAAATACCGACGGCCGAACTGCCAAGCAAAATGCAGCGATGATCGAAGAGATTGTCTTAGCGGCCACAGGAAGAGATGTTGGGGAATCTGTTGTTTTGGGGAAACCCTGTAACGGTTTAGATGCAATGAAGGCGGTTCTAGAAGAGAACGCTGAAACTGTCTTGTTGAATAATCGCTTGGCCGATTTGAAAGCTGGTTTACCTGAAAAAATGGATCAGATTCTAACGCAGGCTCTCCTGAATGGTGCCCCTAGGGGGGATACAAAGACAGGCGGTGTAGCCCAGTTTCTTGAAAATGCTAGAAGAGCTATGGGGGTTTGGTCACAAACTCCCCAAAGCGTCCGTGATGGCTTTGACACAAGCGCCACCACCGCATTGGAAAACGCTCTGCGTGAATTGACGGGAAAAGAGGATATAAGCCTCGAACAAGCCAATCCCGTCACCACGGCAGCCGCCCAGATTATGGGGAATGTTATTGAAAACTATGACACACTGGGTAAAAATGAGCAAAAATTGGCTTTGGCTAACCTAGCTTTAGGGAACGTTCCTAAAGGGTATGAAAAGTACGCTAACACCATCGCAACAGCAGCAGCCATTGAGGCAAGTCGTTTGGGTGTGACGGAACAAGGATTTAAAAAAGTGAGAGATAGTGTTGAATCATGGAAAATTGACGCGCAGGATGAGACAAGCAATATTGATATATTTACGAGCAATGTTTTAACGGGTTTGGGAATTAAGGTTAGAGGCAATAGTAGCAATCTTGAGGAAATCTCTAGCCAGCTTCGGGCTTCAGCTACAGAAATTGTAAATGGTACTTTCCACCAAAACTTTAGTGTTTCCCCTGCCGCATGGCAGGTTGCCGCCCAAAGAGAGGCCGTCGGCGGCCGCGCCTAACCCCCCCCCTCAGGCTAAAGCCTGAGGCCCCTGTTTTTTGGGGTGGTTTTTTTATGAAAAAAATCGCTTGAAGCGCGGGGCAAAATCTATTAAAAATCCATCCTCTGATGCCAAAAGTCACTTCGTGGTCATGGCATCGGATGTTTCTGCGCCCGTAGCTCAGCTGGTAGAGCACCTGACTTTTAATCCGGTTGTCACAAGTTCGAATCTTGTCGGGCGCACCATATTTCTCCCCAACGTCTCCCCTTCATCGTCATACCGGACAAGGGAGCCCAGCGACCGCTGATCCGGTATCCAGCGCCACTGTCAAAAGGCGCAGCCTTTTGCCTTTATTCTAAAAAACAAAGAACAAAACGCTTCGCGTTTTGGCATTTGCGCTGGATTCCGCCTCGGCGCTCGCTAACGCTCGCTGGGCCGGAATGACGCAGAATCGTTAGGTTTTGGCAGAAATGAACAGCCCTCTGGGGCCGGTCAAGGGGGCTGTTGCTGCCCCCCTGTTTCCTTTATGCCTTACCGGTTCCCCGCCAGTTGCCGCAGGACATAGGACAAAATGCCGTCATTGACAAAATAGGCCATTTCCTCGTCCGTATCGATGCGGGCCAAAACCTGTGTTGTGGTTGTTGTGCCGTCGGCGCGGTGAAGGGTTAGGGTGATGTGGGCGCGGGGCCTCAGCGTGGACACACCCGCCAGATCAAAGGTTTCATCCCCCCGCAGCGACAGGCTTTTTGCGCTGTCCCCGTTCATGAATTCCAACGCCAAAACGCCCATGCCAATCAGGTTGGATCGGTGGATACGCTCGAAACTT
>JBIIHL010000006.1:0-49117 GCA_044235825.1 Alphaproteobacteria bacterium | reverse complement strand
AATGCCCTTTTTTAGTACGATTAAAAAAGGGAAATACTATATATCTTTGATGGGATACGCCCCCAAAACAGGAAAAATATCGTTTTCTAAACGCCTCAACGTATAATCAGACGTGTTTTTTATCCATTTTGCACTTTGCATTTCGTGCCATTCACGGGCAATCACTTCAAACGTGTTATCCGTGTTCATTTTGGACTGATGTCGGGCCTGTTTGCGCTCTAAAGAAGGATCAACACCGTTTGACAACAATTTTCTGGCTTTATCCCGCTTTTCTCTGGCCTCCGCAAGCGTCACTTCGGGATACACACCAAAAGCCAACCGTTTTTCTTTACCATGCCAACGGTATTTAAAACGCCAGTATTTGGACCCCGTAGGCATCACCTCTAAATACAACCCGCCTGAATCGGACAGCTTTTTTGCCTTCTCTTGGGGCTTAGCATTGCGGCATTGCGTATCGTTCAGGGGCATCTGGGGGCATCTGTAAATGCTGGTTCAATTTATGCCCCCGAATATGCCCCCTTTTTATGCGGATGTAAACACACAGCGTTGGACAAACCTGGATGAAAAAAGACAGAATACCCTTGGCAATTAAGGACTTTTTGGACAACGATGGACGGGGGAAAGTTAAGATATGGCGGAGAGAAAGGGATTCGAACCCTTGATACGCTTTTGGCATATACACACTTTCCAGGCGTGCGCCTTCGACCACTCGGCCACCTCTCCGCATCACAAGATGCTGACATAACAACAGAACTCATGCGTTGACAAGCTTTTTTATGAAGAGGGTCGATTTTCCAGTTCAGAAGAGGGATCCTTGATCTGCCTTAGAGGCCGCACCAAGGGGGATGGGTCCCAGCCAAAGCCCAAAACCAAAGCAAGACCCCCACTGCGCTGACGTCTTAGATAAAAACCCGCAACCCCTCTTCCTTCATGGCGCGGATGGCGGCAACGGTGGCGCGGGCGGCGGCCAGTGTTGTGACATAAGGGATGCTGTTGGTCACCGCCGTGCGGCGGATGGAAAAGCTGTCCTTAATGGCCTTTGATCCCGATGTGGTGTTGATGACCAGATCCACGGTTTTGCTGATCAGGGCATCCACGATATCGGGGCGGCCTTCGCCAACCTTCAGCACAGTTTCCACCGTGCCGCCGGCGCTGCGAATGACGGCTGCCGTGCCTTGGGTGGCCAGCAGGGCAAAGCCCATGGCTTCCAGATCCTTCGCCAGCGTCACAATAGCCGCTTTGTCGGCGTCCCGCACGGAAAGAAACACGCGCCCCGAAAGGGGCAGCGGCGTACCGGCCGCAATCTGAGCCTTAGCATAGGCGCGGGCGAAGGTGGTATCGCGCCCCATGACCTCCCCCGTGGATTTCATTTCAGGGCCCAGCAAAACATCCACCCCTGGGAAGCGGGAAAACGGAAAGACAGATTCCTTCACCGCAAAGGACAGCGGCGGGGTATAGGTTTTCAGTTCCGGCAAATCAGCCAAGGTCTGTCCCGCCATCAAGCGGGTGGCCATGGCCGCCAGCGGCAAGCCCGTGGCTTTGGCCACAAAGGGGACGGTTCGGGATGCGCGGGGGTTGACCTCCAGCACATACACCACGTTGTCACGAATGGCGAATTGGATGTTCATCAGACCCCGTACCTTTAACGCCAAGGCCAAAGCGCGGGTTTGGCGTTTCAGTTCGTCACACAAACCCTCAGACAAAGAGTGGGGGGGCAAAGAGCATGCAGAATCGCCGGAATGAATGCCGGCCTCTTCGATGTGCTCCATGATGCCGGCCACAAAAACGTCTTGCCCATCGCACAGGGCATCCACGTCAACTTCGTAGGCATCGTTCAGGAAGGAATCCAGCAAAATGGGTTTATCCCCCAGTATGGCCGCTTCGCGGTCCAGATAGGCCCGCAGTTCATCCGCATCATGCACCACCGCCATGGCCCGCCCGCCCAAAACGTAACTGGGGCGCACCACCAGCGGAAAGCCAAGGGCCTGCCCGTGCCGCAGAGCGTCCTCCGCCCCCAGCGCAATGGCGTTGGCCGGTTGTTTCAAATTCAGGGTGTGCAGCAATTTCTGAAAACGCTCGCGATCCTCTGCCAGATCAATGGCATCGGGGGATGTGCCCAAAATGGGAATGCCAGCGGCCTCTAGCGCGTGGGCCAGTTTCAGGGGGGTTTGACCCCCAAATTGCACGATGACGCCCAGCAGGGTTCCCTTTTCCTGTTCCTTTTGGCAAATCTGAATGACGTGTTCGGCCGTTAAGGGTTCAAAATAGAGGCGATCCGACAGATCATAATCGGTGGACACAGTTTCGGGGTTACAGTTGACCATAATGGCCTCGTGACCCAAGGCCCGCGTGGCCAGAACCGCATGAACGCAGCAATAATCAAATTCAATCCCCTGACCAATGCGGTTGGGACCGCCGCCCAGAATCACGATTTTGGTTTTGTCTGAAATGGCAGATTCACAGGATAAGTTTTCGCGGCCCTGAGCTAGGGCCTCATAGGTGCTGTACATATAGGCCGTGCTGGCGGCAAATTCAGCCGCGCAGGTATCCACCCGTTTGTAAACCACGGGAAGGCCCAAGCGATGGTGTTTCACAGCATCAGGGGAAACCCCCAGCACTTCCCCCAAACGGGCATCGGTAAAGCCGTCCTGTTTCAGGGATAACCAGTCCTCGGGGGACAGGCTGTCTGGTGTCATGGTTTTTAATGTGTTTTCTGTATCCACAATCTCGGCGATCTGGCGCAGGTACCACAGATCAATTTTTGTGATGGCATAGATATCCTCAGGCGTCAGGCCGCGCCGCAGGCCCTCGGCCACCCACAGCAAACGCTCGGGCAGGGGCTCGGCCAGCTTGCGCCGCAGGGCCTCGACATCCACAGATTCAGCGCCTTTGGGGGCGTTCAAACCGGTAAGGCCCGTTTCCAAAGAGGCCAAGGCTTTTTGAAAAGATTCTTTGAAATTACGGCCCAGACCCATGACCTCACCCACGGATTTCATGGCGGTGGTTAAATGGTGGGTGGTGCCTGGGAACTTTTCAAAGGCAAAGCGGGGGATTTTGGTGACCACATAATCAATGGTGGGCTCAAACGCTGCCGGTGTGGTGCGGGTGATGTCGTTTTGCAGCTCATCCAAAGTATAGCCCACGGCCAGCTTGGCCGCGATTTTGGCAATGGGGAATCCTGTGGCTTTGGAGGCCAAGGCAGAAGAGCGCGACACACGGGGGTTCATTTCAATGACCACCTGACGGCCCGTTTCGGGATTCACCGCAAACTGAACGTTGGATCCCCCCGTTTCCACCCCAATGGCCCGCAGCACGGCGATGGAGGCATCGCGCATTTGCTGATATTCTTTATCCGTCAGGGTCAAGGCCGGCGCCACCGTGATGCTGTCCCCCGTGTGAATGCCCATGGGGTCGATGTTTTCGATGGAACAGACAATAATGGCATTATCGGCGCGGTCGCGCACGACTTCCATTTCATATTCTTTCCAGCCCAAAACGGATTCCTCAACCAACACCTCCCCCACGGGGGAGAGTTTCAGACCGTTGCCCACAATGGCCTCGAACTCTTCGCTGTTGTACGCAATGCCCCCGCCCGTTCCGGCCAAGGTGAAGGAGGGGCGAATGATGGCGGGCAGTCCCACCATGGACAGCGCATCACGCGCCTCGCTGAGCGAGCGTACCAGTTGACTTTTGGGGCTTTCCAAACCCAAGCCGTCCATGATATTGCGGAATTTCAGGCGATCTTCGGCGCGTTCAATGCTATCGGCGTTGGCCCCGATCAGTTCGACATTGTACTGTTTTAAAACACCGGCCTTTTCCAAGGCCAGCGCCGTGTTCAGGGCCGTCTGTCCCCCCATGGTGGGCAGCAAAGCATCAGGGCGCTCTTTGGCAATGATCTGGGTGACGAAGTCGGGGGTGATGGGTTCGATATACACCGCATCGGCCGATGACGGGTCCGTCATGATGGTGGCGGGGTTGGAATTGATCAGGATCACGCGGTATCCTTCTTCCCGCAGGGCGCGGCAGGCCTGCGTTCCCGAATAATCAAATTCGCACGCCTGACCAATAACAATGGGCCCCGCCCCAATGATCAGAATCGACGAAATATCCTCTCGTTTGGGCATACATTCCTCTGCTGTTGTCTCACGGATTCTTTATAGGGGCAACGCGGGGGCATGGCAAGACTGTGGCGGAGGAGAAATCATCACCACCCTTTGATCGAACAAAATCTAACAAAGTTTAAAAAAAACCAGAACACTCTCAAAATATTAACCATTTGTTAATCTTTTGAGGGGATCATGAAGGATAAGATGGCTGAAAAGTTCATCTGTGAGTCTTTGGAAAATTTCCGAAAAAACAACATAGAAAAGGTGTTCTTATGTCACGATTCAAACAGTTATGGCTATCCTTTTACCGACAGAATCGGGGATTCGGGATGATCGAGGCCGCCATCTTGCTACCCCTGTTTTTGGTGATCACCTTTGGGGTGATGGAATTTGGAAATATGTATATGGCTCGGTATCAGGCGCGTGATGTTGCCAGTTCCGTCAGGGATTATCTGCAGGGCAACCCGTCGGCCTCATCTACGGATTTGCAAACCTTTGTGACCAATTTGGGGTTTGGGTCCCTGAAAAACACCGGCCCTGGTGAGGGCAACAACGTGTTTGCGAAAATCAACATCCAATCTGGAACAACCATGATGACGGCGGCGCAGTTTGATACCCTCTGTTCTGGGGGTGGCGTTAAAAACTGGGCCAATCCGTGGCTGGGCGGGGATGCTGCGGATGATAAAAACGACTATTACATTCACATCTGTTATCCCTATACCTATAACGCCATCACGCCTCTATCCAACTTAACAGGGGGCGCCCTGCCAGAAACAATGGTCATGAAAAGCAAAGCGTTGGCGTACATCACCAAAGAAATGTCCTGTCCTGACGGTCAAGTTCTGCAAAGCTTTACGGGGGGTTCGGCCACCTGTGTTGCCCGTGACCGGAATTATTCCTGTGCCAGTGGTCAAACTCTGGAAAAAATCGTTGATGGTAACCCCGTTTGCGTGGCCAAGGATGGCGATTACACTTGCGCTTCGGGTCAGGTTTTAAAAGAGGTCAAGGACGGCGCGGCGGTGTGTGTGGACCGTGATGCTAGTTATGGTTGCCCCTGGGGTCAGGTTCTACAAAATGTCAATAATGGCAACCCAACCTGTGTCGATATGGATAAAGCCTACACGTGTTCTGGCGATCAGGTGTTGCAGTCGACGTCTGCCGGCGGGGCTGTGTGTGTTGACAAAGATAGAGGTTGGTATGGGTGTCCATGGGGACAATTTGCATATGCCATTGCCAATGGCGTGCCCTATTGCGCTCAGGTTTACAACGCAGTAAAACCATCCTATTCTATTAATGTTTCTGGGAGAATAAAATCCACAACCAATGACTGCAGGCAGGGTGATGGCGAACCTACCAAAAATATGGTTGTTGTTGGTGTTATGGACGATGGTGACGTATGGTGCGCACCACTTGTGTTGCAGTAAGGATTCCAAAATCCCCCCCCCAGCCCCCACAGGCTGGGGGGGATTCTTTTTTGATGTCCTGTTGATCGTTTTTAACAGAATTGCATTCCCCCCCAAACTGCACCACTATTAAGCCTGTCCCCCATTGTTGGGGGACAGGCTTTTGTCATAACCTGTAGTGTCTCTCTTTTATTTTCGTAATGGCCTGAGAATAGCGCACAGCATAACTATATAAGGGATGCCCAGCACTCTTCATAGGCCAGTGAGGACTTAAGGGAAAAACTCTATCCTCATCCCCCGTCCTCCGTATCCCCACCAACCCCGAAAACCCCTCCCTGAGGGCGCGGGCGATGCGGGGGCATGGCAAGACTGTGGGTGGGGGGGCAATTTCAACCCGTGACAAAATGTCACGACCTCGTTGTCTTCGGCTTTTATCCGCTGTTTCAGCTTGCGCCAATAGGCCCCAGGGTCTGGGCTTTCGGTGAGTGCGCCTGCCACGTCCACCACCGAAAACCACCATGCACCCTGATACCAAGTACGGCGGATTTTTTGTGTGTTGAATAAAACAATGGCCCCGTGCGTTTCGGTCATGCGCCCCCCTGCAAAATGTTACCTATGCCCCACCAGCCGCCCAAACCCCTCCCTCAGGGCCTTGGCCACCTCAGAAAAACTCGCCCCTTCGGCCTTCATGCGGGCGCGGAGGGCCACGAGGTCTGTGAAATGCTGGGCCCAGGGGTCAGGAAAGACGGCTTGTCCCAGATGCTGCGTGATGGCTTTGGACAGGCCCGCCGCTTGGCCGTCGCTGGACACCGTGATCATCACCGGCCCCCGCCGCATGAGCGAGGGGACGTGAAAATCACACAGGGGCTTAACGTCCTCCACATTCACAAAGGCCCCGCCGGCCTTGGCGGCGGTGTAATAGGGACGGGCTTCGTCTTCACCAAGGCCCGCAATATAAACAATACGGTACGTGCCAGCGGATAAGTGGAGCAACAGGGATGGGCTTTCTTCCCCCTCTTGCGGCAAGGGATAAAGGTCTAGGGCCCCCGCCCCTGCCTCGGTCAGCAGGGTCAGGCGTTTGTCATAGGCCTCCCCCCGCCCCGCCAAGGCGATGGGCAGACGGTCCACATCCAGCATCAGGGGCAGCATCAAGCGGCGTCCGCCAGCAGGGCCTTCATATACTCCACCCCGCGATCATGGCAATAATCGCCAAAGGTGGCGTGTTTGTCCGTCCGGTGATCCCGAAAATCCACAAAGGCCTTTTTCAGGGCGGGGGTGATGGCTTCGTAGGGGAGTTTATCCAGAACTTTTTCACTGAGCCGCGTGCCCAAAAAATCCCCCCCCAAATACAGGGCATACACCCCAGGGGTGCGGCCCACCAACCCAATATCCCCAGCATAGGGACGGGCGCAGCCGTTGGGGCAGCCCGTGATGCGCAGGGTGAACAGGTCTTGGCTGAGGCCAATGTCCGCCAGCATGGTTTCAATATCCGTCATCAGGGGATCATGGATCCGCTCGGCCTCCGTCAAGGCCAACCCGCACGTGGGTAAGGCCGGACAGGCCATGGACCAACGCCGCACGTTGGAAAGATCATCGCGCAATTTCACACCGTGCTCTTGAAACACAGCCTCCACCGCGGGGCGATCTTGGGGGCGAATGTCCCCCAAAATGACATCCTGCGTCGGACTGATCACCACCACAGGGGCATAATCCGTCACCACACGGCGCAGCGCCGAGCGCAGACGCAACGCGCCCACGTCATGAACGCGGCCACTGAGGACGGGCAAACCAAGGTATAACAACCCATCCCCCTGTTCATGCCAGCCCAAATGATCCACGATGGTATAGGGGGCTTGGGGTCTGGGATTCTCTAGGGGGCGGCCCATGATGGTTTCCATTTGGGCCTTGACCCAAGCTTCACCCTGTTCCTGCACCACGTATTTGATGCGGGCATGTTTGCGGTTGGTGCGATCGCCCCAATCACGGTGAACGGTGACCACGGCGCGGGCGGCGGCCAGCAAATCCTGCGGCCCCACAAAACAGATGGGGGTGGCCAGACGGGGATAGGTTTCGGCTTTGTTGTGGGTGATGCCAAGGCCCCCGCCCACGTGAATGTTGTACCCCAGCAAGGTTTTCTGATCGTCAAACAACGCCACAATGGCCAGATCGTTGGTGAGAACATCCACCGAATTGTCCTGCGGCACCGTGATGCCGATTTTGAATTTGCGGGGCAGATAGGTGGCACTGTACAGATCCTCGACCTGCCCCCCGTCTTTATTCACAGAGGGGTTATGGACGTCGGCGAATTTTTCGTTATCCAACCAGATTTCGGCATAGGCGTTGGAGCGGGGCAACAACGATGCGGACAACATGTCGGCATCCTGAAAAAGGCGTTGATGGATGGGATCCTGAATGGGGGCCGCGATGGTGGTAACATTCCGCACCACATCGCCGCAGGCGGCCTCGGTGGTGAAAAGGCTTTCGTTAATGCCCGCAATGGTGGCGTGCAAATCGCCCTTTAGGATGTTGTGATACTGAATGGCTTGGCGGGTGGTGAAACGCAATTTCCCGCCGCCGTATTGATCGGCCAAAGTATCAAAATGCAGGTACTGCGCCCGATTCATTTTTCCCCCTGGAATGCGAACACGAATCATCATTTCGTATTCTTTATCCAGTTTCATTTTTTTCCGCTCGGTGGCCGTGTCGCGGTTGTATCCCTGATAGACGCCGTGGAATTTCAAAAGGTTATACATATCCTCAGAAAACGGGGTTTGGGCATCGCCCAAATCCCCCTTGATCGTGCCGCGCAGCTGCTCGCTGCCGGCCTTAACATCTTCAACGTGGGAGAGTTTTTCGGTCATATCAAAACGTCATCATTGCCATCATCAATAAAACCTTTCATAAAGGATAGACCAAAAAACTTCAAGACTCTCATAACCTATCCTTTTGCCGTTGCTCTCTTTATGAATCCTGTTTTGTTGACGGAAACTTCTGCCCTGGCGGCGTATTTGGACCGGTTTTCGGATGAAACGCAGGTGGCCTTGGATGTGGAATTTGTGCGCCAGACAACCTATTACCCCCATTTGTGTTTGATCCAAATGGCCTTTGCCAATCAGGATCCCGTTTTGATTGACCCCTTTACCTGTGACATAACGGTGCTGGGGCCCCTGCTGACCAACCCCAAGGTGCTGAAAATTGTGCATGATGGAAAGCAGGATGTTGAGGCCCTGCGCTATGCCCTGTCCGTTGTCCCTGCCCCGCTGTTTGATGTTCAGTTGGCGGCGTCCTTTTGTGGTATGGGGCCCCAGATCCGGTATGAAAAACTGGTTAGGACGCTGTGCGATTCTTCCTTTTCCCAAATCAAAACCCCGCTGGATTGGAAACGCCGCCCCCTGCCCACGGGCCATTTGCATTATGCGGCGGAGGATGTGCATTACCTGAATGCCATTTATCAGGGCCTGACAGAACGGCTGAACCAAACGGGACGCCGTTCATGGTTTGATGAGGACATGGCGGCCCTAGAGCGATCGTTTCAAACGCCCCTTTGTGACCAAGAGATTGGGGAAAAATTCAAAGTCGGGCATTTGCCCTATCCCCACGTTCCCACAGCGCGGGCCTTGGTGGTGGTGCGTGACCGAATTGCCCGTCATAAAAACATGGCACGGCGGCGGTTGGTGCCGGATGAGGGAATTTTGGCAGCGGCATCTCGCGGGGCAGAGGCAGCCATGCAGCTTTTTCCCGAGCATAATGATTTCTGGCAGGATTTTGATGCCCTGTGCGCCCTGTTCAAAAAAGCACCCCCGTCAAAAGCCCAAGACGAAGAAGCCGTGCGTTTTTTCCTGCTCTCCGCTGCGTTGAAAGATGTGGCCCAGAAAAACAATCTGCCGGAATCTTTGCTGGCCAACCGCGAAGCCCTGCGGGTGTTTGGCAAAGCCCCAAGCCCCCTGGATCAGGGGTGGCGGGCTGAGGTTGCGGGACACCTGCTACACACCATCCAAAAGGGAGAGGTATCGGTACGACTGGCGGGGGAGGCGTTGGTTTATGAAACACAAAAACCCCCCGTCTAAACGCGAAACCCTTGCACCCTGACATCAAAAGGGTTTTAATAAGGCCACTTAGCCTAGGTAACCTTCTTCAAACCAAGGCACAAGACGTCATCAAAAGCCAGAGACCGATCGCGTGGTGTCTTTTTTGCCTGATTTTTTATCCTTTCACCTGCCCAGTGTGATGCAGGGCGCTGTCACCACCCTTCAATTAACCCTGATTTGTTTTGCTCTGAGTTTGATCATCGGCGTTATTTGGGCGATGATGTGCCTGTATGCTCCGCCTTTTGTTGCCAAAGGGGCCCATAGACTATCTTTGTTTTTTCGGGGCATGCCAGAATTGCTGATCATTCTGGCCATTTATTATTTGCATGGACCCATTTTAGAAATTCTGACGTGGGGGCGCATCAACCAGTTGTCGTCTTTTGCGTCGGGTGTTTTGGCGCTGTCCCTGTGTTATGGGGCCTATGCCAACGAAGTGATCCGTTATGCCATCATCACCATTCCCCCCCAACAGATCGAGGCCGCGGATGCCTTCGCCCTTTCTGCAAAACGGCGATTTATTCGTATCATTCTGCCACAGGCAACCTTTCGCTCGCTCAAAGGACTGACCAACCTGTTCTTATCTTTGATGAAGGATACAGCCTTGCTTTCCGTCATCAGTGTCCCTGAATTGATCCGCATAACGCACCTTAGCATTGCCTCTGCCAAGCATCCCTTTACCTTTTACATGATCGCGGCGTGCCTGTATTTGGTGATGACCTTTTTCATTTTGTTGATTGTTCGGTTTTTGGATCGTGTTTATTTTTATCGTTTTATGAGCGAGGATCGACCGTGATCGATCGTAAATGCTCTCTGGTCTCTGTTTATGTTTTGGACCCTATCTATTTTTTATCGCTTGCCTAAGAGAGGATCGACCGTGATAGACCACAAGGCCCCTCTGGTCATGATTTTCCCTCTGCAGCGCAAATGTTTTTTTATCGTTTTATGAAAAAGGATCGACCGTGATGCACCCTGAAACCCGTCTGGCCCATTTGGCCCGTGATGCCCGTCGTTTTGATGGGGCTGTGAATTTGCCTGTGATGCGGGCCTCCACCGTGTTGTTCGAGGATACGCAGCATCTGAAAGCCACCGAAAAAACATGGTGGGAAAAACCCTATTATGGTCGCCATGGCTTAACCCCAACCTTTGCGTTTGAAGAGGCCATAGCAGGCCTAGAGGGTGGTTATAAAGCCATTGCGGTGGAATCCGGTCTGGCCGCCCTGACGTGCGCGTTGTCTGCCTTTTTAAAAAGCGGGGATCATGTTTTGATTCATGATGCCGCCTATGGTCCTGTGCGGCATTATTGTGATGATGTGTTGCGGCGCTTTGGGGTGGAGGTGACGTATTATCACCCCAGTCAGGATATCGCCGCCCTGATCCGACCCCATACCCGCGTTTTGCATCTGGAGGCCCCTGGGTCCATTACCTTTGAGATGCAGGATATTCCCGCCCTGTCTGCCCTGGCCCAAAGCCGAGGCGTGATCACCGTTCTGGACAACACCTGGGCCACCCCCCTTTATTTTCAGGGATGCTCGGTGGGGGTTGATGTGGTCACCCATGCGGCCACAAAATATCTGGTGGGCCATTCCGACGCCCTGCTGGGGGTGATGGTGGCCAGAAACGAGGCGGTGTATCACACGCTGAAAACCAATGCTGCGCGTCATGGTCATCATGCTGCGCCGGATGATCTTTATTTGGCGCTGCGGGGTATGCGCACCCTTGCCGTCAGATTGGCCCGCCATCAGGACACCGCCCTGCGTTTGATGACATGGCTGGCGGATCATCCCTTGGTGGCGCGGATTTTGTCCCCTGCCTATCCTGAGCATGAAGGTCACGCCCTTTGGAAACGGGATTTTTCAGGGGCCAGTGGCTTGTTTTCCTGTGTGATGAATATGGACTATCCGGCCCTGTGTCAGGCCGTGGACCGTTTGACCCTGTTTGGGCTGGGCTATAGCTGGGGCGGGTTTGAATCGCTGGCCATTCCCTTTGACATGCGCCGCTCGCGCACCGCGCAGCCATGGACCGAGGGCCCCGTTCTGAGGATTCATGCAGGATTAGAACACCCCGACGATTTGATTGGGGATTTGGCTAACGCTTTGGGGTAGGCATGCCCTCCATCATCCCCCGCCACTGACTGATGAGATGCAAAGCCTCAAGCGGGGTTACGGCATCAGGATTGATCTGGGCTAAGGCAGACAGGACGGGATGAGGGGCGTCTGCGGTCTGGGGCGGAGGCTCTGGGGCCAGAAATGTGGGCTGCGTTTGGGCCTGTTCCCGCAGGCGTTCCAGATTGTTTAAAATCACGCGGGCGCGGGCAATGACGGCCTTTGGTACGCCCGCCAGCTGGGCCACGTGAAGGCCGTAAGAATGGGCGGCAGCCCCAACGGACAGGCTGTGCAAAAATTGAATATCCTCCCCCACGGTGGCCACATCCATTTGCATACAGCGCAGGCCCCTGTGGGTTTGGGGCAGTTCGCTGAGTTCATGATAATGGGTGGCAAACAACGTGCGGGGCCGCCGCCCATCGTGCAGGTATTCCAAGGTTGACCATGCCAGCGACAGCCCATCAAAGGTCGCCGTTCCCCGCCCCATTTCATCCATAATCACCAGCGATGACGGGGTGGCCTGATGCAAAATGGTGGCCGTTTCCGTCATTTCCACCATAAAGGTGGATTTGCCGCTGGCAAGATCATCTGCCGCCCCCACGCGGCAGAATACGCGGTCGCACAGACCAAAGATCATGGCCTGCGCTGGCACAAAGGACCCCATCTGCGCCATGATGACCATCAGGGCATTTTGGCGCAGATAGGTGCTTTTTCCCGCCATGTTAGGACCGGTTAAAATCACCATGCCGCTGGCAGGTTTCAGGTGGGTGTCGTTGGGCACAAACCGCTGGTGCCGCTGCCGTGCCTCGATAACGGGGTGACGCCCTGCCGTGATCAAAAGCGAAGGCTCCGGCACCACCACAGGACGGCACCACTGTTCATTCAGGGCATTGCGGGCATGGGTCAGCATCACATCCAGCAACGCCACCGCATCGGCCATGGCGATGAGAGTGAGGGCTTCACTGAGGACCTGCGCTGTCAACGCGGAAAATAACTCTTTTTCCAGCGCCAGAGCCTCGGATGTGCTGCGGGACAGGCGGGCCTCAACCTCCTGCATCTCGGTCGTGGTATAACGGATGGCGTTGGCCAGCGATTGCCGGTGGATGAAAAGATCCTTGGGCAGACCCTCAGCATTTTTGGGCGCACATTCCAAAAAGGCCCCCAGAAGATTGTTGGTTTTATAGCGCAGGCCTGCTTTGGGATACAGGGCTTGATAGCGGGCCTCCAGATCCCGCAGGTGGCGCTCTCCCTCGGCGGCAAAGGTCCGCAGCGCATCCAGTTGACCGTGATAGCCCGTGCGGATCACCCCGCCATCCCGCAGGGTTCTGGTGGGATCAGGGTTTATGGCTTGGCTGAGGGTCTGCCCCAAGGTGCTATGGCTGGGCAGGCGGGCTAGGGCCTCTGCCAGCAAGGGGGGCGGGGCGGGATAACCGGCGGCAAAGGCCTTGATATGTTCACACCCCGCCAAGGTTTGCATCAGGGCGATTAGGTCCCGCGGCTGGCCCGCCCCCGCCGTTAATCGGGTCAGAATGCGGCGCACATCCGCCAGAGATGTCATTTTTTCTGAAACCTGACGGGTGAAATCCGGATGGGACACGCCGTAATCTACAGCATCCCAGCGGGCCATGATGGCCCCCTCTTGAACCAAAGGACGCATCAGATGATCACGCAACAATCGGTGGCCCGCCGATGTTTGGCAATGATCCAAAACAGATAATAAACTGCCGGCCTTGCCACCGGTTTGGGTATAAAACAGCTCCAGATTTCTGGCCGTGGCCATATCATAACGCAGGGTGTCCTCCAGCCGGACCTGCACAGGGGGATTCAGGGATACCCCGCACCCCGTGGTGCCAAGATATTGCAAAATCACCCCAAAGGCGATGATTTCCGCATCCTGAAACGGGGCGAAAACGGACAGGTCTTTGGTTTGATACAGGGCCTCCCACGCCCGCTGGGCCCGTGGCAGAAAAAACAGACTGGCGGGCTGGGGGCTCAGGCTGGTTTTGCGGGCGGCCCTGAAAAAGGGATCCAGACGATCCTGTAAATCCTGATCCCGAATCAAAATTTCTTTGGGATCCAAAACATACAGCAGATTTGCCAGCTGACCTGTGGGCAGCGTTTGCACAAAGGCATCCCGCGTGGACACATCACACCAGGCCACAGACACGCGCTCTTTATCAAAGGCCAAGGCGCATAAAAAATGGGGGACTTGGGGGGAGAGCAGCGTTTCCTCAATGACCGTGCCGGGTGTCAGGATACGAACAACCTCGCGCCGCAGCAACACCTTGTCTTTGCCGCCGGTGCGCAGGGCGGCCTCTTCGGGGGTTTCCATTTGCTCGGCGATGGCGACTTTGTGTCCAGCCTCCAGCAGCATGGGCACATAGACATACAGCTGATGCCAAGGAATCCCGCACATGGCCGCCGCATTATCACGGTTTTTGTTCCGTTCCGTCAGCTGGATTTTTAGGCACTCTGCCACCCGCTTGGCGTTTTCAAAAAAAACCTCATAAAAATCCCCCATGCGAAACAACACAATGGCATCGGGGTACTGATCCTGAAAGGCCTGATACTGGGCCATCATGGGGGTTAGTGTGGGGGCGTCGCTCATGCCCCTGATTATGGGGGCATGGGCGGGGTTGTCAAGGCTGTGTGGCGGATTTAAAACATTGCTTTGGGTGAGGTGTCCTGAAATCCAAACCTGTCAACGTAGCGTGCTTGATGTTTGAGCATGGGGGGGGGATTTAATGTCAATTCTTTTTTAAATGCTTGTGAAATTATTTTTTTTATGTTACTGTGCTAACTGTTTTTTTCAAACGAAATCTTAGCTTAAGAAATTTTTATGACAGCATCCATTTCGCCCGAGTCTTTTAACGAAGCCCTTGTTACAATTAGTAAACTGACCAACAACATCCCTGAATACGGTGAAGATTATTACAATAATCCCGGGGCTGCTTTGGACCCTCGCAGGGACTATTTTTTAGCCCCTTTAATCTATTTGTGTCTTAACAAATCGTTGATCGAGAATGTGATCGAGAATCAGGAACTTGTGAATGCCGTTGAGATCGTTACAACGCATTTCCAAAACCATTACCAAGAACAGTCTGACGACTTTAAATTAATGATTGAATCTTTGGGCAAAGATGCTGCTTTGGCCGAAGACGCTGCATGGAGTCTATGTGAAACAGAAACCCCCAAACTTCCGATGATTTATCGTGAGGATGTGAACAATTTTGTGAAAGATCTACTGAATGACCCCTATTATGCCATTGGGTTTCTTGCCCAAAGCACCGAGGCCTTGGCTGACCCTAGAAATGCAGTTGGGGATAACATACAATACATCAACAGACTCTTGAATTATGTGGTGCCATATTATCAGGACAGGGCCTCTGTGGATCAGGCAGCATTGATGTTGTTTGCATTGGATCAGGCCATCAACGAAAATCCCATGGGCTATTCGGACGCAGCGATTGACGGCCTGAAAGCCCATAGAGACACGATTCAATCCAACACCAAAAACCGCACAGAAGAGGAGGTTGCAAAGATTACCAAATGGCGTGCAAACCTTCACGAGGCTCAAGCGGCCTGTGCTGTCATTGCAAGCCAAAACTTTCAAGACTATCCAGATTTTATCCGTGCAGGAAAAGTCCTAACCGCATTGGGCAACAACCAAAGCCCAGAGACAAAAACAGCCACTTTGGCCAATCCCGCACAATGGATTTTTGGGACATCGATTGAGACAGAGACCCTTGCCGCCTTTTTGCAGGTCATGGGGAATTTGGGAAGTCAGGATATGTTATCGGACGATGTGAAAACGGCGTTTCAAACATTAAAAGCCTTTTCTGATAATATTTTATCATCGTGGGCAGAGAATGCCCCTTTCAGAAGATTCTCAATGCCGCCGTACAGAGAAAAGAAATTTTCATTACAGGATGCGATTGCCAGCAACCAAAGCACCTTGAACACGATGGCTTTCGCTGCGTTGTTGGAAGAAAGGATAGAAGGGTTAGAGGGATTGATGCAGGTCATAGAAAAACCTTTTGCGTCCCGTACGCCAGAAGATAAGCAACGATTGATCGATTATGCCGTGGCCCTTAGTGATAACAATTTAAAACCAGGGGCACCACAGGTTGAGACTGCTGATATATATTTCAGGATGATTTACCTTGAAATCCAAGAAGGTTTGAAGGGGCTTGGTTCTCTCGTTCTCCTAGAGAAACGCATTCAGGATGGCCAATTAAGTGACGCTGCAATAACGACTCTAAGGGACCATCATGGGGCAATTTTCGATAGGTATCAAGAAAAACAACGATTTGAACTGACGTTGCTAGAAATTCGGGCACAAGAAGCAGCCCCATCCCTAAAGACTGTTCTTGGTTTTGAACAATTGCCGGCATTTCTTAAAACATTAAACAACGCCAACTCTGATGATGCAGCAAAAGTCCTGTTTTTGGGGTCGATGTATTGTGCCATCCTGAAGGATCATATTAACAATGATACTACAACCCCTGAGGCCAGAAACGCACAAACGGTTTTAACGTATATAGAATCTTATTTTGAGGCAGGGGGTGAAAAATCAGAACTCGATTATATGGTGCAAAACTATTTTGAATCGGTACTGAATTTTGCGGATACTGTTGGAAAAAAGCCAGACTTGCTTCGGGCATTAACGGATGTTGTGGCGGCAGGAGCGTTATGGCGAGAGATTGATGACATTGTTATAAACAGCGATAATTTGGATCAAAGCAGGTTGGGACAATATATTCATATGCGAACTTGCATCGCCTCCCGATACATTGTGGATGGCAAAGCAGACCTTTTTAAGGCCGCCACGCAAAACGATGAAACCCTAAAGCCAGTGGTGTCAGTAAAAATCTTGCAAAACAGCCCTGCCTTACTATACCCCTATGCCTTACACAGAATAGAAAAAAGCCCCGAAGCTGCCCTTTGGGATATAGCGGCTTGGTTGGCTACGTTGCAAGAAGAGAGGAATGATCCAGATTCTGGTATTAACCGCGATCCTGAGGTTAAAAGGGCCGCTGAGCGGATTGAAGCTTATATAAAAACAAAATTTTTAGAAATCCCTGAACTCGATTCCCTTGTCAAAGACATGCATAAATCTAGAGAAGCCAGTCGTTCATTCCGCGCGGGGCAGTTACTGAATAACCTGTGCCGTGATGATGTGAATACAACGACTCTTGATCCTGCTAAATATGCGTCCTTAATCCTTAAAATGCAATGGGCAATGGATCATGGTGACCAAGATCAAACAGATACAAAAAGACAACATGATGCCAAGGTGCTCTTGCCTTTTTTATCAAAGGTCATCAATCGTTTTCCTGAGTTTCGATCCCAAGTTGACCGAGAAAAAACGCGAATACAGGCATTCATCGATGCATCCAGAAAGGTATCCTTTTCTAATTATCCCGAATTCAAAGATCCGAACGATTTGATAAATGCGTTCGAAATGATAAAATATGCCGTTCAAATTCAAAGTGTCATTGATGATATAGATGCTGGGGTTATTTCAGCCACATCAGAACAACGGCAGGATGCTCTTGCGTTTCAAGCTTGTGTTCAGCAGGTCGCAGATGCTAAAAGATGGAATCTGGAAGCGTCCGATAATAAGAGAATTAAGAGACAGCATGAAGAAGAAATAGCCCTAAAAGCGATTGTTTCTGCAGATCTGCCAGAGTTTTTGGAAATACAGGGTGTCCTCCGTAGTCTTGAACAAACCGAGGGGTGCTCTTGTGCATCTATTACTGACACTGATTACTTCCGAAGTCCGCAGAGAAATGAATTCATATCTTATGGAAGTTCTAGGTCTTATTGTGAAAACAAGGTCTCAAACATTCCTGCAAAACTTTTGGTTGCGACAGATACCGCGCTGTCAAGACAAGACCTACCGCCAAGACTGGTGCAGCATTTAGAGGTGGTGCAGGAGGGTATACAGGAATACTGGCGGGCGCAGCAAAATCGGTCCCTACAATCACAAGAATACTTGGGACATGAGGGGTTTCAGGCCGTCGTCGAAACCCTGTATGCTCAAAGAGATCTGCTTCAGGTTTCCCAAAACCCTGCTTGTATGGAATCGGCAAAATGTAGGGTGGCCTAACCCCCATCACCCCCCCC
Source organism: Alphaproteobacteria bacterium (assembly GCA_044235825.1). GTDB lineage: Bacteria > Pseudomonadota > Alphaproteobacteria > JAJTHO01 > CANGYM01 > CANGYM01. The sequence goes on along the minus strand of JBIIHL010000006.1, from coordinate 31,289 downwards.
GCCCCAAATGCCCATAATCATCATAGGCTGGGGGGAAATCGGGGTGGGGGATGGACAGATAGGGTTGCTGGGGATTGGCAAAGGCCGTGATCATGGCCACCATCCAGGTTTCGGTGTTTTCCATCAGGGAGGACAGATCACCGGATAGGGTTTTGCTGATCAGGGGGCTGCCGTCCTCGATCCCGCGCAGGTGGGTATAGGTTATGGCGCGGATGCTTTTGTCTTGGGCAATCCCTTCAAACCCGCCTTTTTTCAGAATCACCCCCTCCAGCGGCAGGGCCGGAACCAGCCCGCGCAGGATCTCCCCCGTGGGGGGCGGGGTTCCCGTTTTGTAATCCACGATACGCACATCCCCCCGCGCGTCCTCATCCAGACGATCCGCCCGTGCGGTCAGGGTATAGGTTTGCCCGTTCAGGGTCCAGTGGCACTGCCCCTTATGCTCCAACGCCACCGGCTGCCAAGGGCTTGTTTGTTCCTGCTGGTGAAAGGCCCTGAGCAAGGTCATGGCCTTGGTGGTCCAGAACAACACCAAAAAAGGATGATGCCGAATGTCCGAAAAAATCCGGCTGCACAGCGCAAGGGCCTTGCTGTCATCATAGGGCAGGCTTAGGTTCCCCTGAATAACATAGGCATGCAGCAATTGGTGCATCAATGTCCCGTACAGGGCGGGATTCCCCGTTCCCTGCAAAGGGCGCAGGGGCCGCAGGTTTAAAAGTTTTGCGGCATAAAAGGCATAGGGGTTGCGCTGCCAGAGTTCCATATCCGAAACCGAAAATCGGGTGGGCCGTGCCGATACGGGGGGGCAAGGGGCCGGCAACGATGCGGGGGCAAAGGGAATGAACCCTACGGGATCCACCCCCAATTCGGGGCTGGGGGATAAACAATCGGGATAAAACCATACCAAACGATGAATCAAACGGCTTGGGGTGTCTGTGTAACTTAGGGTCACATCCGGCTGATGCAGCAAAAACGCCAAAATGGCCTCTTTTGTCGTGTCATCCTCGGTGGGAAAGCCCATCTGGCGCAGCACAGATAGGGGGGCCAACATCTCGCCGGCAGAGGGGGCAACGGTGTCCCCACAAACCGGCATGATCAAAACATCGTGCGTTAAACCATAAGCATCATACAGCCCCATAAAACGAATGTGCGGATCGTGGGTTTCGGTGGTGGGAACAATGGCCTCGGAAACGCGGCGACGCACAACGGACGCCAGAAACGATGGGGATAAAGGGTGATGTAACGAAGACAGCCCCTGTGTCATATCCGCAGCAATATCCTGCCACGGCCCATCATGGGGCAAAACATCCCCAGAAAACAGGGCCAACGTGCTTTGAAAACAATCCCACGCCGCCCCGCTGTGGGGGGCAGCGTGATAATCCCGATGGGCCTGTGCTATGGCCTGCAAAACGGGGGTGTCCTGATAGTACGGCAAATCGGAAAACCGTTGGGGCGGCAGGGCCAAGGTGCTGCGGTGATGGGCCAGCAGGGCCCGCCCCAAACGGCGCATCCCCCCTTTGTCACCCTGCCAAATCATCAGAGGATGCAAAAGAAGATCTGCCAAGGTCAGCAATGACAGGGGCTGGGACAAAACATCCAGCCACAACAGGACAAACCGGCCCTCGGGGCTGGTGCGCCAAAAGGTTCCCACGGGATCATCCGGAATCAGACCATACCGCCGCAATTCCGATTTGAGATGATGCAAAAAGGGGGCATCGGTGCTCATCACACTGATCACCCTTTCGGGGTGTTCGGTGCGGATTTTTTTAATGCGCAGGGCGGTGGTGCGGATTTCCTGCAGGGCGTGATCGTACCGGTGTACGTTCAAAGTCTCAGGGGCCGAGGGATAGGCACCAAAAGAAAAACCAAACACGTTGCTTTGGGGTGTTTCAAACACCGGCGCCTGCGCCAAAACATCGGGCGCCAGAACGCTGAGCATTTGACGAACTTTGGCATCACAGCGTTTGTCGTCCCCGCCGGACCAGGGAACGATCAGATGCAGATGGGACCCAAAACCCTTCAGGGTTTCCAAAAATGGCGGGCTGTCGTTTAAAAAGCCCACCACGTGCAGCGTGTACCCGCCCTCCATCACAAACGCCGCCACATCCTGCAGCCAAAGCCGCTGGGCCAGCGTGGGGGTGATGAGGTTATGGTCCTTGGCATGTTGGGGCCAGTGGCGCAAAACCACTGTGATTAAGGCCCGATTCTGTTGCCAGTGTTTGGCCAGGGGGTAATGCGCAAGCGTCTCAAGGGCCGATTCTGACACCCCGTAGGTTTCCGCATCCCGCAAAAGATCCCGCGCCAAAGGAGCCACACGCGCCGGATCCTCATGGGCGCGGTTCTGGTGAATCAGGTGGCTCAGGCGCAGCAGGATTTCGGCCTCTCCCAAAACCCGCGGGGCCCCTGCCTGATGCAAACGCCACGCACAAGGCAGGGCCGAGTCAACATCCCCCAACGTCACGATATGGGGCAAAAAACACGTTGCCGGCGCCTGATCCTGAAAAAAACGCGCCGCCCGATGGGTGGGCAGCAACACCAGATGCCGCCGCAAAATCAGAGGATCACCCCCCGCCAAGCCCTGCAAATCCCCCATACATCGCATAAAAGGATTGTCCGCAAAGGGCATCAGAGTCACGCGAGGTTGGGTCATGAATCAGCCATCACAAACACGTGCCCCAAGGAATCCCATGGTCATAAATATGGCTTTTTAATGGGTCTTTGATGGTGTTCATGTCCACCACATCAACGGTAAAAGGCAAAGCGCTTGCTTCAAACGCATCCCCCAGAACCGCGCACAGGGATAAAGGCAGACGCTGGCCAGCCTCCACCGCCAGATCCAAATCGGAATAGGGTCGATGTTTGCCGGTAACACGACTGCCAAAGACCCATATTTTGGTTTCTGGCGATAAATGTGTGGTCAAAATGGCCTGCACAATGGCTTTTTCCTCGGGGGACAATGCAGGGGTTGGTATCATCCTTGCGTCCCTTTTTTCAGGGCTGTCAGCAAAAAATCAACCTCTTGTAAAAACGGGGGAATGCCTCGCAAAACCTCTTCGGATATTTCAACGTCATAGGTGTGACTGGTTAGGGATCGGGCATGACGGTATCCCTGCCACGCTGGCCATCCGCCCATAATCAGGCCACGATCACTGCCAAGGCGAATTAAATCTTGGAAAGAGAGGCGTTGGGTACCCTCAGGGTTGGGTTCTGTGGCCTCTAAAAAACGTCGAAGGGTTTTATGGGACAGCTCGTAGGTATACTCAAAACGCTGAATACAAGCATCGGGCAGAAAAGGATTGGTGGGATCATCTTGCTTGGCCTGCCATGCGGCCTTTAGGGATGTTAGGGCCCTGCTGAGGGAATCAAAGTCTATCATCACCCACCTATCCCGCCAGACATCCAATGCGCTGGACCTTGGCTTGCAGTTTGTTCAGGGCTTGTAAATAGGCCTCGGCACTGGCCGCCAGTGTGTCTATGTTGGCGCCGGATCCGTGGGCGGTGGTGCCCTGTTGTTCCAAACGGACAGTCACTTCGGCCTGTGCATCGGTGCCCTGGGTCACGGCGTGAACCTGATACAGTTGCAAGGTCGCCTGATGCGGCACCAGTTGCCCAATGGCGCGAAACGTTGCATCCACGGGGCCCGTGCCTGTGCTTTGGGTTTCCCTGATCTGGCCGTTGATGGACAGGGCCAGACGAACCTCTGGCCGATCCGTGGTGCCGCAGGTGACGTGCAAACTGTGCAGGCGAATGGCCTCGTCTGCCTGCCCCCTTTGGGTGTCCACCAAGGCAATCAGATCTTCATCAAAAATTTGTTTTTTCTTATCGGCGATGGCTTTAAAACGGGCGAAGGCCTCTGTTAATTCCTCATCCGACAAACGATAGCCCAGCGCGGTGAGCTTATCCCGCAGCGCCGCCCGTCCCGAATGTTTTCCCATGACCAAGGAAGAGCGCGACAACCCCACAGATTCCGGCGTCATAATTTCGTAGGTTTGGGCGTTTTTTAACATGCCATCCTGATGAATTCCTGATTCATGGGCAAAGGCGTTTGCGCCCACAATGGCCTTATTCGGTTGTACCACAAATCCGGTGACGCCGGACACCAAGCGGGACGCCCCCATAATATGCGTGGTATCAATGTTTGTGCGATAGGGCAGCAGATCATGGCGGGTTTTCATCGCCATGACAATTTCCTCCATCGCGGCATTCCCAGCACGTTCACCCAAGCCGTTGATGGTGCATTCCACCTGCCGCGCCCCGTTTTGAACGCCGGCCAAGGTGTTGGCCACCGCCAGCCCCAAATCGTTGTGACAATGCGTGGATAACACCGCCAGATCAATGTTGGGCACCGTATTTTTGATGGCGGCAATCAAATCGCCATATTCTTGGGGCAAGGCATAGCCCACAGTATCGGGGATGTTGATGGTGCGGGCTCCGGCCTTAATGGCGGTTTCCACAGCGCGGAACAAAAAATCACGCTGGCTGCGCACGGCATCTTCAGCGGACCATTCCACATCCTCAACCAAGGAGCGGGCCAACGTCACACTTTCCGTGATGGCGGATAAAACCTGATCAGGGGTCATATTCAATTTATGCTTCATATGCAGGGGGCTGGTGGCCAAAAAGGTATGAATCCGCGTGGGACACGTGGCCCCGCGCAGGGCCGCCCCTGCCGATTCAATGTCCACCGTTTTGGCCCGTGCCAGCGCGGCCACGCGGCTGGTTTTCACGGTGTGGGCGATGGTGGAAACGGCCTCGAAATCCCCCGCACTGGCGGCGGGAAAGCCAGCCTCGATAATATCCACCCCCATGGCCTCTAGGGCGAGGGCAATACGAACCTTCTCCCCCAAGGTCATGGAGGCCCCGGGGGATTGTTCCCCATCCCTGAGCGTTGTATCAAAAATCAAAATGGTGTCTGCCATGGCTTATCCTTGAAAAATCATGCGTTTTAAGTATCTCATAAAATCAAACCAGAGAGAAGACGCTTTGCCAATTTTCAGGAAACAAATCACGGTTTAAAAAACCTGTGACCTGTTACTACCTGATTCAGGCATCAGTTTTTAGGCGTAGAAACAATGAAATCCGCCGACGTCAGATAATTAAGGTCTAAGCCAAAGCTCTTTTTCTGACGAAAAAACCCTTCTGAATTCATACAGGTATCCATAATGTACATACGGATACGCATTTTTTCCAAAATGCCACGATTCTGATCCCCTGGGGGGGCCGTTCGAAAGGATTCAAATTTACACCGATAAAACGATTGTTCCAAATTACGACCGTTATATCCACGGTATTCTTGGGCTCTTGCCAAGGGTGTGTCTTGGTAAGAAGGCGCCGCTGCGGCTTGCTGCTGTTTCTGGTAATCCCCTCCTAGGGTTGCAGAAGAGGCTTGAGACCCCTTTCCCGCGCCATCAAAAGACTGAACGGACAACCCCTGCGCCAAAGCCAAAGAGGAAAAAAAACATGAGACAACAAAAAAAGCGAGGATTTTCATAAACAACCTGCTGCTTGTCACCTGAGAAAAAAAGGGTTTCATTCAAGAGATTCCTTAATTTTCAGTATATCGCGAATGTCTCTAAAAATAAAGTGATGATTGTTACATTTGGACCCATAAAAACTATTTCGTCCCTGCCTGAGCATGGTATGGTAAGGGCGTTTTTTTAGACGGACTTGGTCATGCGTCGCGCGTTTTACTATTCATTGGGATTGCATCTGTTGCTGCTGCTGGTGATTTTTTTAAATCCCTCTTTGCGGGTCATGCCGCCCAAACCCCTGACCCTGCAAGGTGAGATCATCTCCGAAGCCGCGTTTCAAAAAGCCACCACCCGTCCCGGGCGCCCAAAACCCCAACCCAAATCCATGCCAAAACCAGACGTTAAGCCTGAGCCAGAGCCAAAGCCTGAACCTAAGCCAGAGCCGAAACCAGAACCCAAGCCTGAACCGAAACCAGAGCCTAAGCCGGAACCCAAACCTGAACCTAAGCCTGAACCGAAGCCAGAGCCGAAGCCAGAGCCAAAGCCTGAGCCTAAACCAGAACCTAAGCCCATCCCCAAACCTGATCTAAAACCCCTTCCTAAGCCCGAGGTGAAGCCCGAGCCCAAACCTGACGTTGCCCCGAAGCCAGAGCGTTTGCTGCGGGATGTTTCCCCTGAAAAAGACGAAACGCCGGCCCCCAAGCCCGAAAAGCCCAAAAGACCTGAAAAAACCGAGACCAAAAAGGCACCCGCCAAAAAAACAAAAGCGTTATCCTTTGCAGAAAGCATGAAGCAGGCTTTAAACGACGTCAAAACCGAAGATCCCCCTTCTGAATTGATGCGCCCCACTGATGATGCATCACCGGACGCCGCAGATTCTGAGGAACTGGCTCAGGCTGTGGGACAGGACGTCTTATCTAAATTCCAAAGCCAACTTTCAGGATGTTGGAATGTTCAGGCCGGATCCCGTGATGCGGCCAGCTTGGTTGTGTCGGTTCGCGTTGAAATGAATCGGGATGGCACCGTTGCGCAGGCCAAAATTGTGGATTCCCAAGCCGGCGGAAATCGGGCTGTTCGTGTGGCCGAGGAAAATGCCCTCAGGGCTGTTTTGGACCCACGTTGTCAGCCTTTCCCTTTGCCGCAGGATCAATACAAAACGTGGAAAACCCTTCTGTTGCGTTTTGACCCTCGGGGATTGGTCGGGCCATAAGCGTTTTAAAATTGCACTTTGATCAACACATGAATCTCGTGCCCTGAATCCTCTGGATGATCGCGCAGATGAAAGGCAAGCACGTCATGGGCTAAAGCAGTGGCGTCATGATAATAAATGGCTTTTTTCTCAGCAAACAATTCCGCCGTCAGGGTATCCCCCTTGCGGGGCACGATGTTATCAAGGACCAAAATCCCCTGCTCCCCTTGCCGGACCAACGTCATTAGAACATCTTTGTCCGAAGGCTCCAAAAGAAAATGCGCCGGCTCAATACAAACTTGTCCCCCCATGGGAACATGAACAGCCTTTTTGATGTGGGCAATGCTTTGCTTGTGCCGGTTTAGGGATTCCTGAATTTCCTTTAAAAAATCCAAACTTGCTTTGCGGCACAGGGATAAAATGGCCAGCGGGGACATTTCCACATTGCCCCTGCCCACCAAAACAGGGGGGGGATTCATGCGGTAATAATTTTGCAGCCAGATGGCCTGTTTTCCCTCTTTATCCACTGCAAAAACATCATGTTTGTGAACAAAAAATTGGGAAGACAGAAGATCAGGCAATCCCTCTAGGGACAACATCCCCTGCTGATGGCATTCAATAACCTTCACTTGCATCATAGTACGGTGCTTCCCCTGCGGTTGGTCACAGATGATCTTTGACTATAAGATGCAATTCTTTAAGAAAGCCTAAGCCACCCCCCTTAAAGGGCAGAGAGAGAGGAAGATCGGAAAGGCTTCCCCTGTCCCCAAAACACCCTATCGACATTTTGCAGCAAATGGAGGATAAGATGCTCTATAACGTTCCAGCGGTGATGTGTTATGCAGGAAAAGAAAACCACGACCCTTAACTTTGGCCCTCAGCATCCTGCGGCGCATGGCGTGTTGCGCTTGGTTCTGGAAATGGATGGAGAGGTGATTGAACGCGCCGATCCCCACATTGGCCTGCTGCATCGGGGCACAGAAAAGCTGATTGAATACAAAACATATTTGCAATCCGTTCCCTATTTCGACCGTTTGGATTATGTCTCCCCCATGGGGCAGGAACACACCTTTGCCTTGGCGGTGGAGCGGTTACTGGGCATCACCCCACCCCCGCGGGGCCAGTATATTCGGGTGCTTTATGCCGAGTTAACTCGGATTATGAATCACCTGCTAAACATTGCGACCTTTGCGCTGGATGTGGGGGCCATGACGCCGTTTTTGTGGGCGTTTGAGGAACGCGAAAAGATTATGGGCTTTTACGAACGTGTCTGCGGCGCCCGTTTGCACGCGGCCTATTTCCGCCCTGGGGGTGTGCATCGGGATTTACCCGTTGGCTTGCTGGAGGATATCAAAACGTTTATCGACGCCCTGCCCAAAACCATTCAGGATATGGAGGGGCTGCTGACGGAAAACCGGATCTTTAAACAGCGCACGGTGGATATTGGTGTGTTTTCGCGGGATGATGCTTTGGCATGGGGGATGACGGGCCCTGTGCTGCGGGCCAGCGGCGTGCCGTGGGATCTGCGCAAAGCCCAGCCCTATGACGTCTACGATCAAATGGATTTTGATGTGCCCATTGGCAAACATGGGGACTGTTATGATCGCTATTTGGTGCGGATTCAGGAAATGTATCAGTCTTTGCGCATCATTGACCAGTGTATAGAGGCCATGCCCGAGGGCCCCGTGCATTTTGAAAACCACAAAATCAGTCCCCCCCCCCGCGCCCTAATGAAATCCTCGATGGAGGCGCTGATTCATCATTTTAAACTCTACACCGAAGGGTACCACGTTCCCGCCGGAGAAACCTACACCGCCACCGAAGCCCCCAAAGGGGAGTTCGGGGTTTACCTGATTGCCGATGGCAGCAACAAACCTTACCGCTGCAAAATTCGCGCCCCAGGGTTTGCGTTTCTTCAGGCCCTGGATTTCCTGAGTCGTGGTCACATGCTGGCGGATGTTGTGGCCATCATTGGGTCTTTGGATATTGTTTTTGGCGAGATTGATCGTTAACATGCACCCCAGAGTTTCCCCAAACAAACAAAGGACAGCATAATGACCGCTCAAGACACCTTTTCATCTTCGGAAAAAATCACCCCCGAAGCAGAATCTTTATCCCCTGATCCTGAAAATCCTGTGCCGTCAGAATCGGATGAGCGTTCCCAACTGCAAGAACGCCTTGAAAAAGCCGAGATGGATCTGCTCCGCGCCCTTGCGGATCGGGAAAACACCATCAAACGGATGGATCGGGAAAAATCAGAGGCCATCAAATTCGCCGTCTCTGGCTTTGTCAAAGATCTGCTGACGGTGGCGGATAGTTTTGATCAGGCTCTTGCCCATGTTCCTGAATCTGAAGGGGGATCTGCGGTGGAAACCTTTGTCACCGGCATCACCTTAACCGCGAAACAGTTGCTTTCCACCTTGGAAAAACATGGGGTACTAAAATACAATCCGGTGGGGGAGGCCTTTGATCACAATCTGCACCAAGCCATGCTGCAAGAGCCCAGCGATACCGTGCCCGAAGGGCATATTGTGCGGGTGATTCAGGCCGGATATCGCATGCATGACCGCATCATCCGCCCCGCACTGGTGACAGTATCAGGGGGTCTAGGATGACGGGGGCTTGGCACTGCGTCGTGCCCTGCTGACCTGCCAATGGCGCCTAGCGTCGCTCTCCTAGGCTTATGTGACTTTTTTTTGCTTTTCTCCCCCATCAAAAGTCTTTAGGATGATTTTTCATTTCGTGCGGGGTTTTTTATGTCCTTCTTTCAAGAATTCAAAACATTCATTGCCCGTGGCAACATGATCGATTTGGCCACAGGGATCATCATTGGCACGGCCTTTACGGGTGTAGTCAATGGTTTGGTCAACGATATTTTGATGCCGCCGCTGGGGGTTTTGATTGGTGGCATTGATTTTTCTAACTTTTTTATAGCTTTATCAGGGGATCAAACCTATCCTACGCTCAAGGCCGCCCAAGATGCAGGGGCCAGTCCCATCGCCTACGGAAAATTTTTGAATGCGGTGATTCAGTTTTTGATTGTGTCCTTTGCCGTTTTTGTTTTGATCAAACAGGTCAATAAACTGAAAAGCAAAGTGATGAAAGAGGAAGAGGCCGCCGCAGCCGTCCCAACCCAAACAGAGGTTTTGCTGACGGAAATTCGGGATTTGATGGCGAAAAAATAGCGTTGTTCCCTTTGGGGTCTTGCTGAGCACGAGAACACCCTTAGAAAGCGCCCTTTTTCTATGATCCAAACGGTGTGTAGAATGCCTTAAAATCTTTTAGGTGTTGCTCTGAATCTGTCAAAGCATCAATAGCGGTTGGGCCTATTTTTTGAATAAGTGCCATAACAACAGCTTGGATCACCATCATACCCGCCGTCATCGAGGCCAAATACATTGTGCCTTGGCGCCCTGTTTTTATTGTACACTCAGCGCTGGCGGACAGGTGTGTAACAGCATCGCTGATGATAGAATGTTTGATGCCTTTTTCTCGTAAATACTTTGTCGCGGCAACAGTGGGTACGGCATAAGGGGTAAAAGCAATAAGAAGCGCAGCATCATCCGGATGCACATATCGTAACGTATCAACCATGACGCTCTCTTCTGTAAGAGGAATAATTTTGTCAGTAAACAATCCACAGCTGTAACTAAAGGCGGAGACAAGACTGGCACTTTGACGCATGCCAATAACATAGAGGTTTTTACATCTGGAAAATGTTTCGATCATCTGCTCAAAGGCGCTGTGATCAATCTGTGATAATGTTTCCTGAATATTATGAATATCCGCGTTTCCAAGGGCCGAGAGCAGTGTGTTTGCTACGGGTGTATCGGTAACAACCTCACTGGCTCTTTTGGCATAGGCACTGGCCTCGTGATTGCGCCACTGCATTCTGTATTCTGTTTGCAGGGATGAAAAATTCTCATACTCCAACACTTTCGCCAAACGCACCATGGCCGCGGGAGAAACACCAGCCTTATCAGCCAATTGCCGAAGCGACATCATCGCCAGTTCATGGGGATTGTTGACTAAATATTCCCCAGCTTTCTGAAGGGCTTTTGGCCAATAGGGCAACTGGACACGTATGCGATTCAGCATAAAAATACATTTGTTTCAGTATTTATTATGAATGTGATATTTGCCATTGTCAAGAAAAAACATTTGTGTTATTTTTTTCCATTATAAAACAAATGTAGTTATTTTTATAACGTGGGGCTTTATTATTATGGCGAATGCAGATGGGTTTTTTCCCGTAACAGCGGAGAGTTTATCTGGTAGCCCCCAATGGCCTCTATTGGACCTAACGGGAACTATTGAGGGTGCAGATACCCTATCGCCAGAACAAAACTTAAAGGATGTTTTAAAAGACGCATCTGCAAAAAAGCGGCCTCGTATTGTGGTCGTGGGCAGTCACGCTGTTACCGCAGAGATGATGGCCCATTTACCCGCAGGATCGGTTATTGTTCGTCGTGGCACGGGTTTAGAAAGCATTGATCTTGATGCGGCGAGGGAAAACGGGATTTGGGTCCTAAACACGCCCAGAGCTAATGCCCCCTTTGTTGGGGCCTATAGTGCAGAAAACCTTAATCTTTCTGCATCCACCAAAAAGGTGGCTTTTATCGGGATGGGTGGCAATCATTTTTATGCATTACAGGCATTTTTAAGCCAATCAAACGGCACAGCGCACATTTTTACCCCCAGAACCTCAACGGTCAACGATCAAGCACGAGAAGCCCAACGGTTGCAGAATTTGGCAGAAACATTTGAATTAAGCATTGATTTTCCATCATTATTAAAATCAGGCCGAATTGTTTTTTCAAACACCGCGGCGGCAGCAGTGAAAAATGCCAATGCCGTTGCCATTTCCACGTCGAATCGTGACGGATATGCCCTGAATAAACGTGACATTTTTCCCAATGGGGTGTGCACGCTTGCGTCAGGGGCCCACGTGGTTTGTGTATCTCCACGGGGAATCAGTGTTGATGCTGCCCGAGCCCTCTCTGACTGGCCCAACTTGGGGAAATTGGTCATTGATGGGGCGCCTGCACATAGAGAGGCCTATACGTCTCTTGTGTCAGATAAGGTTTCTGTTGTTGGACAGGCCATGGCCGCAGAGGACTGTAAAGACGCTATGGATGCAGCCGTTACAGAAGTGGTTAATTCTGTTCGTCAATCAGCCAGTCCCGCCACTGCCTTGGCATGCCCAGTACAACGCAATGAACAACCCATTCATATCATTGGCGGTGGCGTTGTTGGGTTGATGATGGCTTATTATGCAATCCTTTCGGGGCATTCTGTCACAGTCTACGATGCGGATTCTCCGGATTCTAACGATCCGATTGGAACCAGTCATAACAGCCCAGTAAGACAGCTATCAACAACAGAAGCCGGTCCAACAGATCCTAACATGATCCGCCTTTGGAACGAACAGGGTGGGTCACTTTCTGGGGAAACATTGGCCGCACTAGAGAGACAAGCGGATGGAACACGGCCGGTGGATTCTGCCCTGCGGGAGCTTGAGGCCTACGGCCTGAATATCGCCGGTTTAAAGGGGTGGGAATTGATTCGCTCTGTGCATCAAGCGCTTATAGATCGAGGCAAAACGAACGATCTCCTTTTTCAATCCCAAGAAGAATTAGACGAAGTTTTTATCAAGGCCTCCCCCGTTCGGGTTGTGTTGGGTGATGAAAAGGCTTTGCAAGCCGTTGTTGAACAACAAAAACGCAGTGGCCTAGGTAATATTGTTCGAGAAATGACGGCTGAAGAGGTCAAAAAAGAATGGCCTGATTTAACATTAGAGACCATAGCCGGCGCTGTAGAGGTTCGGGGAGGCGCCATAAATATAGAGGCTTTGCAGCGGTATCTGCGGCGCTTTATAAGCGAAAACGGCGGTCAAATTCATAACAACACACATGTGACAGAGGTAGGCAATGGCCAAATACACACACAAGGGGGTGTAACGTTTAATACCACCGGTGGTCATGTTGTGTATGCCACAGGTGCCCCTTTGGAGGGGATGACGGATCTTCATCGGGCTCAAGAAAGGGAACATTTTGCCGTTCAGGGGGGATGGCTGATTTATGATGGGCAGAGCAATAAAGGCATACCCACGGTTTTGAAGGTGCATCCGGATGATAGCTTACCCTCTAATCTTGGGGTCACTAATGTCACCAAGTTGACTGACCAAATTGCCATTAGTGCTGGGTTTATACCAGGGGAGTCTGGCTCAAGAAATAATGAAGACGGCACAGGCCCTATTGTGGCGGCATTGTATCGTGTTGCAACGGGGTGCAGTTTGGTGGGCCAGCCCGACACAACAGTTCAATGTTACCGTGATTTTCCTATGGATCATCCTGCTGATGCCTTGGGACTGGGTGCTGGTGGCACTGTGCGGGCCCCAGCAGTTGCTGCCAAATACCTAGAATGCCAGAATGGATGATTTTTTTGGGTCCCCCTACCCCTCCATAATAATCGTCCCTGCCCCCTCTGATGTGAAGGTTTCCAGCAGCAGGGCGTGGGGAATGCGGCCATCCAAAATAACGGCGGCGCCAACGCCGCGGGATATGGCGTGCAGGCAGGTTTGGATTTTGGGAATCATGCCGCCGGTGATGGTGCCGTTTTCGATCATTTTTTGGGCTTGGCTCAGGGTGATTTTGGGCAGCAAGGTTTTGTCTTTGTCCAAAACCCCCACCACATCGGTCAGCAGCAGCAGGCGCGTGGCCTCCATGGCCTCAGCAATAGCCCCAGCGGCGGTGTCGGCGTTGATGTTATAGGTCTGGCCATTCGGGTCCATCCCAATGGGGGCAATGACGGGAATGATGTCGGATTCAGCCAAAACGTCCAGAACGTGGGGATTGACAAAAGTCGGCTCCCCCACAAAGCCCAGATCCAGCAGGCGTTCAATGTTGGAGTCTGTTTTTTGTGTGGGGCGATGGCGCAGTTTGCGGGCCTCAATCAACTGTCCATCTTTGCCGGACAGACCCACGGCGTGACCCCCTGCCCTGTTGATGGCGCTGACGATGCTTTTGTTGATGGATCCGCACAGGACCATCTCCACGATCTCCACCGTGGCGGCATCGGTAACGCGCAGGCCGTCGATGTATTCGCTTTTGATTTTCAAGCGCTCTAACATGGCGCCAATCTGGGGGCCGCCGCCGTGAACCACCACGGGGTTCATACCCACCTGTTTCATCAGGACAATATCACGGGCAAAGGCCTCGGTCAGGCTTTCCTCCCCCATGGCATGGCCGCCAAATTTAATGACCACGGTACGCCCAGCATACTGGCGCATATAGGGCAAGGCATCAGAGAGCGTTCTGGCCTTGGCCGCAATCACAGGATCAACATGACGGAGGGGATGGGTTTCTTTCATGACGGGAATCAGGGAACAGGTTACAAGTGACAGGTAACAGGTAACAGATTTTGGGGGGGATGCAATGGTTTTAAAAAAGATCTTGCGCCCCCCTGCCCCGCTGTGCTATGTAGCGCTCCTGTTTTTGAAAAAACGTTGCAGACTGCCGGTGTTTTTAAGGTTTTTAAAAACGTAAAGCCCGCACGAGATGTTGAAAAAAAACCTTTTAGGCCCACCTGTTTGGCGGCCCTTTGTGTTTTGATTCGCCCTCCCCTGCATCGTTTTTTGGACTGTGTTTGTTTTGGGGAAAGTTATGTTACGTTCAGAAAAACCCGCCTATATTGCCGCTGTGAAAGAGGCCGTTTCGTCTGCCTCAATCATCATTGTGGTGAAAAAAACCGATTATACGGTGGCCAATTCCTTGGGCCTGCGCCGCGCTGTGCGGGATGCGGGGGGGTCGCTGCAGGTGTCCAAAAACACGCTGTGCCGTCTGGCCGTTCAGGGCACCGCTTGCGAAGTTTTAACCCCTGCTTTTGTTGGTCGCACCGCTATTATAACAGGCCAAGATCCCGTGGTCCTGTGCAAGGTGTTGGTGGATGAGGAAAAGAAATTTCCTGATCATCTTCAGGTTCTCAGTGCCGTGATGGATGGCCGACTGTTGTCTGCCGAGGATGTGCGCACGCTGTCCAAGCTGCCGTCCATGGATGTTCTGCGGGGTATGTTGATCGGCCTGATTCAGGCCCCCGCCACAAAAATTGCAGGTGTTGTTCAGGCACCGGCTGCGCAGCTGGCGCGGCTTTTGTCAGCCTACAGCAAAAAGTAACCTTCCCTCTCAGACCATCTATAGGAGTTTTTTATGTCTGATAAATTGAACGCTTTGATTAAAGATCTTTCCGCTTTGACGGTTCTGGAGGCTGCTGAGCTGGCCAAAAGACTGGAAGACGAATGGGGTGTTTCTGCGGCCGCGCCTGTGGCTGTGGCGGCTGCCCCTGCTGGTGGCGGCGAGGCTGCTGCCGTTGAGGAAAAAACAGAGTTTGATGTGATTTTGGTCGCTGCCGGTGACAACAAAATCAACGTGATCAAGGAAGTTCGCGCCATCACGGGTCTGGGTCTGAAAGAAGCCAAAGACTTGGTTGAAGCGGCCCCCAAGCCCATCAAGGAAGCCGTGAAAAAAGAAGAAGCGGAAGACATTAAGAAAAAAGTCGAAGCCGCTGGCGCCAAAGTCGAAATTAAGTAGGCGGCCATTAAAACGTGTTGCCCAAAGGGCGCGACTGTGTCATAACGTGTGTCGTATCATCGTTTTGACAGGCGTGCCCTTTGGGTTCTATGCGTTTTTCTTTTTTTGGATCTGTTTGGGCCTGTCCCCCCTTCCCTCTTTGTTGTGATTTTTAGAGAGTGTTTACCCGTATGGCTGCTTCGTTCACTTCGCGCAAACGTCTTCGTAAGAGTTTTGGAAAGATCCCCCAAGTTGTGGACATGCCGAACTTGATTGAGGTGCAGCGGAATTCGTGTGCCCATTTTCTGCAGATGGATATTCCCCACGCCGAGCGTTTGCGGGTCGGCCTGCACGAGGTGTTTCAGTCCATTTTTCCCATCGCGGATTATGCCAATCGGGCGCAGCTGGAATATGTGTCGTATGACTTTGACGCGCCCAAATATGATGTTGAGGAATGTCAGCAGCGCGGGATTACCTTTGCGTGCCCCCTGCGTTTGACTCTGCGTCTGGTGGTGTGGGATTTGGATGAGGACACAGGGGTCCGCTCCATCCGCGACATTAAGGAACAAGAGGTTTACGTCGGGGACATTCCTCTGATGACGGAAAACGGGACGTTTGTGGTGAACGGGACCGAGCGGGTGATTGTGTCGCAGATGCACCGATCCCCTGGTGTGTTTTTTGATCATGACAATGGGAAATCCCATGCGTCGGGAAAATATCTTTACAATGCCCGTGTGATCCCCTACCGCGGGTCGTGGCTGGATTTTGAATTTGATGCCAAAGACATTTTGTATGTGCGTATTGATCGCCGCCGTAAATTGCCGGTGACGACGTTTTTGATGTGTCTGGATAATGAAGCTACGGCGAAAAAGCGGGCTGAGGGGCCTTTGGCACCTTACGAAGCGCAGGGACTGTCGGCGCTGGATATCCTCAACACCTTTTACACCCACACACACTACACCGTTTGCAAGGGCGGATGGCAGACGTCCTTCGTGCCTGAAAAATGGCGCGGGGTGAAGTTGATTCATGATCTGGTGGACGCCAAAACGGGTGAAGTTCGCCTGCCCGCTGGCACCAAAATGACGCCGCGTTTGATGAAAGAGTTGGAGAAGGAAAACTTTTCCTCCCTTTTTGTCAATCCCGAAGGCTTAATTGGTGGCTTTTTGGCGCTGGATATCATTGATGAAGCCACGGGGATTGTTCTGGCCGATGCGGGTCAGGAGGTGGATGCTTCTGTGTTGGAATTGGTGGCCGAAAAAGGACTCAAGGACCTTTATTTGCTGGACATCGACTATATTAAATATGGCCCCCACATTTTGAACACGGTGATGGCCGATAAAAACTATTGCCGCGAAGAGGCCTTGGCAGACATTTACCGCGTCATGCGCCCAGGCGAGCCCCCCACATATGAGGCTGCAGAAGCCCTGTTTAACAGCCTGTTTTTCGACGAAGAGCGTTATGATCTCTCCGCCGTTGGTCGTGTGAAGCTGAACGCCCGTTTGGGATTAAATGCGCCGGACACTGTGCGGGTGTTGCAGAAGGATGATATTATTGAAATTGTTCGCACCATCATCAATCTGAAAGATGGCCGCGGCGAAGTGGATGATATTGACCATTTGGGCAACCGTCGTGTGCGTTCGGTGGGCGAGCTGATTGAAAATCAGTACCGTTTGGGTTTGCTGCGGATGGAGCGGGCCATTAAAGAGCGCATGGGCGCGGTGGAGCTGGAAACAGCCATGCCCCATGATCTGGTGAATGCCAAGCCTGTTGTGGCGGCGGTGAAGGAATTTTTTGGATCCTCGCAGTTGTCCCAGTTTATGGACCAGACCAATCCTTTGTCGGAAATTACCCACAAACGCCGTCTTTCGGCCCTAGGCCCTGGTGGATTAACGCGGGAGCGGGCGTGGTTCGAGGTTCGGGACGTTCACCCCACCCACTACGGCCGGATTTGTCCCATCGAAACGCCAGAGGGGCCGAACATCGGTCTGATTAACTCTTTGGCGACCTTTTCCCGCATCAATCGCTATGGGTTCATCGAAAGTCCCTACCGCAAAGTGATCGACGGCAAGGTATCCCTTGTTGTGGATTACCTGTCGGCGCTGGAAGAAAGCCGTTACACCATCGCCCAATCCAACGCGGCCCTGAATGATCAGGGCGGTTTTGCCGACGAGCTGATCACCTGTCGCAAAGCCGGTGAGTTCATTTTGGCCCGCCGTGAAGACATTGATTATATTGACGTTTCACCAAAGCAGCTGGTGTCTGTGGCGGCGTCGCTGATTCCGTTTTTGGAAAATGACGATGCCAACCGCGCCCTGATGGGATCCAACATGCAGCGTCAGGCCGTGCCGTTGCTGCGGTCCGAGGCCCCCTTGGTGGGGACAGGCATGGAGGCCGTTGTGGCCCGTGATTCCGGTGTGGTTGTTGTGGCCCGCCGCGATGGGATCGTGGACCGTGTGGATGCAGAGCGTATTGTTTTAAAAACAGACGACGGCGCCACGGGCGTTGGGGTAGACATTTACAACCTGCGGAAATTCCAGCGATCCAACCAAGACACTTGCATCAACCAGAAACCGGTGGTGAAGGTGGGCGATGGCATCAAAAAAGGTGACATCATCGCCGATGGACCGTCCACCGATTTGGGCGAATTGGCCTTGGGACGCAACGTATTGTGTGCGTTCATGCCGTGGAATGGGTATAACTTCGAGGATTCCATTCTGCTGTCCGAGCGCATTGTGCGCGATGATGTTTTCACATCCATTCACATCGAAGAGTTCGAGGTCATGGCCCGCGATACCAAGCTGGGTCAGGAAGACATTACCCGCGATGTTCCGGATGTGGGCGAAGAGGCCCTGCGTAATCTGGACGAAGCCGGTATTGTGTATGTCGGGGCGGAAGTGAAGCCCGGGGATATTTTGGTTGGGAAAGTAACGCCCAAAGCGGAAACCCCATCAACACCCGAAGAAAAACTGCTGCGATCCATTTTCGGGGAAAAAGCCAGCGATGTGCGCGACACATCCCTGCGCCTGCCGCCCGGGGTGACGGGGACGGTGGTTGAGGTGCGGATTTTCTCCCGCACCGGTATTGACAAGGACGAGCGGGCCGTGGCGCTGGAGCAAGCCGGTATTGATGCCCTAGCGCGGGAGCGGGATACGCAGCGCCGCATCATTGAAACCAGCTATTATGACCGTCTGGCCTCTTGGTTGGCGGGGCAGGTTGTGGAAAAAGCCACAGGCGCCAAACGCGGACAGGCTTTGGATGCCGCCGCGCTGGATGCCATGCCCAAAAACCAATGGTCCAAAATTGTGATTCAGGATGCCGTGGTCATGGACCGCATCGCCACCCTGAATCAGGAATTTGAAGCCAGCCTGCGCGAAATCAACGCCAGATTTAACGATAAGGTCGACAAACTGCAGCGCGGGGATGATTTGCAACCGGGCGTGATGAAGATGATTAAGGTCTTTGTCGCCGTGAAACGCAAAATCCAACCTGGGGACAAAATGGCCGGTCGTCACGGGAACAAAGGGGTTGTGTCCCGCATCATGCCGCTGGAGGACATGCCGTTTCTTGAGGACGGCACGCAGGTGGATATCGTGTTAAACCCGCTGGGGGTTCCCTCGCGTATGAACGTGGGCCAGATTTTGGAAACCCACCTCAGCTGGGCCTCAGGCGGTTTGGGCCGTCAGGTGGCGCAGATGATTGCGTCTCTGGATAAGGACAAGGGGCAGAAAGAGGTCAAAGCGCACCTGAAAACCCTGTATCCCGATGCCGAAACACAGGGCGAAATCGACGCCATGAATGGGGATGACCTGAAGGAACTCTGCCACAACCTGAAAAAGGGTGTGCCCATGGCCACGCCGGTTTTCGATGGCGCGAAAGAGGCCGAGATTGTTCAGATGCTGGAAAAAGCCGGTCTGAATGGGTCCGGTCAGGTGACGTTGTATGATGGCCGCACGGGGGAAAAGTTCGATCGTCCCGTGACCGTGGGCTATATTTACATGTTAAAGCTGCACCATCTGGTGGATGATAAAATTCACGCGCGGTCCATTGGGCCGTACAGCTTGGTGACGCAGCAGCCGCTGGGTGGAAAGGCCCAATTCGGGGGCCAGCGTTTTGGGGAGATGGAGGTCTGGGCCCTGCAAGCCTACGGCGCCGCCTATACTCTGCAGGAAATGCTGACCATCAAATCCGACGACGTGGCCGGCCGGACCAAGGTTTACGAATCCATCGTCAAGGGCGATGCCACGTTCCAAACCGGTATCCCTGAGTCCTTTAACGTATTGATCAAAGAAATCCGCGCTTTGGGATTGAACATCGAGCTGAAACAAAGCGATTACCTGCAGGCCCAAGAAACCAGAAAGCCCCTACCCTCGTTTGAAGAGTGATCTTCTCTCGAGGAGTAGGGGTCTGGGTAACCCCCCCCCGAGGGGGGGGTGTGGGTTTCATCTCTGAATTGGATCGGGGAGTTCCCGTCCCGGGAAACTGTGTTTCACTGTTGACCCGTAGTGGGAGCCATAGAGATGCCAAGCCCCTTCGGCCTTCATGTAGCCGCACCACCCCCCTTCGGGGGTGAAGATGCTGAGTCCCCGGGGGCTCCAGGTTGGGACCCCGCCGAGGACTTGGCACCCCGCCCGCGCCTCCGCGGTGGATGGCCACAGAGTGTTCAGGCGGCCTAACCCCCCTAACCCCTGAGATGCTGAAACAGCTGTGGTTACAGCTGTTGTTCTCATCCCGTTCCAGTTGTTGACGACTCCTATAATCAAGAGCGCCAAACCGCCTGCTACTGCTACGGTTGCCAACAACTGTGTGGCTACCACATGTGTGGCTACCACAATAGGCTCTGAGGTGATGTCCGGAGTGTCCGGAGTGGCCGGAGCAGGCAACTGAGTTGCCAAGGAGTCGACAGAATTGTCGGGCTTAAGATTAGCCATGTAGTTGACCTGTTGCGAGGCCCAAGCGGAAACCACGGGATTGTGGCAATGCTATGGGTGAACATTTAATTTAATATATATATATATATATATGCGTCAAGAATTTTATGAAATTTTTTTGGGGTGGTGGGGAAAAAGGGTTGTGTTGAAAAAATCCCCTTCCCTGCCCCCCCAAACCGTGGCAAAGTTGGGGGATGATTGGTCAGCAGCATACCCCCTATGAAAACCCTCAACGACCTTTTGCCCATTTTGCAGGATGCCAAACGCGATTTGATGGCCAAATACCCCATCACAGAAATGGGCGTCTTTGGCAGCTACGCCCGCGGCGATGCGGATGAGCGGAGTGATTTGGATATCCTGTATGTGATGGATACCCATGGTTTTTCCCTGTTTGATATCGTGGATATTCAGCTGTATTTACAGGACAAAACAGGCATTCCAACCGTGGATTTGGTCAACAAAAACCGCCTAAAACGCTTTCTGGCCCCCCGCATTTTGCAGGAGGCTGTTTATTTATGAGGGGGCAGAACGATAGCACGCAATATCTGGTGGATATGTTGGATCATGCCCGCGCTGCGGTGGGTTTTGCTGCCCCGTATACACAAGACACGTATTTCGAAGATCAGCTTCGGCGATTTGCCTTGCTTCACGCGGTACAAATTATTGGTGAAGCGGCGAAAAAGGTTGATGGTCCAACCAAAACCCTCTTGCCGGATATTCCGTGGGTTCAAATCATTGGATGCCGCAACGTGATTGCCCATGATTATGATGAAATTGAAAATCCTTTGGTATGGCGTATTGTCATCGATCATCTGCCGCCCATGATTGCAGCATTAGAAATGTTTTTGAAAGACAAAGGCCTGAATTGGTAACAACAGCATACCCATGAAAACACTCAACGACCTTTTGCCCATTTTGCAGGACGCCAAACGCGATTTGATGGCCAAATACCCCATCACAGAAATGGGCGTCTTTGGCAGCTATGCCCGCGGCGATGCGGATGAGTGGAGTGATTTGGATATTCTGATAGATTATACCGCCCCGTTTACGTTTTTTGATCTTTTGGATGCCGAGCAGAACCTCAGCCTGCGGACGGGCCTGCCTGTGCGGTTTTCTTTTCGTCAAAAAATCGCCAAAAACCCCTATTTAGAGGAAAATGTTATGAAGGATGTGCGGTTTTTATGAGGGAAAGCCAGCGGGATGATCGCGTCGCCCTGTATGATATGATCCGCTTTGGCCGTCGTATAGGGGAAACATTGGAACGTTACCGAAAGGATGGTATTGAAGATGATTCTGATGCGGCATTGATTTTACAACGTTTAATTCATATTTTTGGTGAAGCCGCCACCCGCGTCAGTGCCCCCTTGAGAGAGCAAAATCCCCAAATTCCTTGGCAAAAAATCATCAGCATGAGGAATCATCTGGCCCATGGCTATGATGATATCGCCCATGACATTATCCTCAGCATAGGCAATTTTCATATCCCTGTTTTGCTGAAACAGCTGGAGATTCTTTTGGAAGAACAATCCCCTTAACTCCCCCTTCCCTGCCCCCCAAAGGATGTATACTGGGGATAATAGGGACCCCTCACCTGCCTTGGCCCCATCCGGCTTGCCCTGTTTTTTCCCTCAGCCTCCATGCTCAAACATCAAGCACGCCACGTTGACAGGTTTGGATTTCAGGGCTTTTTCTAAACTGAGGCTGTGATCGAGGCCGCGCAGGACGGCGGCGTGGTTGTATTTTTTCATCAGGGCGATGATGTGGGGTTTGTCCTTAAAAAACAACGGGGGGCGCAGGGCGGCCATGGCGGCATCCAGCGATGCGGGGGAGGTTTTCAGGTGCAGATGCAAGGTATTGAGAGTTTTTAAAATATCCATCACAGCCCGAATGACAATAATATAGGGGGTGGGCTGGGCCGAGGCGTGGCCTTTGACAAAATTGGCCAAATCCTGCGGATAGGTTTTGGGGCGCAGCAAATATGCAAAGGCCAAATCCCGCGCGTAATCATCATGATCCAAGGCCAGCGCCCGCATATCCGCCAGCGTGATGGTGGTGCGGGGATACACCAACAGGGGCAGGGTCTGCAGCGCTGATGCCACTGAACCCATGGTTAGGGCCACCTTACTTTCCGCAAACAGCCACGCATCCGAATCAATGGTATAGGCAGACAACCCCTGACGCAAGGCAGCGGCGCAGGCGGCGGGGGCATCGTCATAGCATCCAACGATGGCGGCGCGATCATCGGCCTCGGCCCATTTTCTTAGGGCATGGGTGGCCTTTAGCGTGCCCGACGTCACCACCACCATCACGCCGTAACGCATTTGTTTTCCCAGATCCAGAACGCTGGCACTGATATCAGACAGTCCCGATTCCGCCCGAATCACCACACAAGGATCCCCCCCCATCAACGACGGGGTCAGCATCAGATCATACAACACATCGGGGGTTTGCCTGATATCATCGGCATACAGCATGGTGTGGGTATGGGTGGGCAGGGCAGCTTTGATCTGATCCACCCCCCTGCGCATAGCGCCTTCGTTATCGCCGTGAAAAAGGATGGTCAAGAGATCCTTACCCAGACGAGGGGCCATTTTGGGCAAAGCGGCAGGCATCAGTTTCATAGCCATGATATTTCAACCTAAGGCACGGGATGTCAAGAGTCGGCCCCTGTCCACAGAAACGATTTTCTGTTGGCCTGTGGCCTGTTGCCTGATAATTTAGGGTTTCTTTTTCCACCGCCCCCAAAGGAGTCCCTGATGATATTGTCTCACCCCTCTAAACCTCTTCGCGCTGTTGTTCTGGGGGGCAGTGGGTATACGGGGGCGGAGGTTTTGCGGCTTTTGTTGCCCCATCCGGCCTTTCACGTTGTGGCCGTGACGGGGGAAAGCCATGCGGGGGCGTCGCTAAGGGATGTGTTTCCCCATCTGGGATCCCCATTGACGTTGGTGAAGCTGGAGGACGTGTCGTTTCAGGATATTGATGTTGTGTTTTCCTGTCTGCCCCATGCGGCGGGGCAAGGGGTTATGGCGTCTTTGCCGGCATCCTGCGTGATTGTGGATTTATCGGCGGATTTTCGCCTGCGGGATGTGGCCACCTACGAACAATGGTACGGCCCCCATCTGGCCAAGGATTTACAAAAACAGGCGGTGTATGGTTTATCCGAATGGTACGAAAACGATATCCGCACCGCCCGCCTGATTGCCAACCCAGGATGTTATCCCACGGCCAGTTTGCTGCCCTTAATTCCCCTGCTGCGGGGGGGATTGATCGACACAGATCTGGTCATTGATGCCAAATCCGGCATCAGCGGTGCGGGGCGAAAGGCAAATTTAACCCTGTTGGCCTCTGAGCGCATGGAAAATCTTTCCGCCTATGGTCTGGGGCATCATCGCCATTATCCGGAAATTGTTCAGGAATGTCAGGCGGCGGCGGGAAAACCTGTCCGTTTGACATTTACGCCCCATTTGGTGCCCATGGTGCGGGGAATGCTGGCCACCATCTATGTGCGCGGGGGGGATTTGGGGGTGATTCAAAAAACCCTTGAGGAGGCCTACGGCGATGCCCCGTTTGTCCATGTAACCCACAAAGCCGAGCATTTGGCCACAAAATACGTCTCCGGCACCAACCGGTGCCATGTGGGGGCCTTTGCGGGGTATCATTTGGGGGATGTGATTTTGGTTTCGGTGATTGACAATCTGGGCAAAGGCGCCGCCGGTCAGGCCGTTCAAAATGCCAACATCCGCTTTGGGCTGGACCCCGCGCTGGGACTGGGAACCTTGGCCGCGTATCCTTGATATTGATTTTGGCATGGCCTTTGCAAGGGTGATGACAAGCCTTTTCACGTAAAGAAAAGGCAAAAACATCTAGGGAAGACCCAAAGACAAAGGAAACATGCTATGGTCCAGATTACCGTTTCAACCAACGTGGCGTCGTTAACATCGAATCGCTATTTGAACAAAAACGTCAGCGACACGTCACAGTCCATTTCCCGTTTGTCTTCGGGCTTACGGATTGTTCAGGCCTCGGACGATGCCGCCGGTTTGGCCATTTCCAACAAACTGCGATCGGATGAAGGGGCGCTGGATCAGGCCATTCGGAACGCATCCCAAGGGGCCTCCACCCTGCAGGTGGCCAACGGGGCGCTGGATCAAATCAGCCAAATTCTGCTGCGTCTGAAGGTTTTGGCCACACAGGTGGTCAACGGAACCCTAGGCACCAACGAACGCCAAATTGTCCAACAGGAAGTTAGCCAGTTGGTGGAACAGGTCGATGCCACGGTGGATCAAACGAACTGGAACGGGATCAACCTGTTTGATGGGGGGGATCGGGGAATTTCACCGAAAAACCCATTTGCGGCGGATTCCAATGCGACGAGGACAGCCCTAACCAGCATCACGGGAACCCGTTTTGACGAAGGCAGTGTGGCTATTGCTGTCTCTGGCTTTGTGGATGGAATGGTTCATGATGCTCGCTCAACCTGGACCAATACCCCTGCGGACACCCTGACCATCGAGGTTGATGTTGGATCCCAGACCTTTCGCGCCGAAAGAACCTCGGATATTGCTTCCGGTGGGACCATTACGTTGGTGAGCACAACCAATGCGGCAAATTCAATCACCCTCACAAGTGCTGCCCTTATCGATGTGAACACAGATCAAAGTGGCGCCGTGCAGACGGACCTTCGTGGGCTTTTTGGTGTGACGTCAGGAAACAACGTTATCTTTGATGCCAGCAGTGTTCCCGCCGGTTATTCCACTGCTGCTGCGGGGACGTATTTTTCCGCCACCCCCATCACCAACAGCCTGACGCGGGGTCGGGTTGAGGGGACCGTATCCGATGTGCGCGTTCAGGACATTGGATCCACAGGCCTCCTTCAGGTGACTGTGGATGTGGGCAATCAAACCTTTCAGGGGATTGTGGCCAACAATGCGTCTTCGGGATCTGTGATTTTGTTAACCAGCACGAAAAATCCCCAAAACAGCTTTCAAATCAACACCAACGCGAACTTTCCCCCCGTTACGGCGGCGGCCTTGCAAAGCGATTTGGACACGGTGTTTAATTTAACAGCCACGGCCACCAACCCGCCGGTAAACTTTACCGCCAAACGGATGGGTGAAGACACCATTATCAATCGTCTAAACACCTCAACCACCGTCACATCCATCAATGATGTGATTCAGGCCACGGGTTCGGCAGAAGTGGGGACCTATACTCTGACATCCCGCTATGACAGCACCAACAACAAAACGACGCTGTATCTGGAACACGAAGATGGAACACTCTACACCCGCGATTTGGATGATCTGGATCAAGTGTGGTCGGGAACAAAGGACGAATACAACATTAACTTTACCAATGGTTTGGTTCTGAAAATGAACAAAGAGGCTGTGGCGCGTCTGCAAGATGGTGTGGATCCTGATGGGCTGACGGGAGCCCTTCCCCACCCTGGTGCTGATCTGGATGCCCTCGTGTTCACCATTGATCCGGGCGATGTAACCACCATGGATTTTCAGGTGGGCATCGAAGCCAATGATTTAATCACCGTCAAATTTGTGTCCATGAACACGGAAAATTTAGGCATTCAGGGATTGAATGTAGAAACAGTAGACGGTGGAAAAGATGCATCGAAAGCAATTGATGGAGCCATCGAGCGTGTTGGAAAGGCCCAAGCCGAACTGGGGGCCATTCAGTCACGGATGGGCTTTGTGATTCAAAATGCCCAAATCACTTTGGAAAACACAAAAGCATCTCGCGCAACCTTTACCGATGTGGATTTTGGGGCGGAGGTGACGATCTTTACCTCGAAACAGACCTTGTCCCAGGCCGCCGCGTCCATGTCGGCGCAGGCCAACAGAATTCCCGAGTTATTCCTGCAGATGTTGCAGGGATAAGGCTCAGATGATGGAGCCCACCTTGCCCCGCTCTTTGCGAAAAGAGCGGGGCTTTTTTTGATTCTCTATCTTTTTTAAAAAGCGGTGCTTTTCTTTTCGTTTCTTGATACCCTTTAGGGGTCATGGTGACCAACGATACCCTTTCTCCGTTTTTATCCAGCGCTGCCATGGTTTTTATGGTGGCGGGCGTTATGGTGCCTGTGTTTCAGAAAATGCGCATTCCGCCCATCTTGGGTTATGTGCTGGCCGGTATTCTTTTGGGCCCCTTTGGATTGATTCGCCTTGCACCAGAGGGATTTTCAGGCGTTGCGCTGCATCAGGGAAACATCCTGTCTCTGCTGGCAGAGTTGGGCATTATGGCCCTTTTGTTTATGATCGGTCTGGAACTGTCGCTGGATCGGTTACAGGATATGCGGCGTCTGGTTTTGGGGCTGGGCAATATGCAAATCTTGGCCACGGGGGCCATGATTGGGGGCATATCCATGATGTTTGGACATCCTATGTCAACGTCAGTGCTGCTGGGGGTCTGTCTGGCCCTATCATCAACAGCTATGGTGATGCAAACGATGGGGGAAAACAATCTCACCGCCAAGCCGCTGGGGGTTTTATGTTTTTCGGTTCTGTTGATGCAGGATCTGGCGGTGGTTCCCCTGTTGATTTTGGTGGGGGCCTTAACCATGCAATCCTCCGATCATCAGGATTTGGGGCCTTTGATTGCGGAATCCCTGCTGAGTGCCGGATTGGTGTTGGTGAGTATGATGGTGCTGGGTCGCTGGTTATTGCGTCCGCTGATGCAGAGCGTTTCCGCTGCGCGTAACAGCGAATGGTTGATGGCCTTTGTGCTGCTGAGCGTGTCTGCCGCCGCGTTAATCACCCACAAAGCTGGCCTTTCTCCTGCGCTTGGGGCTTTTTTGGCGGGCCTTGTGGTGGCAGAGACAGCCTATCGCCACGAAGTTCATGTGATTTTAGAGCCCTTAAAGGGCCTTTTGCTGGGTATTTTTTTTCTGTCTGTGGGAATGGCGATTGATGTTGGGGCTGTTTTTGATCATCCCCTTTGGTTAATGGGATCGGTGGTGGGTCTTTTTTTGATCAAGGCTGTTGTGTTTTATCCCTTGGCCCGTTTTTGGGGGATTGCCCATGGCATGGCCGTGGAGGGAGCCTTGATTTTAGCCCAAGCGGGGGAATTCGCCTTTGTTTTGCTGGGCATGATGATGACGGGGGGATTATTAAGTTTTGCCGATGGCCAGTTTTTTTTGCTGGTGGTGGCCCTTTCCATGATAACCTCTCCCTTGGTGTTTCATTGGGCACCCCACATTAGGGCTTTTCTGGATCCCAAAGCCCCTGAGGGGGCGACGTATCATCCCCCATCCCCCTTTATTCTGGTGGTGGGACTGGGGCGGGTGGGGCGATGCATTGCCCAATCCCTAAAGGACAATCACCGCCCGCATTTGGCCATGGACCGGCATTTAAGCGCCGTTCATCATGCCCAAAAAGAGGGCATATCTGCTTTTTACGGCGATATACGCAACGTGCAGCATGTCCATCATGCCGTTAATGCCGGTGCCTCTGTTATCATTCTGGCGGTGGATTCCCTGCCCTTAACACGGGATGTGGTGGGCACGATTCACCGGCACTATCCCACGTTGCCCCTGATTGTGCGGGCCCACAACAAAGACTCCATCGACGATCTCTATGCCCTGGGGGCCAGCGTGGTTGTGGCGGAAGACGTGGGTTTGGCTGAAAAACTGCTGGCAGGGCTGGATCATTCTGCCGTTTAGGATGGTTATGATAAACAGCAAAGACACACGGCCCGATCCTTGATCCAAAGAAAACCCTTGACGCCACCCCCCTGTATGCCCCAAATAAAAGCATCTTTGCGTGATGCGGGTGTAGCTCAATGGTAGAGTTCCAGCCTTCCAAGCTGGCTGTGAGGGTTCGATCCCCTTCACCCGCTCCATCCTTCATCAAAAAGGTCTAAAGGGGATATGGCGGAACCGGTAGACGCAACGGACTTAAAATCCGTCGGCTTTTAACAGCCGTGCCAGTTCGACTCTGGCTATCCCCACCAAATTTTAAGAGTCGCTTGATTTTTTCCCCAAAATCCATCACATTGAATGCTGTTGAATGAACTTCAGATGTGGGTTTTGCCATGTGTCAACGCTGTGATGATTTTGATGAACATGAAGAAAGCAAAGACGCCCTGACCTTGTCTGACGCTTTGACCTATCTGACAAAGGCTCTCCCCCCTACCCTTGATGAGGTATAATTTTATGACAGAGATTTCAGACATACGCATCGGGGACCTGATGAAGGGCAAAAAGGCCCTGATTATCGGCGTGGCCAACGAACATTCCATCGCCTATGGCATTGCCCGTTCGCTGTCACGGGCGGGGGCGGAGCTGGCCATCACCTATCAAACAGAAAAAACCAAAACCTTTGTTGAGCCCTGTCTGTCTGATTTACGGGTGCCGCTATTCATGCCGTGTGATGTGACGCAGGCCGGATCTTTGGAGGCGGTTTTTGAGGCCATTGAAAAAACATGGGGCCGTTTGGATGTTTTGGTGCATGCCATCGCCTTTGCCCCGCGGGAGGATTTGCACGGTCGTGTGGTGGATTGTTCCTTAAACGGCTTTTTAAATGCCATGGACGTGTCGTGTCATTCGTTTATCCGTATGGCCAAACTGGCCGAGCCCCTGATGAAAGACGGCGGATCCATGTTCACCATGACCTATTATGGGTCTGAAAAGGCTGTGCCCAATTATAACATGATGGGCCCTGTGAAGGCGGCGCTGGAAAGCACCGTGCGGTATCTGGCGCTGGAGCTGGGGGAAAAACGCATTCGTGTCAATGCCATTTCCCCAGGCCCCATGATGACGCGGGCGGCTTCGGGATTGAAGAAATTTGAACATCTGTTGTCCTTGGCGGCAGAGCGGGCCCCCATCCATCATTTGGTGACGTTGGATGATGTGGGACGCACGACGACCTTTTTGGCGTCGGATCTGGCCCCCAGCATTACGGGGGATGTGATTTATATTGACGGTGGATACCACATTGTCGGGTAAGGGCCCTACGGTGATTCGCGTTGGGCATGCTCTGCCGGCGGCATATCAATCCCTGTGCGATGATTTGTGCAAACGGTTGCGCCCTGCCCCCAGCCTTCTCACCCTGCCCCCCAGTGTGTATAAAGGCCCCGCGGGCCTGCGGGATGAAGGGGATCGCATTCGCAAAATTCTGCCCGCCAAAGGCACCGTCATTGCGCTGGACAGGGGCGGCGTCACATTGGGAACCGCTGAATTCGCGGCCGCCTTGGCCCGTTGGCCGCAGCCCACCTTTGTGATCGGCGGGGCCGAAGGCCATGATCCCGAATGGATCAAAACCGCCCACCATGTTTTGTCTTTGGGGGCAATGACGCTGGCCCATGCGCTGGCCTATTTGGTTTTTCTGGAACAGCTTTACCGCGCCCAATGCATCCGCACCCATCATCCGTATCATCGGGATTAGGGGGCTGTGTCCATATTGATAATCTCCCCTGTGATGGCGGGGTTTTGGTGCAAAGCCATCAAGGCCCCGTAAACTTCATCCGAAGAAGACAATTGTTTCAGGTTATATTTCTGAATCATTGCGTGAAAATGACCCTCGCTTTCCCGAACACCCTTAAGTGTCGGGCCCAGCGCAATGCTGTTGATGCGTGTTCTGGGGGCCAAGGTGGGGGCCAGATCCAATGTTAAGCGTTCCAACAGATGCTTGCCCAACGTGTAACTGAGAAAATCCTGATGATGCCAATGGATATGGGCATCCAAAAGGGTGACGATATGGTCAGTCTGTTCCCACAACCCCTGAATCAGCATCAGGGGGGCCATGGCATTCACCGCCAGATGATCCTGCAACCCCTGCCACGTGACGGTTGCCAAGGTATCGGGCAAAAATAAAGAGGCATTATGGATCATCAGATTTAAAGGCCCCACAGCCCGAACCATCTGAATCACATTTTGGACGTCCTCAGGGTTTGTCAGGTTCCCTTGGATCAGACAACAGGATCGGCCTTGGGCCTCTAGGGTTTTTTGGATCGCCTGTGCCTCGGGCGCGGACGATCCATAATGCAACACAATATCATAACCATCGCGGGCCAAGCGATAAACCAAGTCGGCCCCGATGCGTTTGGCCGCCCCTGTAATGAAAACACGTTTTTGCGTCATGACAACAGAATCTTAATAGAGTTTTGGTTTTATAGTCTAGCAGGATTCGGAGTTTCCATGAAAGTCATTGTTGGGTTTATTATTGTTATCGGATGCACCTTGGGTGGGTACGTCGCCATGGGGGGCCATTTGGCCGTTTTGTGGCAACCGTTTGAGGTTGTGATTATCGTTGGGGCCGCCATTGGGGCGTTTGTGACGGCCAACACAAAATCTGTCCTGAAAAACGTTATGCCCGGCATCAAAGCCGCCATGAAGGGGCCCAAATACAAAAAAACGCACTATGTCGAGCTGCTGTCCCTATTGTTTCTGGTGTTTAAAACCATCCGGTCCAAGGGAATTTTAAAACTGGAATCGGACATTGAAAATCCCCACGACAGTGAATTGTTTCAAAAATTCCCGTTGTTTCATCACGATCATCACGCGGTGGATTTTTTGTGTGATTATTTGCGTATGGTGTCGCTGGGCAGTGAAAATGCCTTTGTGATGGAAGATTTGATGAACCGCGAACTGGAAGTGCACCACCAAGAGCAGCACAATGTCGCCCACGCCGTTCAGGGTATGGCCGATGGTATGCCCGCGCTGGGGATTGTGGCGGCGGTTCTGGGGGTCATTAAAACCATGGGGTCCATTACGGAACCCCCCGAAGTTTTAGGAAAACTGATTGGGGGCGCTTTGGTGGGAACCTTTTTGGGGGTGTGGGTTTCCTATGGATATTGCGCCCCGCTGGCCAGCATGATTGGATCCACCTACAGCGAAGATGGGGCCTATTTGGAATGTATCAAAGCCGGCCTTTTGGCGCACCTTCAGGGGGGCGCCCCTGCGATATCCATTGAATTTGCGCGAAAAATCCTGCCATCCCACGTACGTCCCAGCTTTGCTGAGGTGGAGCAGGCCATTGACCAACTGCCCAAATAATCATGGCGGATCAACCCAATATCATTATTAAAAAAGTCAAAAAGGTCCAAGGGGGCGGTCACCACGGGGGCGCATGGAAAGTCGCCTATGCGGATTTTGTAACCGCTATGATGGCGTTTTTCCTGCTGTTATGGC
>JBIIHL010000071.1:0-4811 GCA_044235825.1 Alphaproteobacteria bacterium | reverse complement strand
CAGGAATTTATTTGCTAGATTTTTAACGATGCTCTCCAACCACCCCCCCATCCCACCACAGCGCCGGCAATCCCAAACTGTACGGGGGCAACGTTTCAGGATGTTTTAACCACGCCCGATGCGCCAAGCGGTATTGGCCCAGCCGCCAGTGGTGAATCAAATGATGCTGCCACAGCAACACACGGTCCAGGGCGCGGGTATAGGTTTGCAGGTCCTGCCGCGTGGTGGCCTTTAGCAGCCCTTGGGTCAGGGCATCCACCACCGGATCCTGAATCCCCATAATGTTCTGGGCCCCCTGAACGTTGGCAAAGCGCGATCCCCAATACGCATACTGTTCATTCCCGGGGGACAAACTGACGGGGTACACAAAGGGGGTCATGTCGTAATCAAAGGCCTCCAGCCGCTTTTGATACTGCGCACTGTCCACAATGCGCACGGTCATGACAATGCCCAGTTTTTTCAGGTTTTGGGCAAAGGGGGCCGCCACGCGTTCAAACGTCGTATCATCCATCAGCATTTCAAACCGAAAGGGGGTCCCATCGGTTGAGCGCACACGCACCCCGTCTTTGATCACCCATCCGGCCTGCTTTAGCAGGGCATCGGCCTTTTCCAAACTGGCCCGTCTGGCCTGCGGCGTGCCCAAAACGGGCAGGGCAAAGGGTTTGGTGAACACCTCGGGCGGCAGTTGGTCACGAAAGGGGGCCAGCAAGGCAACCTCTTCCGGTGAGGGCAACCCCGTGGCCGACAAATCCGTATGCCCAAAATAACTGAACGTGCGGCGATATGTCCCAAAAAACAGGGTTTTGTTGATCCATTCAAAATCAAAGGCCAGACTCAGGGCCTCTCTGACGCGGCGATCCTGAAACAGGGGGCGCCTGTGATTCATGACAAACCCCTGCACGGGGGCGGGGCGGCCATCTTCAACGGGCCGCACCACAACATCCCCCCGCTGAACCGCCGGAAAATCATAGGCCGTGGCCCAAAGTTTGGAGATGTTTTCCAAACGCACATCATGGTCCCCCCCCTTAAACGCCTGCAGCGCCACAACGCTGTCCCTGTAATAGGGAATGCTTAGCGTTTCAAAATTGTACATCCCCCGATTCACCGGCAAAGACCATCCCCAGTAATCAGCGCGACGTTTTAATGTCAAAAGGCGCCCGGGCTTAACCGTCTCTATCCGGTAGGGGCCGGAACTCAGCGGGGGAACCAAGGTGGTTTTGTTAAAATCATGGGCCGTATAATATGCCTTTGAAATCACCGGCAGATCGCCCAGAATCAGGGGCAATTCTCGGCTGTGTCCCTCTTTCAGAGTAAAGACCACACGATCCTTTGACGGGGCAGCGGCGTTTTCAACCTCGCGGTAATAACTGCGATAGGCCGGCTGGCCATATTGTTTCAGCATACCAAAGGAAAACACCACATCCTGCGCCGTGATGGGGCTGTTATCGGCAAAACGGGCCTTTGGGTTCAGGGTAAAGGTCACGGTATTGCCTGAAACTTCAACGGTTTTGGCAATCAATCCATACCGACTGAACGGTTCATCAAACGAAGGCACCATCAACGTTTCAAACACATTCCCCATCAATTCCGCCGCCGCCACCCCCTTCAGCAGAAAGGGGTTGAGGGTATCAAACGTGCCATATGCCGCCATTTTCAAGCTTCCCTCCACGGGGGCATGGGGATTCACGTAATCAAAATGCTGAAAATCCGCCCCGTATTTGGGCTGGCCATGCAGGGCCAAGGCGTGGGATGGGGCAGAGGACTCCGCCCGCGATGTGTCACCGCAAGAAACAAAAAAAGACAGCAGAAAAAAAACAAAAAAACGCATCAACCATCACGCAAAAATTCAAGACAAGCCCTATGCAAGCTAGGATTAGCCGCCGCCAAAACCGTCCCATCAAAGGCATCCAGCGTGATGGTTTCCCCGCCCCACGTCGTGACAATCCCGCCCGCCTGTTGAATCAGGGGGATTAAGGGCAAAATGTCATGGGGTTTTAATTGATCCTCCACCACCAGATCAACCGTCCCCGCCGCCAGCAGCGCGTACTGGTACGCATCCCCGCCGTAGGTCACAAAGCCCGTACCCTTACCCGCCTGTCGCTGGGTGTCGATGAAGGTTTCTAGGGCCGCAAATTTCATTTTGTTACTATCCCCAAACAAATGGGGGGACGTGGTGGACAGACGGGCATTGGCCAAAACTGTTTCTGTGGAGGTCCGCAGCACCACCGGATCCCCCTGAGCCCGACGATACAGGGTTTTTCCCTCTTGCGTCCAAAACAGGTCATCCAGCCACGGCTGATACGCGGCCCCAAAGGTGGGCTTGCCATCATCCAACCGGCCAAGCAAGGTCATAAACGTGGGCTTGCCACACACAAAGGCCTTCGTCCCATCAATGGGGTCCAAGATCCACGTGGTGTTTGTGGTGCCGGTGTGATCGGGAAACTCTTCCCCCACAAGGGTATCTTGGGGATAATGATCCAAAATCAAATGGCGCAGGGCTTTTTCAATAGCGCAATCAATGGCCGTCACGGGGCTGGCATCGTCTTTTAGCATCGCCACCGGTGCGCGGTCTGGCGTGATGTGGCGGATGGTTTGGCAAAATTGACGTATGGGAAACTGGGGGGGTGAGGATACAGGGAACACATTTTTTGTGTTTGGATTCACCAAGAGACTCTCTAGTTTGTCAATAGTTCGACTTTGTTTGATAATAATGATTGATAGAATCAAAAAGTAAAAATAGAAAGACAACACAGCATAATCTTTTACACTTGGTGTTTTGGAAGAAAAAAGATCTGCCGTTTCCATCAGTGCTGCTGGAATGACACATAAAGCGACCACCTCAATGGTTTTATTGGACGCCTTCGCCTCTGCGTTGGCCTTTTTCACGTCTTCTGAAATGGCCTTGAAAGACCAAGTTTGGGGTAGTCCCTGTTTTTTTTGCATCCATCCCCTGAGTGGGAACAATACAATCAACCAAACAACTAAAAACCCCAAAAAAGCCAAAAGAATGGTCATAAAAATTTGTCAATTACGCAGTCCCGTACGTCAACTCCCACATCAAATTCAGCGCAAATTGCAGCAGCAAAATCAGGATAATGGGGGATAAATCAAAATTCAATTTGGGGATCAGGCGCGTTTGCTGGCGGCGTAGCCACGCCAAGGCGGGCTCGGTAATACGGTGGGCAAAATCCTGCAGGGCGCGAATCAGGGGATTGCCGCTGTTGATCACGCCAAAATAAATCAACCAACTCAGCACAATATGGATAATCAGAATCCAAATGTACAGTGAAACCACACTGTCAATCAGTGTTAAGAATGCCTTCATTTGACTTGTCCCCTTTTTTGACCCAAGACTATAGAACAATCCACTCTGCCACAAGGAAAAATCCCATGAAACGAAAAACCGCACCTGTTTTGCGTATGATGAAGGGAAAAACGCCCATCGTGGCCTTAACCGCCTATACCTATCCCATGGCCACGTTTTTGGATCCGTTTGTGGATATGCTTTTGGTGGGGGATTCTTTGGCCATGGTTTTGTATGGACACAACAGCACATTAAACGTTTCCCTTGAAACCATGATTGCCCATGGCAAAGCGGTGGTGCGGGGATCGCATCAGGCGCTGGTGGTGCTGGATATGCCCTTTGGCAGCTATGAAGTCAGCCCCCAACAGGCCTTTGAAAACGCCGCGCGGGTGATTTCGGAAACAGGGGCGGGGGCGGTGAAGTTAGAGGGACACGCGGAAATGGCGGAAACCGCCGCTTTTCTGGTGGCGCGGGGCATTCCCGTGATGGGACATGTGGGCCTGCGCCCCCAACACGTCAACACCATGGGGGGCTTTCGGGTTCAGGGAAAAGACGACGATGCCGCCCGCGCCATCACCACGGGGGCCTCGGCCTTGGCCGACGCCGGCTGCTTTGCCGTGGTGATCGAGGGGGTTCCCGAAACCCTAGCCGATCACATCACCCAAAACATTCCCGTGCCCACCATCGGCATCGGCGCATCGGTGCGGTGTGATGGTCAGGTTTTGGTGACCGAGGATATGCTTGGTCTTTTTCCTGATTTTAAACCCGCTTTTGCCAAGCCCTATAAAAACCTAAGGCCCGATATTGAATCTGTGGTTGAATCCTACGCCAGCGAGGTCCGATCCGGCCAATTCGATCCCAAAACGTCGTAACATCCAAGGAACAGACCATCATGATTCGCGGCATCCTGTTTCATGGGCTTTTGATGGTTTGGACCCTTCTTTTGGGGGTTATTTCCTTGCCGCTTTATGGGTTTCCCCCCGCTTTGCCTTGGATTCAACGGTTTTGGTCATGGGGGGGCTTGGCCTTTCTAAGGCTTGTGGGGCTCCATTATCGCTTGCATGATCCAAGCGGGGTTTTGCATCAAAAACCATCCCCCGTGTTGTTTGTGTCCCGCCATCATTCCGCGTGGGAAACCATGGCCTATGTCACGCTTTTAACATCCAAACCGACACTGCGGTTTGTTTTAAAAAAAGAGCTGCTGTCCCTGCCGTTTTTCGGGTGGTATCTACGCCGCGTGGGGATGATTGCCCTGAATCGATCTCAGGGGGTCCAGGCCCTGCGTCTGTTAAAAAAACAGGTTAAAGAAACCATTGAAAAGGGTTGCGATATCGTGATTTATCCCGAAGGCACCCGCACCCACATGGACAGTCCCCTGATGTTGCAACGCGGCGTCCTTGTGGCCTATGAGGCCGCGGGCGTCCCCGTCATTCCCATCACGCTGGATTCTGGACGCTTTTGGCCCAAAAACAGCCTGAAAAAATACTCGGGCACCATCACCGTACGC
>JBIIHL010000070.1:0-4964 GCA_044235825.1 Alphaproteobacteria bacterium | reverse complement strand
TCTATGCATCGTCATACCGGACAAGGGAGCGCAGCGACCGCTGATCCGGTATCCAGCGCCACTGTCAAAAGGCGCAGCCTTTTGCCTTTGTATTATGAAAACTAAGGAACAAAACGCTTCGCGTTTTGGCATTTGCGCTGGATTCCGGCTCGGCGCTCGCTATCGCTCGCTGGGCCGGAATGACGCAGAATCGTTAGGTTCTGGCAGAAATGAACAGCCCTGCGATTCTCTTTACTTAGCAGTGGGTTTTGGGGTACTATGGGAGTGTGTGCCGAAGGACCCCAAACGTTATGGAAACCCGAACCGATAGCATGCTGCGACAGAATTTATCCAAAACCTTGGATGCTGTGTGTCAGAATCACCAGCCTTTTTTGATCACACGCCCCGACGGGGATCCCGTGGTGATGATGTCTTTGCAGGATTTTAACGGCTGGCAGGAAACGCTGCATCTGCTGAAAAACCCCAAAAATGCCGAATTTTTGTACCAAAGCCTTCGCCAAATTGAATCGGGTGAGATTCATCGGGTGAAGGAAGATGAGGTATGAACCTCGTCTTTTCCCAAAAAGCATGGGAACAATTTTGCATCTTGGCCGATCAAGACCCAAAATTACAAAAGAAAATCCGATCTCTGATCAAAGAATGTCTGAAATCTCCCTTTTCCGGAACCGGCAAGCCCGAGGCCTTGAAACACGACCTGTCAGGATACTGGTCCCGTCGCATCACCCAAGAACACCGCTTGGTGTATAAGGTGACAGGAGACGACGTGATCATCCTCCAGTGCTGCTATCATTACGGGGATTAACCCCCCGAACATGGCAGCACAAAAAATTGCCAAGCGTTTTAATTCTTGCTAGGCTGTCGATCCTTTCAGGGAAACGATCAAGGATTATTACCATTATGAGTCAGCGCGTCAAAATCACCGACCAAGAAGCCCTCGATTTTCATGCCCAGGGAAAACCTGGAAAAATCGAAATTTCCCCAACAAAAAGCTTGATGACGCAGGATGATCTGGCGCGGGCCTATTCCCCTGGGGTGGCCATTCCCTGTTTGGCGATTCAGAAAAATCCGGCGGATGCGTACCTGTACACGGCCAAGGGGAACTTTGTGGCGGTGGTGTCCAACGGCACGGCGGTGCTGGGGCTGGGCAATTTGGGATCGCTGGCATCAAAACCCGTGATGGAGGGTAAAGCGGTTTTGTTTAAACGCTTCGCCGACATCGACGGGATTGATATTGAGGTGGACACCGAAGACCCCGAAACCTTCATCAACAGCGTCCGGTATTTCGGCAACACCTTTGGGGGTATCAACCTGGAGGATATTAAGGCCCCTGAATGTTTCATTATTGAAAACAAACTCAAAGAGCTGCTGGATATCCCCGTATTCCACGATGACCAGCACGGCACGGCCATCATCACGCTGGCGGGCATGATCAACGCCCTGCATTTGACCAATCGGACCTTTCAAAACACCAAAATCGTGGTCAACGGCGCGGGGGCGGCGGCCATTGCCTGTATTGAACTGATTAAGGACATGGGCCTGCCCAGCGAAAACTGCATTTTGTGTGACACCAAAGGGGTGATTTACAAAGGCCGCGGCGAACACATGAACCCATGGAAAGAGCGTCACGCCGTGGACACCCCCCTGCGAACGCTGACGGAGGCCTTAAAAGGCGCCGATGTGTTTATCGGTTTGTCCTCTAAAGGGGCCGTGAACGGGGATATGATTGCCAGCATGGCGAAAAATCCCATTGTTTTTGCCATGGCCAACCCCGATCCCGAAATTACCCCCGAAGAGGTGGCCAAAGTCCGCAGTGACGCCATTGTGGCCACAGGGCGGTCCGATTACCCCAATCAAGTGAACAACGTTTTGGGCTTTCCGTATATTTTCCGCGGGGCGCTGGATGTGCACGCCAAAACCATCAATCAGGCCATGAAAATGGCCGCCGCGCAAGCCATTGCGGATCTGGCACGGCAGGACGTGCCCGATGAAGTGGCCGTGGCCTATGCGGGGCGCAAGCTGCGCTTTGGTCCAGGCTACATTATTCCTGTCCCCTTTGACCCCCGTTTGATTTCCCATATTCCTGTGGCAGTGGCCAAGGCCGCCATGGAAACCGGCGCCGCCCGTCGGGGTATTGATGATCTGGAGGGCTATGCCCGCAGCCTATCGGCCCGTCTGGACCCCACAGCCACCCTGATGCATTCGGTGTACAGCCGCATTCAGGCCAGCCCCAAACGCATCGTTTTTGCCGAAGGGGAAGAGCCCAACGTGATGCGTGCGGCCTTATCTTTCAAAGCCAACGGGTACGGCACCCCTATTTTGATCGAAAGCGAAGAAGGTCGCTGTTTGGCCCGCGCCAGAGCCGAGGGGATTGATCTGGATGGTATCACCATTTTAACCCCCCAAACCTTCCCCAAAACTGAGGCTATGGTGCAGCACCTGTACCGAAAACTGCAACGTCAGGGGCATTTGCTGCGGGATTGTTACCGTATGGTCATGCGCGGGCGGAACGTGTTTGCCTCTCTGCTGGTCACCGAGGGGGAAGCCGATGGCTTGGTCTCCGGTGTGACGCGGGATTATGCCACCACCTATAACGACATTCGCCGCGTCATTGACGTGCGCCCAGGCGGTGAAGTCAGTGGCACCATGTTGATTGTCCACAAGGGGCATTTGTTGTTTGTGGCGGATACATCCATTCACGAAATGCCATCGGCGGCGCAGTTGGTGAAAATTGCCAAACAAACAGCGGATCTGGCCAAAAGCATGGGCCATACCCCCCGTGTGGCGTTTTTGTCCTATTCCAATTTCGGCAGCCCCATGCGCGAGCGCGGCGAACGCATCCGCGAAGCCGTCAAACTGATGGCGCTGGAGGATGTTCATTTTGAATACGACGGCGAAATGACGGCGGATGTGGCCTTGACGAAAGAGGGGCTGAAACGCTATCCCTTCTGCCGCTTGACGGATACAGCCAACGTTTTGATTATGCCGGCGTTGCATACGGCGCATGTGTCTTCGACGTTGTTACAGACGTTGGGGGATGGCACCATCATCGGGCCGTTGCTGTTTGGTTTACAGGATTCTGCCCAAATTGTGTCCATCGGGGCCAGTGTGTCGGAAATTGTCACCGCCGCCGCCTTTGCCAGTCTGGTGAGCGCACAATAAACAAGGATTCTAAAAACGTTTTACGTGCTGGAAAGATATTTGGATTAGGATGCAGGGAGCAAGGAGACCCAATGAAGAGTTTTATCCCTTATGATACCTTAGTGGAAGAAGCCCTGCGCGGGGTGGTGGAAACCGTTCTTCGTCAAATTGCGCGGGAAGGGATTCGGGGGGATCATCATTTCTATATCACCTTTCGCACAACAGACCCCCACGTGGTGATGCCTCCCTATTTACGGGAAAAATATCCCAACGATATGACCATTGTTTTGCAGTATCAATATACGGATCTTGTGGTGACGGATATAGGGTTCAGTGTGTGTCTGAGCTTTAACAACATCCCCGAAACGCTCCATATCCCGTTTAAGGCCATCACGGGCTTTGCCGACCCCTACGTCAAATTCGGCCTGCAATTCCACCACGCCACGGATTCCCTGACTGCCATCATAGAACCCCTAGACACCCCGCCCCCATCGCCCCCAAAAACCAAGGGCGACAAAAAGGGATCTGGCAATGTGATTTCCTTGGATACCTTTCGGAAATA
This sequence comes from Alphaproteobacteria bacterium, assembly GCA_044235825.1. Taxonomy (GTDB): domain Bacteria; phylum Pseudomonadota; class Alphaproteobacteria; order JAJTHO01; family CANGYM01; genus CANGYM01. The sequence goes on along the minus strand of JBIIHL010000070.1, from coordinate 1,264 downwards.
AATGGTTTTTCCAGAGCTCTGTATCCCTGTATCCCTGTATCCCTATTTTTGTCGGTTTTTGCGTTGTTTTTATGACTGCCCCCAAGCCCTTTTTCATCACCACCCCCATTTATTATGTGAATGACAGGCCCCATATTGGTCATGCCTATACCACCTTGGCCTGCGATGTGCGGGCGCGGATGGAGCGGCTGCGGGGGCGGCAGGTTTTCTTTCTGACCGGCACCGACGAACACGGGCAAAAGGTGGAGCAGTCTGCGCGGGCCCGCGGGATGGATCCTCAGACCTTTACGGATGAGGTGTCCCAATCCTTTCGGGATTTGATTCCTCTGCTGGGGGCCACGCCGGATGATTTTATCCGCACCACGGAAAAACGTCACAAAGACGGCGCGACGGCGTTTTGGCAGCGGCTGCAGGATGCGGGGGCCATTTATCTGGATACCTACGCCGGATGGTACGCCGTGCGGGATGAATGTTATTACCAAGACAGCGAACTGGTGGGCGGCAAAGCCCCCACGGGGGCGGATGTGGTGTGGCACGAGGAAAAAAGCTATTTTTTCCGTCTGTCCGATTATCAGGACAAATTGCTGGACTTTTACAAAACCCATCCAGATTTCGTGGCCCCCACCAGCCGATTGCACGAGGTCATTCGCTTTGTCGAAGGCGGCCTGAAGGACCTGTCCATTTCCCGCAGCACGTTTTCCTGGGGGATTCCGGTGCCACATGATCCCGATCATGTGATGTATGTGTGGTTGGATGCCTTGACCAATTATTTAACCGCGGGGGGCTATCCCGACGCCATGCCGTGCTGGCCCGCCGATGTGCACGTGGTGGGCAAGGACATTTTGCGCTTTCATGCGGTGTACTGGCCGGCGTTTTTGATGGCGGCGGGTCTGCCTTTGCCCACGCAGATTTTCGCCCATGGCTGGTGGACGAACGAGGGGCAGAAAATATCCAAATCCCTCGGCAACACCATTGACCCGCGGGAGATCATCGAGACCTTTGGGCTGGACGCCGCGCGGTATTTTCTGCTGCGCGAGGTTCCCTTTGGCCAAGACGGCGATTTTTCCCGCGACAAGCTCCGCCAGCGGGCCAACGGCGATTTGGCCAACGATTACGGCAATTTGTGCCAGCGCAGCCTGTCCATGATGGCCAAGGAGAATGCGGGCCGCTTTGTTCTGAACCCCGAGGCCTGGGGGGAGGATGATCGGGCCTTTCTGGCCATGCTGGCGCCGCTGACAGAGGCCGTGACCAGCGCTGTTTCCGC
>JBIIHL010000069.1:0-5024 GCA_044235825.1 Alphaproteobacteria bacterium | reverse complement strand
TATCTGCAAATCGTCTTGTTTTCCGTGTTTACCGGCATTGTGATTAACATGCTGGGGCCCAAGGGCCACCACGCCCGTGATGTTTTGCACGGGTTTTCAGCGGTGACTTTTAAAATGATCGAGCTGATTGTTCGCCTGGCCCCTATTGCCGTGTTTGGCTTTATCGCATGGATGGTGGGCACACAGGGTATGGATATCATTCACACGCTGATTTGGCTTGTGGTTTGCTTTTTGGCGGCGTGCGCCCTGCAAATGGCTGTGTTCGGCGTTTTGATTGCGGTTTTTGGGCGCCTTTCGCCCATGCCGTTTTTTAAAAAAATGGGATCAACGCAGCTTTTGGCCTTTTCCACCAGCAGCAGCAAGGCCACCTTGGCCACCGCCATGACCAACGTGGAAACCAAATTGGGTGTGTCCGAGCAAACAGTCAAATTCATGATGCCCCTCGGCGCGTCCATGAACATGGATGGAACGGCGATTTATTTGGGCATTTGCGCGGTGTTTTTCGCCCAGGTGTTTGGCGTTCATTTGGAATTGCATGATTATTTGATTCTGGTATTAACCTGCACCTTGGGCTCTATCGGCGCCGCGGGGATTCCCAGTGGGTCCATCATTTTCATGGGGATGGTTTTGAATTCTGTGGGTCTGCCATTAGAGGGCATTGGGATCCTGCTGGGCATTGATCGGTTGCTGGACATGGTGCGCACCACGATCAATATCACAGGGGATGCCGCCATCACGTTGATCGTGGATGCCAGCGAAGGCACACTGGATCACACCACGTACAACGCCTAATGACAAAGAAGGGCAAACCTAGGTTATGCTGCAATCCATAGGTCGCGCCCTTCTCTCTTTTTTTCAAAAAGCCGGTCATTTTTCTCTGTTTGCCTTAACGGCGCTCAGCCATATTGTGCGTCCCCCTTTTTATGCCCCCACGGTGGGGCGGTTGTTTCTGGATATTGGGTTTTATTCGTTGCCTGTGGTGGGGTTAACGGCGGCGTTTTCGGGAATGGTGCTGGCCTTGCAAAGTTACTCTGGCTTTTCGTCGTTTAATTCGGAATCCACCATTGCCGCCATTGTGGTGCTGTCCATCACGCGAGAGCTGGGCCCCGTCATGGCCGGCCTGATGGTCGCCGGCCGTGTGGGCGCCGCCATAGCGGCCGAGCTGGGCACCATGCGGGTGACCGAGCAGATTGACGCTCTGCAGATGCTCTCCACCCATCCTATGAAATATCTGGTGGCCCCGCGTTTGCTGGCGGCGACCCTGATGATGCCCCTGCTGGTGATTGTGGCGGATATCATCGGCGTGATGGGCGGGTTTGTGATTGGGGTGTCGCAGCTGGGGTTTAATGCGGGGTCGTATTTAAAAAGCACCTTTGAAACGCTGGCGTTCATGGATGTGTTTTCGGGGTTGGTGAAGGCCGCCACGTTTGGCCTGCTCATCGCCATTTGCGGGTGTTATCATGGGTATTATTCCCGCGGTGGGGCGCAGGGAGTGGGGGCCGCCACCACCTATGCGGTCGTGGCAGCATCCATTCTGATTTTGGTGGCCAACTTTGTGATCACAGCCCTGTTTTTTGGAGTGTAGGTCTATGGCTTCTCAAATGCCGCCACGCCTTGCGATTCGGGGATTAACAAAGGCCTTTGGAAAAAACGTTGTTCTTTCTGGCATTGATATGGATGTTGCCCCGCGGGACTCTTTGGTTATCATTGGGGGGTCGGGTACGGGAAAATCGGTTTTGATCAAAACCATCTGCGCCCTGTTGCATCCCGATGGGGGGTCGGTTTTGGTGGATGATCAGGATTTGTTTCGCCTGTCCCGCGGTGATCAGCAGGACATACTCCGTCGTTTTGGTATGCTGTTTCAGGGGGCCGCGCTTTTTGACAGTTTAACGATCTGGGAAAACGTGGCCTTTGGCCTGATTTACGGCCAGAAAATGGACCGCAAAGCCGCCCGCCGCGTGGCGCTCGAGAAATTGCAGGATGTTGGCCTGTCCGAGCGGTTGGCCGAGGCCTATCCCGCAGAACTCTCTGGGGGCATGAAAAAGCGCGTGGGTCTGGCCAGAGCCATTGCAGGTAATCCCGATGTGATCTTTTTTGACGAACCCACAACGGGTTTGGATCCCATTATGTCCAACGTGATTAACGATTTGATTGTGTCTTGTGTGCAAAAGGTGGGCGCCACCGCCATCACCATCACCCACGATATGACCTCTGTGCGCCATATCGCCAGCCGTGTGGCCATGTTGCATCAGGGCAAAGTCATCTGGCAGGGGGATATCGCCGCCATGGACACAACGGACAATCCCTATGTTCAGCAGTTTGTGCATGGGCTAACCAAGGGCCCCATGACGTCCGAAAAGCCCATATGAGCTTGATTTCCGAAGCCTTGGCCCTATCGGATCTGCTGGTTCCTGCGTTTATGCCGCTCAGTCATCAGCCCCGCCCTTGGCAGGGGGCGGCCCCGCGCCAGCGTCGGGGGCGGGGAACAGAATTCTGGCAATTTCGCCCCTATACCGCGGGGGATGATGCCGCCCGTATTGCGTGGCGTCCCTCGGCCCGTTATCGCCAGCCCTTGACCAAAGAGCACGAAGACGCCGTGCCCAGCAGCCTGACCCTGTGGGTGGATCGTCGCCCCACCATGGGCTTTACCACCACCGCCCGCACAAAGCAGCATCAGGCCGATGTGATGGCCCTGGCATGGGGATGGGCCATGGCGCGGCAGGGGGATTGGCTCATCAGCCTGCAGGGCGGCCCCCATCAGCGCTATCACGATATCTTGCCCCTAGCGCGGGATTTGCAAAACCATGTTGTTTTCCCCAAAGGCCCCCTGCCCCCCGCGGATAAGGTCCTGCTGTGTTCGGATTTTTTATACCCAGAGGAGACCCTGATGGCCTTGTTCTCCCTGATTCGGGCCGATGATGTGCAGGTGTGTATGCTGTATGATCCGGCGGAGGTTTCTTTCCCCTATCAAGGGCCCATTCGTTTTCATGATCTGGCGGGGCAGGGGGATCGCCTGATCGAGGATGCAGAGGCCCTGCGCCCCGTTTACCAAGCGCGGTATGCTGAGCATCTTCAGACCCTTAATGCCCTCATCACCCAGCGCGGATGGACCATGACCCGTCACAGCACAGAGAAACCCTTGGCGGAGGGGGTTTCTGGGCCTCTTTAAAAAAAACCGCTTTTTCGGTTGTGTTTTATCCGATTTGGGATAGGGTAGGGGCCTGTAAACCATCAAAGATTCTTTGTCACCATGCAACCGTTTCACATTCTGCAGGGCATCGCCGCCCCCTTTCAACGCATCAACATTGATACCGATTTGATCATCCCCAAACAGTTCCTGAAAACCATTCAGCGCACGGGACTCGGCAAGCATCTGTTCGAAGAGGTCCGCTATGATGACCATGGACAGGAAAATCCATCGTTTATTTTAAACCAGCCGGATTTTCGCCGTGCCAGCATTTTGATTGCGGGGGATAATTTTGGGTGTGGGTCTTCGCGGGAACATGCGCCTTGGGCCCTGCTGGATTTTGGGATCCGCTGCATCATTGCCCCCAGTTTTGCCGATATTTTCTATAACAACTGCTTTAAAAACGGCATTTTGCCCATCGTTTTGCCACACGCGCAGGTTCAAAGTTTGATGAAGGATGCGGACACCTGCCTTGGCCAAACCTTTACCGTGGATTTGCCCAAACAGGCCGTCATCTCTGCCTCGGGGGCCACATACACCTTTGATATTGATGCAGGGCTGAAAACCTGCCTGCTGGAGGGGCTGGATGATATCGCCCTGACCCTAAAAAAACATGACGCCATCACGGCCTTTGAGGCGCGGGATCAGATGCGGCGGCCGTGGGTGTATGGTTTGGGAAAGGTGGCGTAATCATGACACAGGACTCCACACTTTTGATTCTGGCGGGCGATGGTATTGGCCCCGAAGTCATGGCCGCCACAGAGGTGGTGATCGAGGCCCTGCGGACCAAAGCCGGCTTTAACGTCACCATCACCCACGATTTGGTGGGCGGCGCCGCCATTGATGCCCACGGGGTGCCCGTGACGGATGCTGTGGTTGAGAAAGCCCAGCAGGTTGATGCGGTCTTGCTGGGGGCTGTGGGGGGTCCGAAATGGGACGCTTTGCCCACCGATGTGCGCCCTGAAAAGGGACTTTTGCGCCTGCGCAAGGATTTGGATGTGTTCGCCAATTTGCGGCCGGCCTTTGTGTTTCCCTCTTTGGTGGGGGCGTCCAGTTTAAAGCCCGATCTGGTGTCCGGATTGGATTTGCTGATTGTGCGGGAACTCACCAGCGGCGTGTATTTTGGTCAGCCTCGGGGCATCCACGCCACCTCCACCGGCGAAAAAATCGCCATCAACACCCAAAGCTATACTGAGGGCGAAATTGCCCGCGTTGTGGATGTGGCCTTTGATGCCGCCCGCGGCCGCGGCAAACGGTTGTGCGTGGTGGACAAAGCCAACGTCATGGAAACGGGCGTTTTGTGGCGCGAAGTGGCCCATCGCCTGCACCAAGATCGTCATCAGGACATCGACCTGTCGTTTATGTACGCCGACAACTGCGCCATGCAGCTGGTGCGCCAGCCCAAGCAATTTGACGTCATCGTCACCGATAACCTGTTTGGGGACCTGTTGTCCGATTGCGCGGCGATGTTGACGGGATCTTTGGGCATGTTGCCCAGTGCGTCCTTGGGGGCCAAGATCAATGGCCATCAAAAGGCCCTGTACGAACCCGTTCACGGCAGCGCCCCCGACATTGCCGGCCAGAACAAAGCCAACCCCATGGCCACCATCCTCAGCTTTTCCATGGCCCTGCGCTACAGCTTTCATCGCCCAGATTTGGCCGATCGTGTGGATCAGGCGGTGGCCAGCACTTTGGCCGAGGGTTATGTCACCGCCGATCTGACGCTGGAGGTCCCCCCCAAAGCCGTTTTGGGCACGCGAGAAATGGCCAAAAAAATCGCGGATGCGCTGTAACTTCCCCTTGAAATCTGTCCGCGTCTTGATAGTATGCGTCTTCC
>JBIIHL010000005.1:0-53973 GCA_044235825.1 Alphaproteobacteria bacterium | reverse complement strand
TCGTTCATATCTTGGACAAAACCATCGGAAAATTCACCGAAGGCATCCAATTCTTCCAACGAAAAACCTACAAAGCCATCCAAATCCTAACAAAGGTTTATTGAATGACCCTGTGAAGAGGGCTCTTGTTTTGACACGCTACGCACCGTTTGCTAAAAGATAAGGGATTCTTAAAAAAGGCGTTTCCCCCGTGCCCCAATCACGTTCCCACGATACCTATATCTTTGATCTGGATAATACGCTTTATGCCTCGGCGTCTCGGCTGTTCAGCCAGATTGACGCCAATATGACGTCTTTTGTGCAAAAACATTTCGATTTGCCTTTTGAAGAGGCTCAAGCCCTGCAAAAAAAATACTTCGAAGATCACGGCACAACCCTGTATGGCCTGATGAAAAAACATGACGTCAACCCCCACCATTTTTTGGACTATATCCACGATCACGTGGATTACACATGGCTGAACCATCAAGAAGACCTAAAATCCGCCTTAAATGCCCTTGAGGGCACAAAAATTGTTTTCACCAACGCATCAAACCACCATGCCAGCCGTGTTTTGGATCGGTTGGGGATTGCCTCGTGCTTTTCAGGATGCTTTGACATTATTCAGGCCGACTTTGCCCCCAAGCCCCACCGCGAAACCTATGAAAAATTATTGTCCCAGTTTGATGTGGACCCAAAACGCGCCATCATGTTTGATGACATTCCCAAAAACTTAGTCACAGCGTCTCAGATCGGCATGAGCACGGTTTTAATTTTACACGATGACGAAGGGCTTCCCTATCGTTATGATCAAAACACCCACGGCCCGTTTGTCGATGATCAGACCGATGATTTAACCCGATGGCTGAAACAACACCATCAGATGATTTCCCAACTTTAACGCAAAAAGAAAGCCCCTGTAACGCTATGATTTCTTATACGGAACAACAAAGTCTGATTGAATCCTCTTGGGAAATACGCGAAACGCTGACCCCATCAGCCGCGGGCTCCATCCGCGCTGTGGTGGACGAGGTTCTGAGTGCCCTAGATCAAGGGCGTCTGCGTGTGGCCAGCCCAGAAGGGGATTCCTGGACAGTCCACGAATGGGTGAAAAAGGCTGTCCTGTTGTATTTTCGCCTGAATCCCATGCGGGAATTGGGGGGCGGCGTGAAAGATGCCCTGTACGGGGATGCAAAATGGTATGACAAAGTGCCATCAAAATTTGCTGGTTGGTCCACCGATGCTTTCCAAAATGCCGGATTTCGGGCTGTACCCCCTTGCACCGTACGATTCGGGGCGTATATTGCGCCGGACGTGGTGCTGATGCCATCGTTTGTGAACATTGGGGCCTATGTTGATCGTGGCACCATGATTGACACGTGGGCCACGGTGGGATCATGCGCCCAAATCGGGAAAAACTGCCATATTTCCGGCGGTGCCGGCATCGGCGGCGTTCTGGAACCCCTGCAAGCAGCCCCCGTTATTATTGAGGATAACTGCTTTATCGGGGCACGTGCCGAGGTGGCCGAGGGCGTACGCGTTGGCACAGGATCGGTTTTGGGCATGGGGGTTTACTTGGGGGCCTCAACCAAAATCGTGGATCGGGCGACGGGTGAGATTTTTACAGGCTATGTCCCCCCCTACTCCGTGGTGGTGGCAGGAACGCTGCCCCCCACCGACCCCAAAAAACCCAGTTTATACTGCGCGGTGATTGTCAAACGCGTGGATGAAAAAACACGCTCCAAAACATCCTTGAACGATCTTTTGCGGGGGGATTAAGGGCATGGGAACCTTTGTTGTTTTTGGTGGGACCGGCTTTGTGGGCCGCTCTATCGTGCATCATCTGTGCGCTGCGGGGCACAGGGTTATTGTCCCCACACGATCTTTGGAAAAAGCTGCTTCTCTCAAAGTCTCAGGCCATGTGGGACAAGTGACGCCTTATGCCTTTAATCCTTTTCGTTCCTCAGAAAAAGATCTTGCTAATCTTTTGATGGGCGTTGATGGCGTGATCAATACGGTGGGTATTCTCTACCCAAAACGCCTATTTGAGGCTTTGCACGTTCAGTGGCCCAAAACCTTGGCCACCGCTTGTGGTCATTTGGGTGTGGAGCATCTGGTGCACATCTCCGCCTTGGGCGTGACGCCTTCCTCCAAAAGTGCATATGCATCGTCTAAGGCACGCGGGGAACAGGCCGTTTTATCCATCTTTCCCCGCGCCAGCATCCTGCGCCCCAGCGTTATTTTTGGGCCGGGTGATGGATTTTTGGGGAAATTTGCCAACATGGCCTCTCTTCTTCCTTTTTTACCCTTGATTGGTGGTGGCAAAACCCGATTTCAACCTGTTTTTGTGGGTGATGTGGCACAGGCCGTGATGGCTGTGATTGCCAGCGAACGCCATGAGGGACAGGTCTTTTCCCTAGGGGGGCCTAATGTTCTATCCTTTCGCGACATTCTGCGGGATATTGTCAAAACCACGGGACACGAGGTTGCGTTTATACCCGTTCCCTTCTTTATGGCGTCTCTCTTGGGATGGATTTTTCAACACTTACCCAAGCCCATGTTAACGGCGGATCAAGTGATCTTACTCAAAAACGACAACATTGTGCCTGCGGACACCAAAACTTTCGAAGATTTGAGTATCCTGCCCACGTCCATGCTCCCCATGCTGCCCGAACTCTTGCAGGGCTATGTCCGCGGTGGACGCTGGGGCGCAGGTCATGGCACTATGGCACCCTCAGAGAGTCCTAATGCCCACCTTTGATTTAGAACAGGCCCACAAAGGGGTGGTGGCAGGCATTGACGAAGTCGGTCGTGGCCCCCTCGCCGGCCCTGTTGTGGCGGCGGCCGTGGTGTTTCATACCTATGATGTGCCTAGGGACATTTTATCTCTGATTAAGGATTCCAAAACCCTCTCTTCAGACCAACGATTGCGGGCCATGCAGGCCATCACCCCCTACAGCTCTGTGGCATGGGGCGCAGCATCCCGAAACACCATTGATGGCATTAACATTTTGCGGGCCAGTTTGCTGGCCATGCAACGGGCCATGGCCTCATTGGCGCGACGTCATGGAAATTTTGATCATATTTTGGTGGATGGGAACCATTGTCCCTCCTTCCCCTATCCTGCCAGTGCCGTGGTCAAAGGGGATCATTTAAGTTTTTCCATTGCCGCCGCCTCTATTTATGCCAAAGAGCTGCGTGATCGTCTGATGATCCGTCTAGCAGCACGCTATCCTGAGTTTTGTTGGGAACGCAACGCGGGCTATGGAACGGCTGCCCATCTCAAGGGCCTGAAAACCGCCGGCCTGACCCCCCATCATCGGCTATCGTTTCGACCCGTCGCTTTATATCAAGGAACATAAGATGCGTATTCTGGTCGCGGGACATTTTAAATACACCATGCATTACGGCATTATGCAAAAGCTGTATCATGCCATGATCCGATTGGGACATGCGGTGATGCTGTTTGATGATCGCACTGTGGCCCGACGCGCCACATGGTTCGGCGGGCGACAGGTGGGCATTGCCCCCATGAACCTGCGGTTTTTAAGGGCAGCCCAGGAATTCCAGCCTGATGTGATCGTTCTGGGCCACTGTGAAATGATTTGGAATGTCACGCTGGATCAAATCCGCCGCAGCCTGCCCCACACCAAAATCATTTACCGGAATGTGGATCCCCTGATGCACGTTCAAAATGTCAAAGATATTCACAATCGCACCGATAGCGTCGATTGGATCTTTTTAACCACAGCTGGGGAGGCCCTATCCCAATTCTCCGGAAAACGGGCCAAAATTGCCCACATTCCCAACCCTGTAGATGCAGCCATGGAAAATCAGCAGGCTTTTGCTTGCCCCGCGTATACCCATGACCTTTTTTATGCCATTGGGGGCGTTTATGCCAACGATCCACGCCCCGCCGTGGCGCAGGGCATTTTGGATGCCTGTCCTGGTGTGTCGTGTTATTTTGGGGGAATGTTTGGCAATCCCCATATTTTTGGTCCGGCCTATTATGCCAAGCTGGCCACGGTAAAAATGGGCCTGAATTACAGTCGGGAAAACGATGTTTACCTTTATTCATCGGACCGCATGGCCCAATATATGGGCAATGGCCTCTTAACATTTGTCCATCGCGATACTGGATTTGGGGACATCTTCTCAGATAATGAAATCGCCTTTTTTGGGGATATGAACGAACTGCATGAAAAAATCCGGTTTTATACCCACAATGATGATGAACGGGTACGGGTAGCACGCCAAGGATGGGAAAAAATCCACACCATATTTTCCAGCGACCAAGTGGCCCGCTTCATGATCCAGTGCGCCATAGGGGAGCCCACTCCCGCAGGTCAATTCCACTGGCCCACACAGGCCTTTTGAAAAACAGGCGGCTTACAGAAACGCTTTTTGGATTTTTTCAATCAAATCCAGCTTTTCCCATGGGAAGTGGCCCTCTTCCGTGGGCTGACGGCCAAAATGGCCATAGGCTGCTGTTTCTTGATAAATGGGCCGGTTCAACTGCAAATGCTGGCGAATGCCTTTGGGGGTTAGGTCAATAAAACTACGCAATTTTTCGGCCACCCTTTCTTCGGGCAAGGTTGTTGTATCATGGAAATTCAGATACAGAGACAACGGCTCAGACACCCCGATGGCATAGGAAAGCTGCAACGTGCAGCGTTTGGCCACCCCTGCGGCCACCAAGTTTTTGGCCAGATACCGCGCGGCGTAGGCAGCGGAACGATCTACTTTTGTGGGATCCTTCCCCGAAAAAGCGCCGCCACCATGGGGGGCCGCACCGCCATAGGTATCAACAATAATTTTCCGCCCCGTTAATCCCGCATCCCCATCGGGCCCGCCGATAACAAAGCGTCCTGTGGGATTGATGTAATACTGAGTGTCTGGGGTTAGAAATTCCGGCGGCAACGCTTTGGCCACATAATGACGGACGATGTCATGAACATCGGCAACATCCATGGCTTCGGTATGTTGCGTGGATACCACCACGGAGGTGACACGCACAGGGCGCTCGTTTTCATACAAAAACGTCAGCTGGCTTTTGGCATCAGGGCCTAGGCCTTTGGTCTCCCCCAAATGGCGGGCCTCGGTCATCAGGCGCAAAATTCTGTGGGCATAATAAATCGGGGCAGGCATGAAATCCGGCGTTTCGTCACAGGCATACCCAAACATGATGCCCTGATCTCCGGCACCCTCGGCCTTTTGGGATGTTTCATCCACACCTACGGCAATATCCGCCGATTGTTCGTGCAAATAATTTTGCACCACCAGATTTTTCCAATGAAAGCCCCGCTGTTCGTATCCAATACGGCGCACGGTTTGACGCACCACATCCTCGATCACATCGGGGGTCATATCATCGGGACCCCGTACTTCCCCCAGCAAAACCACACGGTTTGTGGTGGCGGCCGTTTCAATGGCGCAGCGGGCATGGGGATCACGGGATAAATACGCATCCACCAAGGCATCGGAAATTTGGTCGCAAATTTTATCAGGATGACCTTCGGAAACAGACTCGCTGGTAAACAGAAAAGCACTCATGATCAAAACCCTAAGCCACGTGAATCAAAGGTTCGTTGTATTCCACAGGCTGGCTATCTTGAACAAAAATAGCCTTCACCACACCGCGAACAGGGGAGGGAATGGGATTCATCACCTTCATAGCCTCGATAATCAAAAGGGTTTGGCCTTTTTCAACGGTATCACCCACCTTCACAAAGGTCTCTGCCCCAGGACGAGGGGAAAGATACACATTGCCCACCATAGGGGATTTCAGGGCATCTTGAGGAAGAGCTGACGGCGAAGTGGATGGTCCTGAAGAGGCCGGAGCCGTGCTTTCCACCGTCGTTGGGGCATAAACGGTATGGGCCGCAGGGACACCATGTCGCGCCACACGGATTTTAAACGTACCATCGGACAATTCAATTTCTGTCAGCGAGGTCTCGTTTAACAAATCGGCCAAATCTTTGACCAAGGCTTTATCGAGAACATTCGCCTTAGTTAAGGGAGTTTTCGTCATGAGAGTTCAAAAGCTCAGCTAAATGCATCAAAGCATACTTATACCCATTTATCCCAAAACCGCAAAGGATTCCTTTGGCCAAAGGCGCGACATAGGAATGGTGGCGCACAGGCTCGCGGGCAAAGATATTGCTGATATGGACCTCTAAAACGGGATGGGGATAAAGGCGAAGGGCATCGTGCAACGCCAAAGAGGTGTGGGTGAAGGCCCCCGCATTGACAATCAGTCCGTCTGTTTCCCCCACCGCGGCATGAATGGCATCAATCATATCCCCTTCGTGATTGTATTGCTGAATCTGAATGGATAATCCTAGGGCATGACCGGTTTTCTGACACAGCTCAACCAAATCTTGATATGTGGCCTCGCCATACACAGACACTTCCCGACGACCCAACTGGTTCAAATTAGGCCCATTTAAAATCAAAATTGATAACGCCATAACAAAAAAACACCTTTAACCAAATCACAAGGGACACCACGGTTTTTGGGGGGTTAAAGATAAGCAGACCTTACTCAGCCCCCACAATTTTCTCCCACCACGACGGTTTTTCTTTCTTTTCTTTGGGTTTATTCTCATCTGAAGACGAAGACACCGCTGGTTCTGGTGCTGGCTGCGCAGGGGAAGACGATGCCCCCTCTGCAGGAGATCCCTCACCAAAGTTCCGGCCGCGACGACGGTTGCGATACCGATTGCGACGACGACGTTTGTTTTCGTCACGAGGTCCAGCCCCCTCTTCCGAGGATTGTTTTGGGGACGTAAAGGTTTCCTGATGATCTGATTCAACCTCAGAATTGGCCTGAGATTCCCCTTGATGATCAGGTTTTTCTGAAAAAGAACCCCTAGGTTGCTGGGTGCGGTCCTGCCCACGCCCACGACGATTCCCCCGATTACGGCGGCGGCGACCCGTCAAAGCGGCCTCAGCACCCTCTGTGTCTTGGGTGGTGGCGTCCTGAACTTCTTCCCCTTCAACCGCAACAGCAGGATTGCGATCACGTCGACGGTCTCGATCCCTGCCGCCTCTGTCTCTATCACGATCACGACCTTTTTCCCGCTCGCCATCTTCGGCTTTGTATCGATCAGAACCCCGACGATTCGATGATTTTTTCTTTTGACGCTCGCTTAATTCCTGCTGGAAAGCCTGAAGAACCTCCAGATTTTCCGGCAAATGATGACCTTCGGCTTTTTTCTCAAGAACATCAATTTGGTATCCATTGTCCGGAATATCCGTGCTTTCTTCAATGCGGATGCGTATGGCATACAGACGCTCAATGTCCGTGATTTCCGAACGTTTTTCATTAAACAAATGAACCGCCAAACCATGCGGCACCATCAGCCTGAGCAGGAACGCATTTTGTTTCAACCCCTCATACTCCACAGCCCGCAAAAGGGCCAAGGCCAAGGATTCCACCGAACGCAAGCGACCACTGCCCTGACAATGGGGGCAAGAATGACTGCTGATTTCCTCAATAGAGGGACGCAGACGCTGACGGGACATTTCCAAAAGGCCAAACTGGCTGATGCGGCCAACTTGAATGCGGGCCCGATCTTTGCGCAGCAGATCTTTCAACCGTCGTTCCACAGCGGCATTTTTGCGATTGTCTTCCATATCAATAAAATCAACCACAACCAAGCCCGCCAAATCCCGCAGGCGAAGCTGACGGGCAATCTCTTCGGCGGCCTCTAGGTTGGTGCTTAGGGCCATATCCTCAACGCTGCGCTCTCGCGTGGACCTGCCGGAGTTCACATCGATGGAAACCAAGGCTTCCGTTTGTCCAAAGACCAAATACCCACCGGAAGGCAACTGGGTGATGGGCTTAAACACAGCCTCGATCTGCGGTTCGACATGGTGGCGATGAAATAGGGGGATGACTTTGTCTTTATATGGCTTCACCCGCTTGGAATGCGAGGGCATCATCATTTTCATGAAGGCTTTGGCTTCTTTATAGGCCTCTTCCCCAGAAACCCAGACTTCCTCGGTTTCGCGATCATAAATATCCCGAATGGCGCGGCGAATCAGCTGGCCCTCTTCATAGATCAATGACGGGGCTACGGCGCTGAGGGTATCCTCACGAATCTGGCCCCAAACCCGCAGCAGATAATCGTAATCCCGTTTGATCTCTGTTTTGGTGCGCCCCATACCGGCGGTCCGGACGATCACAGAGATGGATTCGGGAACCTCTAGCTCATCCAAAATACCGCGAATGCGTTTGCGATCTTCATGGCTGCCAATTTTTCGGGAAATCCCGCCGCCACTGCCAGAATTGGGCATTAAAACACAGTACCGCCCCGCCAACGAAAGATAGGTCGTTAAAGCCGCGCCTTTGTTGCCCCGCTCTTCTTTGACAACCTGCACCAGCAAAATCTGATTTTTCTTAATCACTTCTTGGATGGTGTATTGCCGCTTTAGACGGCGATGACGTTTCCATTCATCCTCTTCTCTTTCTGCCTCTGACACCGCAGAGCCTTTATCAGAAACACCCAGATCCATAGGAATGGTTTCCGAAGACTCCTCATCATCCAAGGCTATGGGTTGAAAATCACCCTCGACATCAAAGGAAACCACCTCATCCATTGGGCTGTTTTGGTCATCGGCGCTTGCGGCTGTTGGAGCATTTTCATCCTCGTCGCCCTCTTCGGGGGCCGGCAAGGACTCCTCTTCGATCAAATTCTTGCGATCTGCAATGGGTATGCGGAAATAATCGGGGTGAATTTCAGAAAACGACAAAAACCCTTGACGGTTTTGGCCATATTCCACAAAAGCAGCCTGCAAAGACGGCTCAACCCGCGTGACTTTGGCTAGGTAGATGTTGCCTTTGTTTTGTTTTTTCAGGGTTGATTCGTAATCAAACTCTGAGAGTGTCCCGTTTTCCAAGACAGCTACGCGCAATTCCTCGGGATGTTCCGCGTCGATCAACATGATTTGGGTCATTACCATTAATCCTTTTTAACACAGCCAAAGGCCGCATGAAACGTGAAGAAGAAAGAAAACCACCCTGCATTTGTGCAGGATAAGAAAAAGAAAATTGGGGGAAAAATCCAAAAGAGGGAACACGATCAATAAACCGCAAAAAACGATCAGAACGTGTCACAATGAATCCCATTATTCCTGAAAGAAAACCTCGTTAGGGCATGTCAGCCCCATCAGAGGATCATGTCTAATTTAAACATATTTTTCTCTATCGTAAATCCCTTTGTGGGATTTTTTTTAACAGGACTGTGGGGGACGGATTAAAAAAATCTGGATTTTTAAAAACTTTTTGACTCAGGAAGAAAGAAAAAAATCCTCTTCCCGAGCATCGAGCCCCAAGATTTTTAATTGTGCAATCAAATCCGCAACCAAAGCAGGAAAGCCCGAAGGGGTTAGGGATTCACACCGCACACTCAGGGCGGGCTGGGTGTTGCTGGCGCGGACCAACCACCAGCCTTCGGCGGTTTCCACGCGGATACCATCGATGGCCAAATGCGGGGCGCCGGAGGCTTCGATACGCTGGCGCAGGGCCTCTATGATTGAAAATTTTTGATCATCGGCGCAAAAAATCCGCACTTCGGGGGACGCAAAGGATCGCGGTAAATCTGCAATTTGGGCAGAAAGGGGGCCTTGCGCCAGAACCTCTAATGTCCGAAGAGCGGCATACAAGGCATCATCATACCCCCCATAACGATCCGCGAAAAAGATATGACCACTGCCTTCCCCCGCAAAAAGAGCCCCAGAGGTTTTCATTTTGGCCTTCATATGGGCATGGCCCACCATCCAAATCACAGGGTGGCCCCCGTGACTTTGAATATCATCAAAAAACATGCGGGATGTTTTCACATCCCCCAACAGGGTCGCCCCAGGATGATCTTTCAAAACACCCCGCGCGAGTAAGGTTAGCAGGGCATCAATACTCAAAATCTTTCCTTGTCCATCCACAACCCCCAAACGATCGGCATCCCCATCAAAGGCCAGCCCGATATCTGCGCCATGATGCAAAACGGCCTGTTGCAGCTGCACCATATTTTTGGGCTCACTGGGATCCGGATGATGGGCGGGAAAGGTTCCATCAATATGACCATTGATCACACTATGTTTGCCTGGCAAGTGTTTGATCAATTCCCGCATCACATCGCCCGCGGCCCCGTTGCCAGGATCCCAAACACAGGTCAGGGCATCGGGAAAATCACTCAGATGTGTGGCCTTCAGCAACGCCTGAACATAGTCCTGCTGAAGGGAAACGGGTATGATCGCCCCTTTGTGAGGGGCCGGAACAGCCGTGGCCATCATGGGATGCAGGGCACAAAGGTCATCCCCGTAAAAAGGCTGACCATCCACGACACATTTAAAGCCGTTATATTCGGGAGGATTATGGGACCCCGTCACCATAATCCCTGAAGAGGCATGGGTATGTTGTGTGGCAAAGTATGTCATGGGCGTGGGGCCCACGCCGATATCAAGGACCTCTACCCCCCCCTCAGAGAGACCTAGGCGCAAGGCCTCTGCCAACATCGGGGAATGCAACCGGCCATCATAACCCACCACCACAGAGGAAAGGCCTTTATCTCTCAGCATCTGGGCATAAGCCAAGCCAAAGTGTCGAGCAAAGGCAGGGGTTAAAGTATCCACCACAATCCCGCGAACATCATATGCCCGAAAAATACGAAAATCGTACATAACGACCGGATCAGGATTGGGCATATACAGCAAAAAACCGCTCCATCAAATGCACCCCAAATCCCGTGGCCCCTTTGGGGGCCAACTCTTTCCCGTTTTTGGATGCCGTGACACCGGCGATATCAATGTGCGCCCATGCGACATCTTTTTGAATAAAGCGCTGAAGAAACTGGGCCGCCGTGATGCTGCCGGCGCCGCGCCCTGATCCGATGTTGCGCATATCGGCAATGGGGCTGTTCATATCTTTGTTGTACTCTTCATTCAGGGGAAAGCGCCAAATGGGTTCATTGGCATCGTTAGAAGCCGCAAACAAAGCCTCTGCCAGTTTGTCGTTATTGCTGAACAGACCCGCCGTCAAATCCCCCAAAGCCACAACAATGGCGCCCGTTAATGTCGCAAAATCAATGACGGTTTTGGGCTTGAACGTTTCTTGGGCGTACCACAGCGCATCACTCAACACCAAACGCCCTTCGGCATCGGTATTTAAGACCTCAATCGTCTGGCCTGACATGGACGTGACAATATCCCCCGGACGCTGGGCGGTGCCAGAGGGCATATTTTCCACCAACCCAACAACCCCAACCACGTGAAAAGGGGATTTTTGCTCGGCCAACATCTGAAGGGTGGCCACCACAACAGCCGAGCCCCCCATGTCCCACTTCATATCCTCCATATTGGCGGCGGGTTTAATGGAAATCCCCCCCGTGTCAAAGGTCACGCCTTTCCCAACCAAGGCAATCGGGCCATCATTGGTTTTGGATCCACGATACTCCATCACCACCATCTGAGATTCCACAGCACTGCCCTGACCGACACCCAGCAACGCCCCCATGCCCAGCTTTTTCATATCCTTTTCACCCAAAACCTTTACCGATACGGGCAGCTTTGTAAAAACCTCTTTGATTTTTTCAGCGTAGGTTTCGGGGTTCAGGATGTTCGAGGGCTCGTTCTGCAGGGTCCGCGCCAAATAAACGGCGCGAACAAAGGCCGATGTTTTTTCAAAACAAACTTCGGCGGCCTTCTTATCATTCACCAGAAAAACCAAAGAGGACAGCTTGGGCTTTTTAACGTCAGGACGCTCTTTGGTGATGTATTTATCGAAGCGATACCCCTTCAACAATGCCCCAGCCGCCATATCGTTGGCCGCGTATTCTACAGAACCGCTCGCCCCCAAGGGGGCCACAACCGCCGCAGCCTCTTGACCGCCGTGCAAGGCCGTGATGATGCTGGCGCCAATTTTTTGCAAGGCGAGCGGGGTAAGGTCGCTGGCCTTTCCGATACCGGCAACAACCACAGTGATGATTTTATCATTCAGAGCGATTTTATAGCCGGCTGTTTTTCCAGCACTTCCTTTAAAATCATCTTTTTGCAAGAGGCCGGAGACAAGGGCTTGGGCCGCGCTGTCTAGCAGCTTGTCCGCCAAAAGGGTCTTATCCTCGTCATAAAAAACCACAACAGAGGCGGCAGCATCAGGGGCACTCAGAGCAAACGATACAGGAAGCATGTGAAAATCCTTCATAAAAAAACAATGCCTTTGTTTGTAGCAGGATTCTTAAAACAGGCCAACAGAAACTAAATAACCTGTAACATCCCCTAAAGCCCTGCAAAATAAGCCATAATCCCCATCATCCCCCCCGTCACCGCGCCCCAGATCACCAGCCAACCCAAATGTTCGTGAATCATCCGGTGGACCAGATCTTTGACCATGACCGGCGTTAGCTGATTTAAACGATCGTTGATCAATTGACTGATCAATGATCGGATACTCTCAGGCCCCTTGGCATCCGTTTGTGTCTTCACCAAATCCTGAAGGATGGATTGAATTTTTTCTTTAACGGGTTCCCGCAGGGGTTCCAGAGCCTTCTTCCCCCCCATCAGGGAAAGCATGCTGCCAAAAGAAGACTCCGAAATGGCATCCGCCAAATGATCAAAAATTTTATCTTTATCCAGAGACAGATTTTGCGTTTTGCTTTTTAAAAAAGACTGAACATGGTCATCCTGAAAAAACTCCTGCATCATCATATCGTGCAGGGTGCTTTTAAAGGATTCAAAGCGATTTAAAATCACACCGGATCCGTACATGAGCGGAACCCGCTCGAATAACATATACACGGCCAGCCAGTTGGTTAGCCCCCCTGACAACGCATAAAGCCCCGTATTTAAAACCAAACCATGCCACGGAGGGGGCAACACAAACGCCAAACCGACAAGAGCGGCCGCGATAAGATTGGAAAGAAAACTAACGTTCATCGGGTGATATTGTGGGATGGATTTTCCCCAACTTTATGGATTATAGTGGCTTTATGCAACCTGTTATTGGCCTGTCTTGTTGTGTGAAAAACGTGGATAAACTCCATTTTCATGGGGTGGGGGAGCGTTTTATCCGCGTAGTCGCCGATGTTTTGGGGGCAACGCCGCTGCTGATTCCCTCCATCGGGGCCAGTGCGCTTCAGGTTTTGCCCCATTTGGATGGACTGATTATGACGGGCAGCCTGTCTATGGTGGATCCCGCCCATTATGGGGAGGATATCGCCCTGCCAGAGGCCTGCTATGATGCCCGCCGCGATCAAACAACGCTTTCTTTGATCACGGCCGCCTTGGGTCAGGGGGTTCCTTTACTGGGAATTTGTCGGGGGATTCAGGAAATGAACGTGGCCTTGGGGGGCACGTTGCACCAAAATTTGAAACAGGTGCCGCAAACCCTCGATCACTTGGATCAGGGACTGGCCAGCGACGATGCCGCCCGCTTTGCCAAAAAACACGATGTGTTTTTAACGCCTGATGGCTTTCTGGCGGGGCTGAGTCCGGTGGGAACAGTGCTTCGGGTGAATTCTTTGCATACGCAGGCCATTAAAACCTTGGGCTCTGACTTAACCGTTGAAGCCCTCGCCCCCGACGGCGTTATCGAGGCCGTTCGCGTCACCACCGCCCCCCGCTTTGCCGTGGGCGTCCAGTGGCACCCCGAATGGGAACCGGAAAGTGATGCGTTTTCCATGGCCCTGTTTCAGGCGTTTTTGGGGGATGTGGAAATATCCCGCGCTTTTCGTCGCCTCTCATCCTAAAGAGTAAAAAATCCCATGGCCAAACCCAAAATTCATTATCAATGTCAGGCCTGCGGGGCCACCCACCCCCGTTGGCAGGGTCAGTGCGAAGGGTGCGGGGCATGGAATACTTTAACCGAAGAGTTGCCCACCGTGGCACTATCCCCTGCGGGGAAAACACCCCAGAAATCAGGCTTAGTCCTAGAGCCCCTGCAAAGACAAGAAACAGCCTTTGTCCAACGCATGTCCACGGACATTGGGGAATTGGATCGGGTGTTGGGCGGGGGCCTGATGGTGGGCTCGGTGATTTTAATCGGGGGGGAACCTGGTATCGGTAAATCCACACTGCTGCTGCAGGCCATGATCAACCTGTCACGACATCACGAGGTTGCCTATTTTACGGGGGAAGAATCATTGGATCAGATTGCCCAGCGGGCGGCTCGGCTTCATGCCCCCCATGATCAGGTCATGGCGGCGCACACGGTGCATTTAGAAGATATCTTGGCCCTGCTGGATAAACCCACAGCCCCCAAAATTGTGGTGATCGATTCCATTCAAACCCTGCACGCCCAAAACATTGAATCCGCCCCAGGCACGGTTAGTCAGGTGCGATACAGCACCCATATGCTCGCCAATTTGGCCAAAAAACGGGGTATTTCTTTTTTTATTGTGGGGCATATCACCAAAGAGGGCACACTGGCGGGTCCCAAAGTGTTGGAACATCTGGTGGACACTGTTTTGACGTTCGAGGGGGACCGCCGCCACCATGTCCGTCTGCTGCGTGCCAGCAAAAACCGCTATGGGGCCACCGATGAAATCGGGGTGTTTACCATGACATCTTCGGGGTTGTCAGAGGTCACCAACCCGTCATCTTTGTTTTTATCCACAGATCAGCCCCCCTGCCCAGGCCATGTGGTGACGGCGATTATGGAGGGAGCCCGCCCCCTGCTGGTGGATATTGAGGTTCTGGTATGCCCCACCCCGCTGGCCATTCCCCGGCGAACTGTGGTGGGGTGGGATTTAAACCGGCTTCATATGTTGGTGGCGGTGTTGGAAAAGCGTTTAAAATGCTCCCTGTCCAACAAAGATATTTTTATGAATGTGGCGGGGGGATTAAAAATCCAAGAGCCTGCCGCGGATTTTGCCGTCTGTGTGGCCCTGTTGTCATCGCTGCGGGATACGTTGGTGCCCAAGGGGACCGTGGTTTTTGGCGAAGTCAGCCTGAGTGGCACCCTGCGCTCTGTTCCCCATGCCTATACTCGCATGAGGGAGGCCACCCGTCTAGGCTTCACCCGCATCCTCGCCCCCAAACAAGACATGGAAAACCTAGAAGGGGCAACCTATTTGCCCTGTGAACATCTGGGGGATGTTTTGGGATCCAAGGGCGCAGACTCGAATTAAGGCTTCGCTTGAGAGGGCTTTAAAGACGTTAACGTGCCCCGATGATGCCAAACGCGGCCCTTATGAATCAAAAAGCTTTCAGGCAACCCCCGAATCCCACTGGATACGGCCAGCGTGCCCGCTTCATCCCACAGGATGTTTTGATACGGATTGCCATGTTTTTTCAGCCAAGCCTCAACCACAGGCTTTTTGTCCATGGTGACAATCCCCACCAGATGAAAATCCCCTGAAAGGCCGGAAATCATAGCATGATCCACAATGCACGTGCTGCACCAGCTGGAAAAAAAATGGACCAACGTCGGGGGATTGTCTGGAAGGGGGCCAACGGCTTTGATCAAATCCTGATAATCCTCAGTTTTCACGGGTTGCATCCCCGTTAGCTCTATGGCAGGGTGCATCGTTTTTTGCACCAAAACCACAGCCAGAAGCAACAAAACACCCATCAACCCAACAAAGACAATTCGATGAAAACGCATGATTCTTCCGGATGGTTATGGATGGATAAACCTGATGGGATCAGTTCTACTGCACTGGGATCGCTTGTCAAAAGAAAAACAGGCTATAAAAAAATCGGTCACTTGGGCACGCTGGATCCTTTTGCCAGCGGTGTGCTGATTTTGGCGGTGGGGGAAGCCACAAAACTGATGCCACTCATTGAAAAACGCACCAAAACCTACGTCGTGACCGTCCGTTGGGGGGTGGAAACGGATACCTTGGATTGTTTGGGGCAAATCACGCAAACCATGCCCCATAATGTGACACGGGATGATATCATAAAGATCATCCCTGATTTTTTGGGCGTTCAATCGCAAATCCCCCCCCTGTATTCTGCTGTTCATGTTGATGGGGTGCGGGCCTATCAACGGATGCGTCAGGGGGATTCTGATTTTGCCATACCCGCACGCTCTGTGATGATCCACAGCATTGATCTTCAAAACACAACAAACGATAGCGCAACGTTGATGGTGACCTGTGAGACAGGAACCTATATCCGCAGTCTGGTGCGGGATATGGCCGCAGCTTTGGGGACCGTAGGTCATGCACTAACCCTAAGACGCACAGCCGATGGGGCCATTGATGAAACCCATTTAACGGGGGAAAGGGACCTTTGTTTGGGCATGCCCTTACAACCCGTAGATAGCCTTCTGGCCGATTTTCCCCGTATCCATCTTTCTGTGGATCAAGAGGTTCATTTTCGCCACGGGCGGGCTTTACAGGATAGCGCCTTTGCCTGCCTCAAGGGACCTGTTCTGGTTTATGGCGTGGCCGGATTGCTGGGTTACGGTGTTTGTGATGATGATGGGGTTTTTAAACCCAAGCGAGGCCTTTTTTAAAACGGCAAACGCCCCCGCATCACCGGAAAACGCCAATCCGGACCAAAGGCACGGGGTGTGATTTTAATCCCCAAAGGCGCCTGACGTCGTTTGTATTCCGCGCCGTGCAGGGCGCGGTAGACCTTTTCGGCCTCTGCCCCAGAAAACCCTTGGGTGATCGCCTCCTCAGGGCTGCCATACCCCTCAATAAAATGCTGCAACAGGGAATCCAGCCGATCATAGGGGGGCAAACTATCCGTATCCTTTTGGTCAGGGCGCAGCTCGGCCGTTGGCTCTTTGGTTAAGGTTGAGGCATTAAACACAACGCTTTGTGTATTGCGCCACTGGGCCAGACGATACACCATTGTTTTATAAACATCCTGCAAAACGGCAAATCCCCCGCACATGTCCCCGTACAGGGTTGCATACCCCATGGCGGATTCCGATTTATTTGATGTGTTCAGCAGCAAATCATTGTTGCAATTGGCATGGGCCATCAGGATCAACCCCCGCAAACGCGCCTGAAGATTTTCGTGGGTTATGCCCGTGGGATGATTCAGCGCATTTTCCAGAGACGCCATGGCGGAAGACAGAGGAAGGTTGAGCAAATCTATATTCAAGGCTCTCGCCACAAAAGCGGCATCGTCCAAACTGGCTTGGGACGTATAAACCGACGGGATCATAACCCCGTAAACACGATCCGCCCCCAACGCATCTACGGCAATGGCGGCCGTTAGGGCCGAATCCATCCCGCCGGACAGTCCCAACAAAACCTTTCGGGGTTTGACCGCATCCACATAATCCCTCAGCCCCCGTTTCAGGATGGTATAAATCTCTTCTTCCTCTGAAATTGCCTTAACCGTTTTTGTGGGGGGTGCGGGGGACAAGGCGATGGTGCAGCCTGCCTCTTCCGCCAAGGGCAAAACCACATGCGTGCCGTTGTCATAAACAAACGACCGCCCATCAAAAACCAAGCGATCTTGGCCCCCGACACGATTGACATACACCACGGGTGTTGGGCATTGGGCGGCTTTGTGCAGGCGTTTTTCCTGTTTTCCTGTTTCGTAGGGGGAGGCATTGATCACCACCGTCACATCCGGATTCAGGGCGTTATACCGCTGCATGGCCTCGGGTTGCCAAAAATCTTCGCAAATCGGAACAGACAACCTAAGGCCCGCAACCGAAAACAGGCGGGGGGGGCGATCATGGGCAAAATAACGCGCCTCGTCAAAAACACCATAATTGGGCAGGGCTTGCTTGGTGGTCACATCCTGAATGTTTCCCTGAGAAAGCAAGGCGGCTGCATTGTAAAGATTCCCGTTTTCACTCCACGGTGTCCCAACAATCAGGGGGGGAAGGTCTGCGCTTTCCCTGGCCAACGCGGCCAAAGCCTCTTGGTTTGTTTTGATAAAATGGGGAACCAACAGCCAATCTTCCGCAGGATAGCCGCACAGCGCCAGCTCTGGAAAAACAGCCAGATGGGCCCCTTGGGCCTTGGCCTCTCGGGCATGGGATAAAATTTTGGCAATGGCCCCCTCAAAATCCCCTATCGGGGTGGATATTTGTGCCAGATAAACGGAAAAAGGGCCCATGGGGGGTTAAACGCCCTCCCCCTTCTTCAAAACTTCGATGTTCATCTCAGCACATCGCAAACGATTTTCGCAGAGTGTCTTTAACGATAAACCCCGCTGATACGCTGTCATCATTTGATCCAGACTCAGCTGGCCAGCTTCCATGGCTTGGGCAATGTCTGAAAGTTCCTGAATGGCGGCCTCAAAAGAAAGATCCTCTAAAGGGATGGTCATAAACAAAGCTCTTTCTTGGGTTTAATGATGAAAGATATCATCCTGACCATCGCCCCATCCCATCAAATCCAGTTGGGCGCGGGTGGGCAAAAATTCAAAGCAGCTCTGGGCCATGTCCAGACGACCTTCCCGATTCAATCGGTCCTGTAAAATCGCCCTTAACCGGTGCAGGTGCAGAACATCGCCGGCGGCATAGTTTTGTTGTTCTTTGGTGAGAGAGGTATGGCCCCAATCAGACGATTGCTGTTCCTTTTTCATCTCCAGCCCCAACAGTTCGTGGCACAGGGCCTTTAATCCATGGCGATCTGTATACGTACGCACCAATTTAGAGGCGATTTTGGTGCAAAACAAAGGGGCCGCCACAATATCCAAATGATGCAACAGCGTTGCCACATCAAAACGGGCAAAATGGAAAATTTTAACGCGCTCTGGGTCCGAAAGAACCGCTTTCAGGCGCGGGGCCTCAAAGGTGCCTTGGGTAAAATGAACCAAATGCACATCGCCCGCTGCATCCGCAATCTGGACCACACACAAACGATCACGCAGGGGATTCAGGCCCATGGTCTCTGTATCCACAGCCAAATCACCCTTCAGAACCACCGTTTCGGGTAAATCATTTTGGTGATAGGTCAGACGCATGCAAAGTTCCTTTAAGATGTCGTTTGTTCATACTTTTTTTACCCTCTTTTGTCTAGAGTACATCCACCCCTGAGAAAAAAGAAAATAACACAGGATCAGCGGCCATCATGCGCATGAAAACCTTTTCTGCCCCTTCTATGAGCCAAGCGCTTAAGCTGGTGGAAGAGCAGTTGGGCAAAGATGCCGTCATTTTATCGTCCAAGGAAGATCCAAAGCAAAAGATCGTTCATGTCACAGCAGGTCTGGATCCGGACTTCGTCAGCCGTCCTGTTGTGGTGCGATCCACGGGTGAAACCAAACCATCAAAAATCATCCGTCCCGCGTTTGCCCCGCCACCAGTGCCCACAAAAATTCCTGATTCGGTTTTGGATACCGTGTCTGGTTGGCTTAAACAGCATGGGTTTTCCACAAACCGCATCGTGCATCTGTTGCACCCTTGTGGTTTTTTCAGTGATCCCGATCCTACCCCCGCGAGTGTTTTGTCTTTTTGTCTGGGACGATCGATACGCTGCACATCGTTTTGGGAAACCGCCCATCATAAAAAACCCGTGGTTTTTTTGGGCACGCCAGGCACGGGAAAAACCGTGGCTGTGGCCAAATTGGCAACACAGGCCCTGTTGCACGATTTTAAACCCATTTTGATGTCCAGTGATGTGGCAAAAGCAGGGGGGATTGAGCAATTAGAACATCTGACCCGCATTTTAAAACTGCCCCTGCATATTGCCGAGGATCAACAGGCCCTGACACAAACCCTGCGCCATTTGCCCGAAGGTGCCCCTATCCTGATGGATACGCAGGGCATTCATGCCTATGATGATTTGGCCATTGGCCGTTTTCATGACCTGTTTCCTGCAGACCGTTTTGGTTTTGTTTTGGTATCGTCCCCGCAGGATCATGAGGAGGATATTGCCTTGTTGCTTGAAAAACTAGGGTCCGCCTATCACCCTATGGGTCTGCTGCCGACCAAGTTGGATACATCCCGAAAATGGGGGCATATTCTGCAAACGGCCATGACGTTTCGTCTGCCTTTGTTTGAACTGGGGGTATCTGCCAGCGTGACGCATGGACTGATGGCCGCCCACCCCGATACGATTGCTCGTTTTTTCCAAACTCATCAAGGATCATCATCGTGACCGGAACCATTATCGCTATTGCATCAGGGAAAGGGGGGGTTGGAAAAACCTTTTTTTCCATTTCCCTCGCTACGGCTTTGGCCCAAAGCAAACGCCGTGTTTTGTTGTTTGATGGGGATTTGGGGTTGGCCAATATTGACATTCAAATGGGGGTCGTTCCCCAAAATGATCTCAGTTTGCTTTTGCGAGAGGATATAGATCCCCTAACCCTCGTAGAACACAACAAAGAAACAGGGGTTGATTTTTTGGCCGGCCCCTCAGGCTCTGACACCTATGCCAATCTCAGTGCGGGGGAACTGGCTTTGCTGGCCAAAAAACTGGAACGGCTAAGAGCGCACTATGATGACATCATTTTTGACCTCAGTGCCGGCGTCAGCAAAACGGTGTCTATCCTTGCCAGCAGTGCCGATAAAATTTTTATGCTGTTTACACCGGACCCCACATCGCTAACCGATGCCTATGCCTGCGTTAAAGTTTTCCATCAAAAAAAAGTGTCCGACCGTGTCAATTTAATTGTCAACATGGCGCTGGATCGGGTCCAAGCGGCCAAAACATGTGATACTTTATTGCGGGCCTGCCAGACATTTTTGCAAATCAAGCCCCCCTATCTGGGTTTTGTCCCCAGAGACAGCCATGTCACAATGGCCATTCGGGCGCAAAAACCCTTGCTGCTGCATGCCCCCAATTGCGGAGCAACCAAAGCCGTTCGGGACATTGCGCAGAGTTTGGATCTGACCTAACCACGCAACTCGCCCCAAAAATGGATTCACCCACGATTGTGAATCGTCTTAAAAAAAGCTATACTGGTCCCCTCCTTGACCAAAGAAAACGTTCCATGTCCTTTCTATCCTGCCACGCTGCCTCATCTCCCCTTTCGGGAAGCGTTCCCATACCAGGGGATAAATCCCTGTCCCATCGTGCCTTGATGTTTGCCGCTTTGGCTAAGGGGGAAACAACCATCACCGGCCTGTTGCCCAGTGAAGATGTATGGTCCACGCGGCTGGCTTTGTCCAGTTTGGGCGTTGATTTTTATGATGAATCCGACGGGCGCGTATCTGTAAAAAGTCCAGGGTATCAACAGTTTCACGAACCTGAAGATGTTTGGAACATGGGCAATTCCGGAACCAGCGCCAGACTGTTGATGGGTATGGTTTGCAATTTGCCGTTTCGGGTTTTTATGACGGGGGATGGGTCTTTGCGGCGGCGTCCCATGGGGCGCGTGATTCAACCCTTGTCTCTTTTCGGGGCCAAAATCACGGCACGCCAAGACAAAAATCTTCCCCTATTGATCGAGGGTGCCGCCCACCCTGTTCCCATAACCTACACCCTGCCCGTAGCATCGGCCCAAGTGAAATCCGCGGTTTTGCTGGCGGGGCTCATGTGCCACGGGGACACGACGGTGATTGAGCCTGAACGTTCTCGGGATCATACAGAGCGTTTGTTTGATTATTATGGGATTCCCCATCACATTGCCCAAAATCAAAACGGACACCGCCAAATCACCGTTACTGGTTTTCCCGATATTGCGCCCCGTCCTCTTCATATTGTGGGTGATCCTTCGTCGGCTGCGTTTATTATGGTTGCGGCCCTGTTGGTCCCTGACAGTGATGTAACGCTATGCAATGTTGGCCTGAACCCCCTCAGAACAGGCCTGATTGAAACCCTGCAGGACATGGGGGGGGATATTCAGATTCACAATCAAACCGTTGTTTCCGGCGAAGAAGTCGGCACCATCGTGGTTCGGGGCAGTGCCTTGCGCGGTGTTCAAGTGCCGGCGGAACGGGCCCCCCGTATGATTGATGAATATCCCATTTTATCTGTGGCGGCCTCTTTTGCTGAGGGCCCAACGGAAATGCACGGCTTGGCCGAGCTTAGGGTCAAAGAAAGCAATCGCCTGCAGGCCATTCTCGACGGCCTGTCTGCGGTGGGTGTTCGGGCTGAAAGTCACGATGACACCTTAACCGTTTATGGGCAAAACACCGTTCGCGGCGGGGCCACCATTGCCACCCATTTTGATCATCGCATGGCCATGAGCTTTTTTGTCATGGGCCTGCGGACACAGTCCCCCATCATGATCCAGGGCTGGGAATCCATCAACACCAGTTTTCCCACATTTTTGGACTGCATGCGCACTATGGGTGTGACCTTTGCCATGATCCCTGATGCCAAACCATAAACCAAAGACCATCCAGACAATGCCATCCCCCATTCTGCCCGTTTTTTCCCCTTTTCCTGTGTCCTTTGTTCGGGGGGAGGGGGTTTATTTGTATGATGCCTCCGGCAAACGGTATTTGGATTTCGGCAGCGGCGTTGCTGTTTCTGCGCTGGGGCACAGCCACCCCTCTGTCATTCGGGCCATCACAGAACAAGTGAATCGCGTTATCCATGTTTCCAACTGGTATCAGATTCCCGAACAATACGAGGCCGCAGAAGCCCTGATTGCCAACACCTTTGCGGATTACGTTTTTTTTGCCAACTCTGGAACGGAAACCATTGATGGGGCTATTAAACTGGTGCGGCAATACCAGATTTATCACAAACGTCCCGAACGGTACCGGATCATTACCGTCAAGGGGTCTTTTCACGGGCGCACCTTTGCGGCCATGTCGGCGTGCGGTAAAAATACCTTTGCCCCTGATTTGCCAGGATTTGATTCTGTGCCTTTTGGGGATTGGGATGCCTTGGAATCCGCCATCACCCCCCACACGGCCGGCATTTTGATTGAACCGATTTTGGGGGAGGGCGGCATTCTTCCCGTCCCCCTAACCCAACTGCGCCGGTTAAGGGACCTGTGTGATCAGCATGATTTGGTGTTGTGTTTCGATGAAATTCAAACAGGGGTGGGGCGCACGGGCCATTTGTATGCCTATGAAGCCGCTGGCATAACCCCCGATGTGTTAACCACCGCCAAAGGACTGGGGGCAGGATTCCCCGTAGGGGCCATTTTGGCCAATAAAAAGGTGGGGGGCTGCATGCAATCTGGTATGCATGGATCCACGTTTGGGGGCAATCCTTTGGCGTGCAAGGTTGTTTCCGCCGTTCTGGCAGAAATCACGCAGCCATCCTTTTTGGATCATGTCCGCACCATGGGGCAGTGGCTTTGGGAAGCGCTGGAGACCCTAACAAAAACCTATCCCCACGTGTTTTCTCAGGTCCGCGGGGCGGGATTGATGCAGGGGCTGGTTTGCTGTGAGCGTTGGGACAATCGATCTGTGGCACAAAGCCTGATGCAAAAAGGCCTCTTGGTGATTCCTGCAGGTCAAAACACCATTCGTCTGATGCCCCCCCTGATTGTCACAAAGGATCAAATAAACGAAGCTATTGCTATTTTGCATGATTTTTGTAACGATCCCTCTTTTTCTGTTCCTTCGTTAACCCCTTGACATGATCCGCCATTTTTTAGATTTGGATGCCCTGAATGCAGAGACC
Organism: Alphaproteobacteria bacterium; assembly: GCA_044235825.1. GTDB lineage: Bacteria > Pseudomonadota > Alphaproteobacteria > JAJTHO01 > CANGYM01 > CANGYM01. Next base: position 30,550 of record JBIIHL010000005.1, on the reverse strand, counting down.
CTAAAGGGCCTGCTGGATCAGGCCCTGATCATGAAACAAACACGGATATTTCCTGATCCTTTGCGTGGGAAAACCGTGGCGATGATTTTTGAAAAACCCTCAACCCGCACACGGTTTTCTTTTGAAAAAGCCATCCACGATTTGGGGGGGCATGCCATTGTTGTCAATAAAAACGATATGCAGCTGGGACGCGGGGAAACGGTTGCGGATACAGCCCGCGTTCTTTCGCGTTATGTGGATGTGATCATTGCCCGTACCATCGCCCATCGTACCCTATTGGACCTGAAAGAGTATGCCAGCGTCCCTGTTATCAATGCCCTGAGCGATCATAGCCATCCCTGCCAGATTTTGGCGGATGTGTTGACGGTTCAAGAGGCCTTTGGCCCCCTAAACCACCAACACATCACGTGGATAGGGGACCCGAACAATGTGTTTTTTTCGTGGTTGCAGGCCGCGATCATCCTGGGGCTTCCCTTTACCCTCAGCTGCCCCCCCTCCCTATTCCGTGACGATTTAAAACAACAGTTTGATCAAAATCCCCTTTTGACATGGGAAGAAGATCCCAAAAAAGCCGCCACCGGCGCCCACGTTGTGATGACGGATACGTGGGTGTCCATGGGGTGCGAAAACCCTGAGGCGCAAACCCGCCTCCTCACCCCCTATCAAGTCAATGACGACGTGATGGGACGGGCGGATAAAAAGGCCATTTTCCTTCATTGTTTGCCGGCTGTACGGGGCCAAGAAGTCACCGATGCTGTCATGGATGGCCCGCAAAGCAAAGTCTTTGACCAAGCCGAAAACCGACTGCATGCCCAGCGTGCCCTGTTGTCATGGTGTCTTGAAAGCCCCAAGGCATAAACCATGACCCCCTTGTTTCTGAACGATGGTCTTGCGGCCCTGCAATCTGGTGCCCTTGTGGTCATCCCCACGGAAACGGTTTATGGATTGGCCGCGGATGCCACAAACCCCAAAGCCATCGCCGCCCTGTACGCGGCCAAGGGCCGCCCCGCCACCAATCCCCTGATCGTTCATGTTGCGGATAAAGCAGCGGCCCAGCGTTGGGGGATGTTTTCGGAAACCGCGCACAAACTCGCGGATGCGTTTTGGCCCGGCCCCCTGACCCTCGTTTTGCCCATGACGCCAGAGGCCAAAGAGCATTTGGCCCCCGCTGTCACGGCGGGACAGAATACGCTGGCCCTTAGGATGCCCCAGCACCCGTTGACGCTGGAGGTTTTAAGGTCTCTCCCCTTCCCACTCGCCGCCCCCAGTGCCAACCTGTCAAACCAGCTTTCCCCCACACGCATCCATCATCTTCATCCTGATCTGCTGGCCCACGTGGCCCATGTTTGGGACGGAGGCCCCTGTATTCAGGGTTTGGAATCCACCATTGTCCAAGTCATAGGGGAAAACTGGGCTTTGCTGCGTCATGGGATTTTAACGCAGGAGGATCTCACCACTTTCCTAAAAACCCCTCCCCTCTCCGCCACAACAGCCGCCCCAGGGCAATCGTTGCGGCACTATGCGCCCCAACATCCCATGATTTTAAACAGCTTGGTGGCGGGCCCACAGGATGCCCTGTTAGCCTTTGGGCCGAAGGTCCCTGCGGGGGGGATGGTCACACGAAACCTCAGCGTTGGCGCCAACCTTAACGAAGCCGCCGCCCATTTGTTTGATGCCCTGCATACTCTGGATCAATGGCCATGCCAGCGTATTGTGGTGATGCCCATTCCCGAAGCGGGGGTGGGTCTGGCCATCAATGAACGCCTCAGAAAGGGAGCTGCCAGAGCCACTCTTTAAATTTTTTCCACCGTCTTAACGGTGAAACGATTGCTTTTTTTTGCGTTATCCTTAAAATGCACTTTCTTTATATCTTTACGTTAGGGATTTTTTTATGTCGTTGACACTCGCGCCTTTACCTTTTGCCCTCGATGCCTTGGCCCCCCATATGTCCCAAGAAACCTTGGAAATTCATCATGGTAAACATCACAAAGCCTATGTTGATAAGCTCAATACCCTAACCCCCGGCACCCAATACGAGGGAAAATCCCTAGAAACCATCGTTAAAATGTCTTTTGATGCGGGCGATCACGTTGTGTTTAACAATGCGGCTCAAGTGTTTAACCACGACTTTTTTTGGAACAGCCTAAAGCCCGCGGGCGGCGGTGAACCCACTGGATCCCTGCGCGCAGCCTTGGATGAAAAATTCGGCAGCTTTGATGCGTTTAAGGCTGCGTTTAAAGAGGCCGCGTTGGGACAATTCGGCAGCGGATGGGCTTGGTTGTGTTATAACATTGACGGACTGGCCATAACCAAAACCTCCAATGCGGAAACCCCGCTTTTGGTCAATTCCCGTTTGTTGATGACGTGTGATGTTTGGGAACACGCCTATTATGTGGATTACCGGAACCGTCGCGCTGATTTTGTTGATGTTTTTCTGAATCACTTGGTGAATTGGGATTTTGCACAGGCAAACTATGATGCCGCAGCCGCCCATTTTAAGGACGTTTTGGAAAAACAAAAAGCCACGCAAGAGGACTTGGATCAAAACGCGGCCTAACCGTTCTTCTTTTCGGGCCTGTAGTTCAGCGGTTAGAACGCGCCGCTCATAACGGCGTTGTCGGGGGTTCGAATCCCTCCGGGCCCACCATGGTGTTTTTTTAAAGGAACCCTTGAATGGCTCAGGACACTCTTTGCCAATGGTTTCGGGAGCTTTGCGCTAAAGCCCCCGAAGACCCCGCCCTTTACACCGACTTTTTAAAACAAACGCAAAACGCTTCGCTGGAAACCCAATCCTGTCTTTTGGATGCAATGCTGGATTATGCCATGCCCTGCCCCCTTTTTCCCGAAGCCATTGATGTCTGCGGCACGGGGGGAAGTGGATTGCACAAACGCAACATCTCCACCGCCGTTGCCTTTGTTTTGGCATCTCTGGGCGTTCCCGTCAGCAAACACGCCAACCGCAGCGCCACATCACAATCGGGATCTGCGGATGTTTGGGATTGTTTGGGGCTGCCGTTTTTAAACGATCCTTTGTCATTAAAAAAAACATACGATCAGTATCATCTGGCGTTTATCTTTGCACCCCAAATGCATCCCGCCCTCAAACACTTTGCTGTGGCCCGAAAGGCTTTGGGCGTGCCCACCATTTTTAACCGCCTTGGCCCCTTGGCTAACCCGTCCCGTCCAGACTATCAATTGCTAGGGGTTTCAAAAAAAGACTGGCTATCTGAAACAGCCGCCCTCTTAAAAAAACGGGGTTTACGGCGTGCTTGGGTGGTTCGTGGTGAAGATGGCTCTGACGACATTGCCCTTCATCACGCAACGGATATTATGGACGTTTCCCCTGATGGCATAACCCATGTTCGTTTAGACCCCAAAGATCTTCCCTTTATTCCCGCCGATCCCCAAGGGTTATTGGGCGGATCGCCGCAGGACAATGCGGAGGCTCTGTTATGGGTTTTACAGGGAAAGAGCTTAGACAATGCCTATAGCCAAAGCGTGATGGTCAATGCTGCGGCTGGCTTGGTCATCACGGGACATACCCCAAACCTAACCGAAGGCTGTCAGCGGGTTCAAGAGGCTTTAAAAGAAGGCAAACCCTACGCCCTATACAGGGCCATGAAAACACAAAGCCACTGGTTTTAACGTTTAAACCGCTTCTTGAAACACGTCTTGATCATCTTCGGGAAGGGTCTTTTGCCCCTTTTTCAACGTTTGCAGAATGGCCGCCAAAGCCACGGGGGTAATCCCCTCTAAATTGCGGGCGTCTTCCATGGTTTTGGGACGGGCAGCGGACAGACGAAGACGCTCTTCGGCGGAAAGACACACCAAAGAATCATAGGAAAACGCCTCAGGAATCCGTTTTTGCCGGTGTTCGGCAACCATGCGCCGTTCCTGATCATGCCGCTTCAAATACCCTGCGTACAACACTTCACTTTGCAGGGTATCAAACAAATCCTCAGAAAAAGGGGCCTGATGTCCATTTTGCCTAAGCAAAGCCAATGTCCCCTCATACCCACACAAAGGCAAAAGCGCATAAAGAGAACACTCACTTTTTCTCTCTTGCCCTGTCAAACGGCTGCATTGATCGGCGGCCAGCCTGAGTCCGCCCATCGTGTCTTTCCAATGATCCATTATTGAACATTTGTTCACAAAAAAATCATGCCGCTCACGGCCCACAATCCCCTGTTGATACCCCCAACCTGTCAAGCGCTGATCCGCGTTATCCGCCCGTAAACTCAGGCGATATTCCGCCCGCGATGTGAACATGCGATAGGGTTCTTGAACGCCCTTACTCACCAAATCATCCACCATGACCCCAATATAGGCTTCGGAACGATCAATCACCACCCCATCCCGTCCTGCGGCCCGATGGGCTGCATTCAAACCAGCGAGAAGTCCTTGGGCGGCGGCCTCTTCATACCCCGTGGTTCCGTTAATTTGCCCTGCGAGGAAAAAACCCTCTATGTTTTTTGTCTCCAGCGTTGGTTTTAAGGCCCGCGGATCAATGTAATCATATTCAATGGCGTAGGCGTATTGCTTGATTTTAACATTTTCCAGACCTGGAATGGTCCGCAAAAAGGCTTCTTGAACAACATCTGGCAGGGAATTGGATAAACCGTTGGGATACAGCGTTGGATCGTTCAAACCTTCGGGCTCTAAAAAAATCTGATGCCTGGTTTTGTCGGCAAAACGAACAATTTTATCCTCGATGGATGGACAATATCGGGGACCTTTGCCCGCAATATGGCCGCCGTACAGGGAAGATTCCTGCAAATGGTCCCGCAGAATCCCGTGCGTTTTTTCTGTGGTGTAGGTTATAAAGCAATCGGTCTGGGGAACCGTAATGGTTTCCGTGAGGAATGAAAACGGATAGGGACGGGCATCGGCATGCTGGCGCTCGACCTGACTGTAATCCACACTGTGGGCGCACAAACGGGCTGGGGTTCCCGTTTTTAAACGCCCCACCGGAAACCCCTGTGCATAAAACCAATCCGCTAAGGGGATGCTGCTGCCCGCGCCCATACGCCCAGCGGGAAACGATATTTTCCCGCGATGAATCATCCCCCGCAAAAAGGTCCCCGTGGCCACCACCACGCTGCCGCAGACATACGGCTTCCCATTAACGGTTACCCCATTGATTTTTTGATTGTTTACAGAAAACGCTGTGGCTTCACCCTCAATAACCGTCAAACCCGACGTTTCAGAAATATGCTTTTGAACAGAGGCCCGAAACAGGGCCCGATCCGACTGGGTTCTGGGCCCCCGAACGGCAGGGCCCTTGCTGCGGTTCAACAAACGAAACTGAATGCCACTTTCGTCGGCAGATTTCCCCATAATACCATCCAGCGCATCAATTTCCCGCACCAAATGCCCCTTGCCAATCCCCCCAATCGCCGGATTACAAGACATTTCCCCCAAGGTGTCCCGTCGATGCGTGATTAGGGCCGTTTTTGCCCCCATACGCGCGGCAGCAGCCGCAGCCTCAACCCCCGCATGGCCCCCACCGATAACCATAACATCAAAAAAAGACTCAGACATGGCTCTTTCACGTGAAAATTAAGGTGCATTTTACGGATTATTTTCCAATGCAAAACCCTGAAAAAATACGATCCAAAACCTCTTCCTGATCCACATCAGGGACCATAGAGGCAAGAATCCGGAAAACATCATAAAGAATTTGAACCCTGATTTCCAATCTTTTTTCTTCAAAAGCGGTGTTTAGGGTGATAAACGCCCGATCCAGACAATCTTTAACGAACGATCCCATATCGGTTTTTTCAATCATCACAGAAAATTCGCGATCCAGTATGGATTGAATGGTTTTTTCCAAAACATCCAATCCCTCTCTGGTTTGGGCAGACAAACACACAGCCCCCTTGTGGCCTGAATAAGAAAAAAGATCCGACTTGGTGAACACCAAAACAACATTCGGGGAAGAGCACTGCGCTCTGAGGTGTTCTGCTTGATCAAACGTTTTTTGATCCACCATTAAAAGGGTGATTCTGGAAGATTTTTCCTGATCTCTGGTCCGCTCAATCCCCATGGCCTCTAGGGGATCTTCTGTTTCTCTCAATCCCGCTGTATCAATCAGGCGTACGGCATACCCCCCCCAATTGACCAAAACCTGAACCACATCCCGTGTGGTCCCAGGAATATCTGACACCAACGCGCAATCTTCCCGCGCCAAGGCATTTAGAAGAGAGGACTTTCCCACATTGGGCGGCCCCACCAAAACCACAGGAATCCCCGACCGCAGCATCTCTTTTTTTTGATAAAACTCTTGGTATTGTTTAACAATACCCATCAATTCTGATATTTTTTCTGATAAGGCGTCTTCTAAGTCTTTGGAAATATCATCTTCATCGGGAAATTCCAAAGAGGCCTCTGCATCCCGCAACAATAAAAGCAATTGTTCACGTACAAAATCGAGATCCCTATGAACCCCCCCTGTGGTTTGTCCCGTCATCTGGGCCAAAGCTGCGCGATACTGTTGCTGGGTTTGGGATTCGATCAGATAACGAACCCCCAAGGCCTCCTCTAGAGTCATTTTGCCATTAAGAACAGCCCGTCTGGAAAATTCACCAGGCTCTGCCGAACGAAGACCGTTTTGTTTGAGATAACCGCAAAAGTGATCACTCACAAACTTTCCTGCATGAAGACTGATCTCCGCCACATCCTCCCCTGTATAGCTGTTTGGGGCGGGATAAAAGACCACCAGAGCGCACGGATCCATAAGGCTGCCTGATTGATCCCTCAGGGCGACTTTATAGCTGTAGCGGGCTTTAAAAACCGATTTTCCGGTCATAGCTTTGATGACAGACAAAACATCAGGTCCAGAGAGTCGGTAAAGAGAAATAGCCCCCCCCATCGGGGTCAGCGGTGCATAAATGGTTTGGGTATCTTTCATCGACGCGATACACGGTAACATAGATAAAACATCAAAAAACCAAAGATACCGCTGGCCCAAAGACCAGCGTAAGCATACAATGTACGCCTAACTTCCAAAGGAAGAGGGGCCATCAAAACCCCCGCAGCATCCATGGGCAAATTTTGCAGGACACGGCCCTTGTCATCAACAATGGCTGTTTTTCCTGTATTGGCCACACGAATCAGGGGGAGGCCTTCCTCAATCGTCCTGACTCTGGCTTGGTAAAAATGCTGCGCTGGCCCCCAAGAATCCCCAAACCAAGCATCATTGGTCACATTGACCATCCATCGCGCATCACGAGAAACAATGGTCCCTGAAAAAAGAGATTCGTAACAAATTTGAGGGGAGGCCGCAGGAAATCCAGGCAAAAAAAGAGAATTCACATCATCAGGGCCGGACTCAAAACGGGGCATGTCTTTCTGATTCAAAAAAACCAAAGAAAGTGACGAAAGAAAAGGAACCTTCTCCCCAAAAGGAACAAGATGACGCTTGGTATAGGTGGCCACACGATCCAGATGTTCATTGATAACCCAAATCTGGTTCAGATTCACAACCTCTCCCGCCTTTTTTTCCCGAACGGAAACCCCCATCATCAACAGGCGGCCCCCAGAGAGCAAAGACCTTAGAGAGTCCTGAAACATAGGATCTTCCATTTGATGCCCGTAAATCGCTGTTTCTGGCCAAACGATCAACTGCGCCCCTTGTTCTTTAACAGCTTGGGCACTCAGACTGAGTAAGCGTTTTTGATAGCCTGGCGTATAAAACCCCATGACCTTTTCCTGTTGCGTCCATGACGGCTGAACTAGGGCCAGTCTTAAAGAGGAAGAAGGGGAGGGGATCACAGGGGAACGCTGTGTGTTGGAATGCAAAACCCCATAGCCACCCCCCACAACCAAAAGCCAGATCACCAGCGTGACAATGGCGGATTTCTGAGAATAAATTAAAAAGTGAACACTCGCAAACACAGCAGAACTTAGTCCCAAAATGCCGAACAAGGCCGTGCTTTGCAAAACGGGCAACGTGCCCCCCCAGATGCCCCCCATAAATAACCATGGAAAGGGAAGCACAAGGTAACCTCGGATCCCCTCCATCATCACCCACGCAGCCCCCAGAGCCCACGGCGCATGATGTCTCGGCAGATAACGACGAACCCCATATGCCATCAAACCAAGAGGCACAGCCAAAACCAAAGGAATTCCCCAAACGGCTAAGGGAATCAAAGAGGAGGGCAGGGACGGAAAAAAGGTTAGGGCCTCAGCAATCCAACGCAATCCCCATCCGAAATAACCATATCCAAAGGCAAAAACCAAAACCCCTGCAAACCGTCTGGATTCACTGGACCGATACGCCCAAAACAAAGCCACCAGAGATCCAATGGATAATGGCCACAGATGGTAGGGGGCTTGCCCCAAGGAACAGACTACGCCCAAAGCCAAGCTTAGGAAAAAACCCAGTGCCGCAACCCTCATGGTTTTTTAAAAATAACCCTTAATGTTTTCACACGTCTGGCATCGACATCCAAAATTTCAAAATCTAAATTGGGGCTTATGGTGATCATTTCTCCCCGTGCGGGCACACGCGCTACTTTATGAAACACAAGACCCGCCAGCGTATCCGCATCAACCTCTATATCATCTTTAACTAAATCATCCCTATCTTCAAAAAAATTCAAAAAATCAATAATTTCTGTTCTTGCATCAAAAAGAAAAACATCCTTGCCCTCTGAATCCTCCTCTTTTTTAGGGGAATTCACAGACACCTGATGGGATAAAAAGTACGTTTCAACCAAAGATTCCACCAGCATTTGGGTGGTCACCATCCCATCAACGCCCCCAAATTCATCCACCACAATGGCCATATCAATCTTTTGGGAAAACATCTGGTCGGCCAAATCCAAAAGAGGTTTTGTATGGGGGATATACTCAGGTTGCTGCAATAGGGATTCCAAGGGTTTTGGTGGTGTTGACAACATACCCTCCCAAAGGTCCCGCAACCGGACATAGGCGTAAATATGATCTATGTCCCCGCGGGTGACAGGAAATACGCTCCATGAACTTTGTTTGACGCAAGATAGGATTTCCTGCGGTGTCATATCCAACCTTAGGGCGACCATGTCCACCCTTGGCAAATAAACATCGTAGGCTGTGGCCAGAGAAAGCTTTTGGATGAAGGCCTCCAAAGCCTCTTCGTCCATCCCTTCTCTTCCTTCGCTTTGGTCTGAAAAGACCCACTGTCTTAAGGATTTAAGCATAAAGACCCAACATAGGGATCAGGAATGCCCAAAATTTTGAGGGCATCTTTTTCTTTCGCTTCCATAATGGCGGCATCATCGTCTGTTTCGTGGTCATACCCAAGAACGTGAAGGATACCATGGATCACAAGGTGAGCACAATGGTTTATCATGGGTTTGTTTTGATCATGGGCTTCGGCCAAAACCGTCTCATAAGCCAACGCCACATCCCCCAAAACAGAAGGATCTGAAAAAGGCCCTGTATTGGGAAAACTAAGAACATTGGTCGGAGCATTTTTTTGTCGATACGTCGTATTTAAATTTTGAAGAAAAGCATCATCCGCCAAAAAAACCGTCACAGTCCCTTTGACGGGAAATAAACGTGATAAACGCAAAGAACGAATCTCAGAAGCCAAAGCCCCCCATCGTTTTTCATCCTTTCTTATAATAATATTCATAGATATATCATTTTATGATGTTGTAGTAAGGGATGTGAGCAACAGTAAAACAAAAACGCTCTTTAAGATATACACAGTTTTACAGAGGGGAAAAACACCAAAAACGTCTTTTTTGTCAAAGCGACATTTTTGAGTGAACGTTTGTTTTCCACTTATTCAAAAAATGATTTTTTTAAATGGAACACAGGGGAAAAAAATCAGAAAAACGTGTACAAAAAAGATCACTCGAAAACAAGGGAAAATAAAGCATGGGATTATCCACAGATCAAAAAGAAGTGTGCGTTCACTTTGTTTCTGACTCCACGGGGGAAACCGTGACCAAAGTGGGGCGGGCGACTTTTGCCCAATTTCAAAAAAAAAATATCATTGAAAATTTATGGCCCTTTGTTCATACGCCGCGGCAAATTTTGCACATCTTAAAAAAAATAGAAGAACAGCCAGGGGTTGTGATTTGTACACTGGTGGATGATCTTTTGTTTCAAGAATTAAAAAGGGGGTGTGATCGTTTGGGCCTGCCTTGTATTTCTTTACTGGGTCCGTTGTTGTCTTTTTTAGAAGGGGAGGGCTGGTCCCGTATTGCCCCCAAAGCAGGGCGGCAGCATGATTTGGACAGTGCCTATTTTCGCCGTATTGATGCGGTGGACTTTGCCCTGAATCATGACGATGGCCATGGGCTGGATACTATTCATGAGGCTGATGTGATTTTGCTCGGCGTTTCCCGATCGTCTAAAACCCCCTGTTGTGTGTATTTATCGTATAAAGGCATTAAAGCGGCCAATGTTCCTCTGATTTTGGATGCCCCTTTGGATGAACGGTTGGTTCATCTTTTAACAAGGTCAGATCGTCCTTTGATTGTTGGTCTTCTTCAGGACCCTGCATCGCTTAGAAATATCCGTCAAAAACGGGCCGAACATCTGTCCCATGATTGTGATGATTACACATCAACGGAAATCATCCGTCAGGAAACAATCTACGCGCAAAAATTATTCAAAAAATACAACATCCCCACCATCAGCGTTTCCCGCCGCTCGGTGGAGGAAATTGTGGCTATGGTGATCAGTATGATAGGCGCTAAACGGATGGAGGGATAATCCCCAAACAATCTTTATACAAGAGCCAGCGCGTTCCCCTGAACATCTAAGGCCGCTGTGCTGTGATCACTTAGGGTGCCCCTTAGGATGGCCTCTGCCAACAGGTCCTGAACATTTTTTTGGATCACCCGTTTTAAGGGGCGGGCCCCATAAGTAGGGTCAAAACCACGTTCGGCCAGCCAAGCCTTAGCCTGATCCGTAACAGTCAGGGCAATATCGCGCCCTGCCAGCAGGGTGTGAAGGCGTTTTAGCTGAATATCAACAATGGCCGCCATATGATCCCGCGACAGGGGGTTAAACAGCAAAATTTCATCCAAACGGTTGATAAATTCGGGACGAAAGGCCCCCCGCACCCGATCCATGACCAGCGGAAAAATAATTTCTGATGGCGTCCCATGGGGATGACTGGCAATCACATCACTGCCCAGGTTGGATGTTAAAATCAAAACGGTGTTTTTAAAATCCACCGTGTGACCTTGGCCATCGGTGAGTCGCCCTTCATCCAGAACCTGCAGCAGGATGTTAAACACATCATTATGGGCCTTTTCCACCTCATCAAACAAAATGATGCGGTAAGGGCGACGGCGGACGGCTTCAGTAAGGGCCCCACCTTGTTCATACCCCACATATCCTGGGGGGGCACCAATCAAACGCGCCACCGCATGTTTTTCCATATATTCGGACATATCAATACGCAGCAAAGCAGCTTCGTCGTCAAACAAAAACTGGGCCAAAGCCTTGCTGAGTTCGGTTTTTCCAACACCCGTAGGCCCCAAAAACAAAAACGAACCAATGGGACGGTTGGTATCTTGCAGACCGGCGCGGGAACGCCGCACGGCTTGGGAAACGGCAGCCACAGCTTCGCTTTGTCCCACCACGGTTTGGGACAGGACAGATTCCATGGTCAGCAATTTTTCCCGCTCACCCTCCAGCATCTTATCCACGGGAATGCCTGTCCAGCGGGACACGATGCTGGCGATGTCGTGTTCGGTGACGGTATCGTTGGCCATGCCTTGGGTGGCGGCTTCTAGCTCAGAGAGTTTTTTTTGTAATGTTGGAATTTTACCATAAGCAATCTCTCCAGCTTTGGCCAAATCCCCTGAACGCTGGGCATTTTCCAGGGCCACTTTTAATGTGTCCAGCTCTTCTTTGGTTTTTTGAATGTTGGCCAATTGATCCCGCTGGGCCTGCCATTTGGCCGTTTCCACGGTGGCGGTTTCGGTTAGGGCAGAAAGTTCCTTTTCCAATTCTAACAGGCGTTTGACAGAGGCCTCGTCCGTTTCCTTTTTCAGGGCCTGCTGTTCAATTTTTAACTGAATGATGCGGCGGTCCATATCCTCGATGGCTTCGGGTTTGGACTGAATTTGCATCCTCAGGCGGGCGGCGGCTTCATCCATCAGGTCAATGGCTTTATCAGGCAGAAAACGGTCGCTGATGTAACGATCCGACAGGGTGGCCGCTGCCACCAACGCATGATCACTGATACGCACGGCGTGGTGCAGTTCGTATTTTTCCTTGATCCCCCGCAAAATGGAAATCGTTTCCGAAACAGTGGGTTGATCCACAAAAACGGGTTGAAAACGACGGGCCAGCGCCGCATCTTTTTCAATGTATTTTCGGTATTCATCCAGCGTTGTGGCCCCAATGCAGTGCAATTCGCCCCGCGCCAAAGCGGGTTTGAGCATATTGCTGGCATCCATCGCCCCCTCGGCCTTGCCGGCCCCGACTAAGGTGTGCAGTTCATCAATAAACAAAATCACCTGACCCTCTTCGGCGGACACTTCGGCGAGTAAGGCTTTCAGGCGTTCTTCAAATTCCCCCCTGAATTTGGCACCGGCCACCAGAGCCCCCAAATCCAGCGCCAAAAGCTTTTTGTCTTTCAGGCTGTCGGGAACATCACGGTTCACGATGCGTTGGGCCAGCCCCTCGATAATCGCGGTTTTCCCCACACCAGGTTCACCGATCAAAACGGGGTTGTTTTTGGTGCGACGGGACAGGACCTGAATGGTGCGGCGGATTTCCTCGTCCCGTCCAATGACGGGGTCGATTTTTCCGGATGCGGCTTTTTCTGTGAAATCAAGGGTATATTTTTTCAGGGCCTGATATCCCCCCTCAGCCGCCGGAGAATCCGCCGTGCGTCCCTTGCGGATTTTGGCAATCTGGGATTCCAGTTTTTCTGCGGTGATGCCCATGGAACGCATCAGGTCCCCCGCGGCAGTTTTTGAGGCCACAAGGGCCTGCAGCAGGCGTTCCTGCGTGACGTATTGATCTTTGTAGGATGTGGCCAAGCGGCTGGCCTCGTCCAAAATTTGCGCGGCCTCTCGCCCCCAGTGCATTTCGGCGCCGGTGCCCGAGACTTTGGGCAATTTTGCCAATTCTTCCTGAATCCTCTGGGCCAATAGGTTGCTATCAATCCCGATCAGGAGGTTTTTGGCCAATCCATCCTCATCCTCCATCAATGCGGAGAGGATATGAAACGGCGTCACCTGCTGCTGCCCCGCACGCATGGCCAGCGTTTGGGAGGTTTGCAATGTTTTTTGGGTTTTTTCAGTGAATTTTTCGATATCCATAACAATCCTTTGGCATGGTGCAGGCCTTCCTAAAGGATATGGGGAGCGTTGGGGGGTGTGTCAAGGTGGGGAGGCACACCTAACGATACATCACAGATGGCTAAAAGAGTGGGGCCATTTAACGGCCCGTATCAGGAGTAAGTCCATACAGTGATGGATTTATCTACTTCCAGCCAACGCTTCAATTCTATTTTTCCATGCAATTGCCTCTTGAGTGCGAAGTGTCTGGATTTTATTATTGTTATCAGTGTCTTCAGATTTTGTAAGCGCAAGTAAATCACTTGGATAGTACATCGCATGTTTTCCATTTATTGTGAATGCAATCTGATCTGATCTGGGATCAATCCTAGCATGGATTGCAAAACTTTTTAAGTCTTCAAGAATTGTTTCATTAATATAGTTTGCTAACGCTTCTGGATCAGTGATGCCTGTTTCACGAACAGCATATTTTATAATATCATGGGGATCCATAGCATCGGTTAAAATCCTTTGTGATTTAATAAACCCCTGTTTTTCCTCAGGAATATCTTTATCAGTGCTCTCTAAATACGCTACAAGGTGGTGTGGAAATTCTTCAGTTTTTGTAGGGTTCATAATAATGTCTCTTAAAAATTTAGCATGGTAGAGATTTTTATCAAAATTCAATTTATCAGTCAAATTTTTTTTTACATTTTTTGCGCCAATTGTTTCACGGACAATCCGGAGAAAGATCCTGTGATCCCTCCGGCGTATGCAATATGGTTTTCCCTGTTTTGGTATCCACGGTGACACTGCCAAGGGGCAGGGTGGAATCCCGCATCAAATCCTTTTGCCGCAAGTTGGGATTCACAGACAAATCCAGTGAAAACGTTTGGGGCGGGGTCCATGAAGGGGTTTCTTCGGCGGGGACAACATCCGCATCAGGGGTATAGGTCACATCAGGGGCCGGACTATGATGAACACAGTCCGCACCGAATGCAGGCAACGGGGCCGAAAACCAGACCAGCCCCAGAAGCCCGAAAATTATGATGGTGGTTTTATTCACTGACCTCAGGCGATCCCAAATGCCGTTCATGCAGTCGCGTGCCAGCGTCCTTAACCCACGACTTAACCAAGTCCACGGTGACATCTGTGTTTTCATACGATGCGGCACGTTCATCGGCAAAGGCTTGCAGTGTTGCAGAGGGTTGAGCAGATAAGACAATGACGAGAAATCCCAAAAAGAAAACAAAAAAATTCATAATATCTCCAAAAAGTATAAAATTAAATGTGATTTAAAATATATTAGTAAGGGGTCGTATAAAAAGCACTTTTGTATACGGGGACTTTATCACAGGAACTCTTAAAAAAGCATCAAGGTCGCGGGATGATAAAAAAGAGGCACCAACATCATCGCTTTTTACCCCGTGGATTGGATGAAAACACGTGCTTTTTTTTGAAAAATGGTTTATGAGAAAGGCCTCTGAGAGGAAGGATAATGGTCATGATTAAAATTGGTGTGGCAGGTGGCGCAGGCCGCATGGGCAAGGCGATTGTTGCGGAGATTGCCCGAAATTCAAGGTGCGAATTGGTGGGCGTCACAGTTCTGGACCAGGATCAAAATCGCGGTCGTGACGCGGGAGAGGTCGCAGGGATTGGCCGTCTGAATGTCCCGTTGCGGCACACACCCGTGGAAATGTTTGAAAATGCGGATGTGGTTATTGATTTTACCTCTCCGGCGGCGTCCTTGGAACATTGTATGTTGGCCCATGAATACAAAACGGCTTTGGTCATCGGCACCACGGGCTTTAACCCGAAGCAAAATGAGATGCTGAAAAGTCACGCTGAAAAAGTGCCATTGCTCGGTGCGCCCAATATGAGTTTGGGGGTGAATTTGCTGCAAGCCCTAACAACAGTGGCGGCGAGGATTTTGGATGATCGTTTTGATGCGGAAATTTTAGAAATGCACCACAATGCCAAACGCGATGCTCCTTCGGGAACGGCGCTGGCCTTGGGGGAATCTGTGGCCAAAGGTCGCGGTGTTCGCCTGTCTGAAAAAGCCGCCCATGATCGATCGGGTCAAAGAGACATCGGCGATATTGGATTTGCCGTGCTGCGCGGGGGGGATGTGGTGGGGGATCACACCGTTTTTTTTGCGGGCCCGGGTGAGCGGATTGAACTTTCCCACCGCGCCAGCAGTCGGGTCATTTATGCCCATGGCGCCGTTCATGCGGCCCTGTGGATTGCGGATAAACCGGCGGGGCTTTACACCATGCAGGATGTTTTGAATCTGGGACTGTAGATCCATGCGTTACCATCCTAAAGACACAGAGGCCAAATGGCAGGTCACGTGGGATCAGGCGGGCGATTTTTGTGTGGATACGGAAACGGCAAAGCGACCGTATTACGTTTTGGAAATGTTTCCCTATCCTTCGGGAAAAATCCACATGGGGCATGTGCGCAATTATGTGATCGGGGATGTGATGGCCCGATTTGCCCGCGCCAAGGGGTATGATGTTTTGCATCCCATGGGGTGGGATGCCTTTGGTTTGCCTGCGGAAAATGCGGCCATAGAGCGGGGCGTGGCCCCCCAGGATTGGACCCTGCAAAACATCGCCGCCATGCAGGTGCAGCTGAAAAAACTGGGACTGTCCTATGATTGGGGCCGCAGTTTTGCCACGTGTGATCCGGAGTATTATCGTCACGAGCAGGCCTTTTTTCTGGATTTTTATCAGCGCGGTTTGGCCTATCGTCGGGAATCATGGGTCAACTGGGATCCTGTGGAACACACCGTTTTGGCCAACGAACAGGTGGTTGATGGCAAAGGCTGGCGTTCCGGCGCCCCCATTGAAAAGAAAAAACTGGCGCAGTGGTTCCTGAAAATCACGGATTATAGCGAGGCGCTACTCTCTGGCCTCAATGATCTAACGGATTGGCCAGAGGCTGTGACCCTAATGCAAAAAAACTGGATCGGAAAATCCTCTGGGGCGCATATCAATTTTGATATTCAAAACAAAACAGGGCAACAGATCGACACGGTAACGGTGTTTTCAACCCGTCCGGAAACCCTTTTTGGGGCGGCGTTCGTGGCCATTGCGCCCCATCATCCCTTGGCGGAGGCTTTGGCCCAGCAGGATGCGGGTCTTTCTGCCTTTATCGCAGAATGCGATGCCGCCGGCACCAGCGAGGCCGCCATCGAAAGCCAAGAAAAAAAAGGCTATGATACCGGTTTGCTCGCCGTTCATCCCCTTGGCGGGGGGAATGTACCCCTTTACGTGGCCAACTTTGTGTTGATGGATTATGGAACGGGGGCTGTGTTTGGGTGCCCTGCCCATGATGCGCGGGATTATGCCTTTGCGGAAAGTTACGGTTTGCCCATTCGCCGCGTTGTGGACAGCGACAGACCTTTGCCCGATACAGAATCCGAAGGGGTCATGATTCATTCGGATGGACTTGATGGTTTGTCAGTGGCGGATGCCAAAGAGGCAGCCATAAAAAAACTGGACGCTCTGGGCAGGGGATTCCGAAAAATCACATACCGCCTGCGCGATTGGGGTGTTTCCCGCCAGCGGTATTGGGGATGCCCCATTCCCATTATTTATTGTGGGGATTGTGGCGTTGTGGCGGTGCCAAAGGACCAGCTGCCCGTAACCTTGCCCAGCGATGTGGTTTTTTCGGGCGGCGGGAATCCGCTGGCGGCCCATCCAACGTGGAAACATGTCTCTTGCCCACAATGCGGGGGAAAGGCTGAGCGGGAAACGGATACCTTCGACACTTTTTTTGAATCGTCGTGGTATTTTTTCCGGTACATCAATCCCCAAGGGGATCCCTTTGCCCAGCCTGAGGTTTTAAAACAATGGCTGCCCGTGAATCATTACATTGGCGGGATTGAACATGCCGTGATGCATTTGCTGTATGCGCGGTTTTTTACGCTGGCCCTGAACACACTGGGCCTGAGCCCTGTGACGGTGCCGTTTCAAAAACTGCTAACGCAGGGGATGGTGTGTCATGCATCCTATAAACGCGCAGATGGGGTGTGGCTGTATCCTGAGGATGTGATCATTCAGGGCGGCGCTGCCCAATGTCGCACCACAGGCCAAGCCGTCACCGTGGGACGCGCCGAAAAAATGAGCAAATCCAAAAAAAATCTGGTGGATCCCGAAGCCATCATCGAGGCCTACGGCGCCGATACCGCCCGTTTGTTTGTTCTCTCCGACACCCCGCCCGAGCGGGATATGGAATGGTCAGAGGACGGACTGGAAGGCGCTTGGCGTTACGGCCAACGCGTGTACCGACTGGCGCATAAGGCCATAGAGGCGGGCAGGGGAGGGGCTGCCCCAGAACGGTCCGTTTTGGTTCTGATGAACAAAACCCTGCGGGATGTGGCGGAAGACCTTTCCCAGTGTCACACCAATCGGGCCATTGCACGGATTCGAGAGCTGAGCAATTGCCTTGAGGCCCTCAATCCCTCAAAACCTACCGATCAAGCGGGATTGTGGGAGGGGGTGCGTGTTGTTCTCATGCTCCTTTCCCCCTTCATGCCGCATTTAACCGAAGAGCTTTGGCAGAGGATGGGGGAATCCTCTCGTCTGTCAAAAACTGTGTGGCCCACACCCGATCCCGCGTATCTGCAACAAAGTGAGGTGACGCTGGCGGTGCAAATCAACGGCAAACGCCGCGGGGAAATCACCGTGGCCACAGATGCCGATGTTGCCAGCATCGAGCAAATGGCCCTAAGTGATCCCCAGATCCTCCCCTACCTTTCGGGACAAACGGTCAAAAAAGTGATCGTGGTGCCCAGGCGCATTGTGAGTGTTGTGATTTAGCGGGGGGTGGTTTTAAACAGGGTTGTTAATTTCAACCGTCATTCCGCACAAATGAGCGATAGCGAATGCTGATGCGGAATCCAGCGCAACTGTCAAAAGGCGTAGCCTTTTGCCGATATATTTTTTTTAAACAAGGAACAAAACGCTTCGCGTTCTGGCATATGTGCTGGATTCCGGCTCGGCGCTCACTGCGTTCGCTGGTCCGGAATGACAAAAAGCATAGGGTTTTATAGAAATGAACAGCTCTGGGTTTTAAAAAACAGAATTGCATCTCTCTTATAAAATCTTTACAATATCTCTTTTTTCATAAAGGACAATCTGGTTATGGTTTTGGCTGCAAATCTGGGCTTTCCCCGTGTGGGCGTTCATCGGGAATTGAAATTCGCTTTGGAATCCTTTTGGAAAAAGGCATCAACGGAGCAGGATTTTTTGACTGTTGCGAAGGATCTTCGCAAGCGGCACTGGACGTTGCAGCGGGATCGGGGCATGGATATCATCCCCAGCAATGATTTTTCCCTGTATGATCACATGCTGGATATGACCTGTTTGCTCGGCGCCGTGCCAGAGCGTTATGGATTCAAGGGCGGGTTGGTTAATCACGATACCTATTTTGCCATGGCGCGGGGCCGTCAAGAGGCAGGCCAAGACGTGGTGGCCATGGAAATGACCAAATGGATGGACACCAACTATCACTATATCGTGCCTGAATTGACGAAAAAGACCACGTTTTCCCTATCCTCTAACAAGATTTTTGATGAGTATCAGGAAGCCAAAGCCCTTGGCATCGAAACCCGCCCTGTTTTGGTGGGCCCTGTATCCTATCTGATGTTGTCAAAATCATATGACGCCGGCTTAAAGCCTCTGGATTTGTTGGCGCCTTTGCTCGAGATGTACAAAGCCATTTTTGCCAAACTGAAAACCCTGGGCGTTAAAGACGTTCAAATAGACGAGCCTTGTCTGGCCACCAACCTGACCGCGGACGAGAAAAAGGCTTTTGAAACGGCCTATCAAACCTTGGGCAATCAAGGATTAAACTATATCCTGACCGTTTATTTTGGCGGGCTGCGGGATAATTTGTCTTTGGCCCTTTCCTTGCCCAGCGCCGGTTTGCACGTGGATTTGGTGCGCGGGTCCGAAGATATCGATGCCTTGCTGGCGCAGGCGCCCAAGGGGAAAATCCTGTCTTTGGGATTGATCGAGGGTCGTAACATTTGGAAAACGGACCTGAATCGCGCCTTGGCTGTGGCCGAAAAATTCGTGGCGGCGCGGGGTTCGGATAGCGTGATTGTGGCCCCCAGTTGTTCTTTGTTGCACAGCCCTGTGGATTTGGATCAGGAAACCAAGCTGGATTCAGAAGTGAAATCTTGGCTGTCCTTTGCCACACAAAAATTAACCGAGGTATCCGCTTTGCGCGATGCCCTGAATGGCAAAAAGGATGCGGCGTTTTTTGCTGATAATCAGGCATCGGTGGCCTCGCGCCAATCCTCTGCCCGTATTCACAATGCGGATGTTAAACAGCGGGTTTCGGGGGTGACCGAAGCCATGAAAAACCGGAACAATCCTTTTTCAAAACGTCGTTTGGCCCAAAAGGCGGATTTGAACCTGCCGTTGTTGCCCACCACCACCATTGGCTCTTTCCCACAAACGAAGGAGGTCCGTCACGCGCGGTCGGCCTTTAACAAGGGTGAGATGAATCAAGCGTCTTACGATCAATTTTTGGGCGAGTGCATCCAAAACGCCATCAAAATTCAGCATGAATTGGATATCGATGTGCCTGTTCATGGGGAATTTGAACGTAACGACATGGTGGAATACTTTGGGGAGCAATTAAGCGGTTTCATCTTCACCAAAAACGGCTGGGTGCAAAGTTATGGGTCCCGCTGTGTCAAGCCACCGGTGATTTTTGGGGATGTGTCCCGCCCTGCGCCCATGACGGTGCAATGGACCACCTACGCTCAGGCCCTCAGCCCGCGTCCGGTTAAGGGGATGTTGACAGGACCCATCACCATTTTGCAGTGGTCTTTTGTGCGGGATGATCAGCCGCGCTCTGTGACTTGTAACCAGATTGCCCTGGCCATTCGGGATGAAGTCATGGATCTTGAAAAAGCCGGCATTAAAATCATTCAGATTGACGAACCGGCGATTCGTGAGGGTCTTCCTTTGCGCAAAGAGGATCAGACGTCGTATCTGAACTGGGCTGTGGGGGCTTTCCGTATCTCCGCCGCGGGGGTTCAGGATAAAACACAGATTCACACCCATATGTGTTATTCAGAATTCAATGACATCATGGATTCTGTTGCGGATATGGATGCGGATGTGATTTCTATTGAAACATCGCGCTCGGCCATGGAATTGCTTTCGGCGTTTATTGAATTCAAATATCCCAACGACATTGGGCCTGGTGTGTATGATATTCACAGTCCCCGCCTTCCCAAAACCGAAGAAATGGTGGCTTTGCTGCGCAAAGCGCTGGATGTGTTGAACCCTGAACAAATTTGGGTCAACCCAGATTGTGGGTTAAAGACACGGGGATGGGCAGAGGTTCTGCCGGCCCTGCAAAACATGGTGGCGGCAACCAAAATTTTGCGTCAAGAGTTGGCGGCCGAGCACAAGGATGCTGTCTGATCGGCTGTTTTATGGCCGCCGCGTTGGAAAAGGGTTTTCCCCAGCGGCGGCCAAGTCTTTGCGGGATCAGGCCGATGATTTTTGTTTTTCGGATCCGCGGGATCTCTTAACAGAGCCCTATACAGACCGTTTTCTGGAAATTGGTTTTGGTAACGGGGATCATCTGTTGGCGCAGGCCGCGGCCCATCCGTCAACACTGTGTGTGGGGGTCGATGCCTACCAAAGCGGCTTTACCCTTGCCCTGCGGCAGGCGCATGAAAACACGATCCGTAACGTCCGCTTGGCCAATGCAGATGTGGGCTCTTTGCTGGAGGAGTTTCCTAAGGCCTTTTTCGATAAGATTTTTATTTTGTTCCCCGACCCTTGGCCCAAAACACGGCATCACAAACGACGGTTAGTGAGTGAACACTTCCTCGCGCGGCTAAAGCGTATCTTGAAACCCTCAGGCTTTCTGGTTTTGGCGACGGATCATGATCATTATGCGCAGCAGATCAGGGAAGCCGTTGAAAAAACCATATCTGGTGCATGGTTAACCTCAGATCCCTTGATGGTCACAACATCGTATCAACAAAAAGCCCACAACGCAGGCAGAGCCATCACGGTGATGAAGAGGCAGCTTTCAGGGTAAAAAATGATTCGCTGACTTTTGGTGTGGGGTGATTTACAGTCGGGGGCGTTTTGAAAATAATTTAGGTTTTGTTATGGGCAGCCCTGTTTGGCACATTGTGGATGCTTCGGGTTATATTTTTCGGGCGTATCATGCGCTTCCCCCCATGAATGCCCCCGATGGGACACCGGTGAATGCGGTGTATGGGTTTTGTTCCATGATGTTAAAGCTGATGAAGGATGTCGGGTCCCAGAACGTGCTGGTGGTGTTTGATGCCAAACGTCATACATTTCGTCAGGATCTGTATCCGGAATACAAAGCCCATCGTCCGGACGCCCCCGCGGATCTTGTGCCCCAATTTTCCCTGATTCGCCAAGCTGTAGAGGCCATGGGATTGCTCCCCCTAGAGCAAGAGGGGTTTGAGGCCGATGACCTGATCGCCACACTGGCCACAATGTTGGTGGCCGAAGGGGAGCGCGTGTGCATTCTCTCTTCGGATAAAGATTTGATGCAGCTGGTGCAGCCTTCTGTTTTTATGATGGACCCCCTGAAAAACAAAATCATTGAGCGGGATCAGGTTTTTGAAAAATTTGGGGTGTATCCGGAAAACGTGATTGATGTTCAGGCCTTGGCAGGGGACAGCAGCGATAACATCCCTGGGATTTCTGGTATCGGCCTGAAAACGGCGGCGGAATTGATTACCTCCTTTGGTTCGCTGGAGGCCTTGTTGGATAATGCAGGCACCATCGCGCAGCCCAAACGGCGGGAACGTTTGCTGCAGGGGGCCGCTATGGCCCGATTGTCCCGTGAATTGGTGCGGTTGCGCTGCGATGTGCCCTTGCCCCAGCCGCCGCAGGAATTGGCGCGAGAGGTGGATTATGGATCCTTTGTCTCTTTCCTGCAAACATTGGCCTTTCAATCGTTGATTCACCGCCTGCCTGTTTCAAAGAATACAGAAAAAACATTTGTTTATCGCTCTATTGCGTCTGATGGGGACGAAGAGTCTTTCAAAAACAGTGTTTTCAATCATGGTCTTTGTGCTTTTAACGTCACATCCTCAGGTATGGATATGTCTACAGACAAAGAGACGGTTTGGGCGTTGTCTTGGTCACAGGCCCAAAGGATCTTGCCCCCTTTGTTTGCGGATCCCAGCATCCGTTGGATTGGTCATGATGTGAAAACCCAGATGCATCATCTGAGGGCCCAAGGCCTGAGCCTGAAAACCCTGCCGCATGATACTCTGGTGATGGTGTATATTTTGACCATGAAGGGCCAAACGTTACAGGATGCCGCAGAACACTATCTTCATCATAGATTCACCCAAATGGCGGGGGAGGAAGCCTTTCTGATCTGGCATGTGTTTCCTGTGTTGCAGCAAAAACTGGCTGCCGCCCGCAGCATGGCGGTGTATGAAACCATGGATCGCCCCCTGATTTCTGTTTTGGCCCAGATGGAAGAGGCGGGGATTGCCGTGGACACAGAGGTTTTATCGTCCCTAAGTCAGGAATTCGGGGCGCAGATGGACCAACTGCAGGACCGCATTTATTTACAGGCAGGCCATCCCTTTAACATCGGATCCCCCAAACAATTGGCAGAGGTTTTGTTTCAGGAAATGAAGCTAACCCCCGGCCAAAAAAGTTCAAAAACCGGTTCGTTTTCCACAGGTTCAGATGTTCTGGAAGCCTTAGTGGAACAGGGGCATGGCATTGCCCAAGATATTTTAGAGTGGCGTCATTATGCCAAACTGAAAAACACCTACACCGATGCTTTGCCCCAGATGATTGATGAACAGGGGCGCATTCATACAACGTTTTCCTCGACAGTCACTGCCACAGGCCGCCTGAGTTCCAGCGATCCCAATTTGCAAAACATTCCTGTGCGCAGTGTTCAGGGGCAAAAAATACGCACCGCATTTTATGCCCCATCCGGATCGGTTTTGATTTCCTGTGATTATTCCCAAATCGAACTTCGGCTATTGGCCCATTTGGCGGATATTGAAACCCTGCAACAGGCCTTTCACAGCGGAGGGGATATTCATACCGTCACAGCCCATCATGTTTTCGGTGTGCCCCTAAACGATGTTACGCCGGCCATGCGCTATCGGGCCAAGGCCGTAAACTTTGGTATGATTTATGGCATTACCCCCTTTGGCTTGGCAAAGCAGCTGGGGTGCAGCAAAGCAGAGGCCAAAACCATCATGGACGCCTATTTTGCCCGCTATCCTGGCATACAAAGTTATATGACCCGCGTTTTGGAAAAAGCCCGACAGGATCACAGCATCACAACCCTTTTTGGGCGACGCATTCCCCTTTCGGGATTGGGGGATGCCAACCCTATGCGTCGGGCCTTTGCAGAGCGGGCGGCCATCAATGCTCCGCTTCAGGGGGCGGCGGCGGATTTAATCAAACGCGCCATGATTCGCGTGGCGGAAGTTTTAAAAGGGTATAACGCCCAAATGATCCTGCAGGTTCATGATGAATTGGTGTTTGAAGTGCCCGAAGGTGAACAAAAAGCCCTGCTGCCCCTGCTGGTGAAAACCATGGAAACAGCCCATTTGCCGGATTATGTTTTGAACGTTCCCTTGGTGGTGGACACGACGGTTGGACATCGGTGGGGATAAAAATTTTTTAAAAGGTGCCTTCTGTCAGGGTCAGCTCCATAACCTCCCCCTTTTTCAGGGGCAGATCAGAGAGATGATAGGGACCATAGGCTGTGCGAATCAGGCGCGTCACAGGATAGCCCAAATAATCAAAAACGCGCCGGATTTCACGATTTTTCCCCTCGGTTAAGGTCACACAGACCCAGCTGTGTTCGGCAGTTTCCCGCTCTATGGCAATACCAAACGCTTGATAGCGCATGCCTTGGATCACCATGGGGCGCTGAAGGGTGCGCTTGTCTGTGTCGCTCAGATGGCCCCAAAGACGCACCCGATAACGCCGAATCATGGCTGTTTTGGGATCTTCCCATGTTTTTTTTAAGGTCGGGCTGTTTGTTAGCAGCAACAACCCCTCTGTTGTATAATCCAGCCGCCCAATATAGTGGGTTTTCTGCAAAGATGAGGGAAGATAATCGTAAAGGGTCGGCCGCCCCTCAGGGTCATGGCGGGTTGTTAGGCATCCCTCAGGTTTGTAAAACGCCCAAAGGCGTGCGGTTTCTGTTGGGGGCAAGGTTCGCCCCTCAACCGTGATGATGGCCTCCGGATCAACCAGTTCGGCGACATTATCCATCCGGTGGCCATTGACGGTGACTTTGCCTGCTTTGACCAAGCCTTCGGCCCCCCGTCGGGATCCCAGACCCCGATGGGCTAGAACTTTGGCGATTTTTTCTTTTTTCACAAAAAAACCACGTTAAAAATTTCTTCCAATACGGAATTCAATTTCTTGGTCGTATCGCTGATAATCCTCAACAATCGGGGCGGATGCCTCAACAGAGGCATAATAGGGACCAAAATTTTTGCCCACACGGACGCTGAGGGGAACAAACCAATCGTTGCTCTGTTCGTAATTCATCTGAGAATCAGATTGGATACGAACATGCCATTGATCGGGCAAGTTCAGGCGAAACGTAGGGGTTACGATCAACAGGTTAATATCATCCCGACCGTTGTCTTCTGCCAACGAAAACTGATTGCGCAGGGTCAGGCCGGTAAAGCTTCCTTCGCCGATATCATAAAGATCCCGAGAGTACGACAGGGCGGGGCCCAACTGCCAGCGTCCATCCCCCAGTTGATCCTGCGCTGCTGTGGGGATAATTAGATTTGATCCCATGGCCCATCGGTTTTTATCTTGGACGGTGACCAAAAAAGATTGCAGAGTTGTATCCCCTGATCCCCCATCATAGCCGCCATCCCGATTGTCTGAGCTGGTTCTGTTGTTCATCCGCCAGGCTGCGGTGGAAACGTTGTTGTTCAAAAACAAATCAGGGTCAAAATGATAGGCAAAATCGGATCTAAGGGTGACTTGGTGGTCTTCTTTATCCTTAGGAAGGTTGCGATAGCGATACCGGATATCCACGCGGTCGCTGGCCCGTGTTTCGTGATCTCCACTGATTTTGGGCTTGGTTTCCGCGTTTGCGGAGGAACCCGCAAAAAACAAAAGACCCAAAAGGAGTATTACGAAAGCAACAGGCATAAAGGGTCCTCAAGATGGGCTTTAAAGGACTGCAAAAACGCAGCCCCCACAGCGCCATCCACGACGCGGTGATCAACGGACAGGGTGCAGGACATGATGGTTTTGACCACGGGCTGATTCTGGTCATCAGGAACAAAACGGCGCTCTCCGGCACCCACGGCCAAAATGCCCCCTTGGGGGGGGTTTACAATGGCGGCAAAGTGGGAAATGCCAAACATGCCCAAATTCGAAAGGCTGAATGTTCCCCCTTGGAACTCTTCGGGCAGCAATTTTCCGGCTTTGGCGCGTGCGGCCAGATCCTTGATTTCCGATGAAATGGCAATCAGGGATTTTTCATGGGCGCGGCGGATGATGGGGGTAATCAAACCACCGTCAATGGCCACGGCCACGGAAATATCAGGCCATTCGTAATAGTGCAACATCCCATCCTGCCACGATGCGTTGGCCTGAGGCACCGCAACCAAAGCCTGCGCAATGGCTTTGAGGATAAAATCATTGACCGTCAGTTTATAGGAAGCGTTGGGCCGTGCGTTTAATTGCGCCCGCAGCGCCATGGCCGCATCCAAAACCACATCCACTGTTAAATAAAAATGGGGGACGGTTTGCTTGGATTCACTTAAACGCTCGGCAATCACCTTGCGCATGGTGGTGGCTTTTTCTTGGCGGGCAGGGGGTAGGCCAAAGGTGGCCACGGACGGTGAAGAGGCGCCACCCTTGGGGGCTGCGGACCCAGCCGTTTTGGCGGTTAAAACATCATTTTTGACAATACGACCACGGGGGCCTGTGCCTTTCAGGGATTTTAAATCAATACCTTTTTCTTTGGCCAAGCGACGCGCCAAGGGAGAGGCAACAACTCTTTCGGATGAGGACGGAAGAGCAAAGGCTGTGGCAGGGGCGGCAGGTGCAGATGATGGTGCCGCCGAAGGGGCGGGGCGGGGGGCTTGGCTTGATGAATCTGTTTTTGCGGGGATGGATAGGGATTCTGGTGTTTCCCCGTCTTCCAGCAGCATAGCAATGGGGGTGTTGACGGCCACACCTTCGGATCCTGCGGGGATTAACAGGGCCCCTACGATGCCCTCATCCACAGCCTCAACTTCCATGGTCGCCTTGTCCGTTTCAATATCGGCCAAAATCTGACCGCTTTTTACAACATCACCCACAGCAACGTGCCATTTGGCCAAGGTTCCCTCTGTCATGGTCGGGGACAGCGCGGGCATCAAAACGGGAATGGACATGGTTTGAAAACTCACAAAACACAAATAACAGCTTCCTTTACCCGTAAAGCACCCCAAAGGGAGTGTCAAGATTTACGGGACAGGGTGTCAGGGTTATTCATTAATTTTATAATCAGGCCGGCACAGTGTAGAAAAAGATGATTTTAGAATGGGGAAGGCGAAAGAGAGGCAAAGGGAAAGCGGGCTGCTATGCAGAAAAAAGGACAAAATGTTGTTGGTGAATGATCATTTTTTCTATATACAAAAAGTCTCACGGTATTCTAAACGCTTCTCAGTGGGGGGATCATGGCAGCAGAACAAGCGGCGGCGGTAACGCCTTATGCCCTTCATATTATTGATGTTGTTGCTTTTGGCATCATTGCAACCTCTGCGATGGTGGCCTTATTCAGGGGCTTTACCCGAGAGTTTTTTGGTGTAGGCGCTTGGATTGCCGGACTTTTTGCCGGAGCCTACGGGACCAAAGCCACGTTTCATTTTTGGAAAGAATTCCTGCAAAACGACCTATTGGCCAACATTACCGGTTTTATGGTCTTTTTTATTCTAACCTTGACGCTTTGCATGGTTATCAGCCAGAAAGTCGTTAAGCGTCTGGGGGATAGTCCCCTGAATATTCTGGATCGCAGTGTGGGCTTTTTGTTTGGCTTTGCTCGCGGGATGGTGATTTTGGGATTGTGTTATTTGGTGATTTCCAGTTTTGCCAAAACGGACGAGGATTTGCCGGTCTGGGCCAAGCAATCCAAATTTTTGCCCCAAATTCAGCAAACGGCAAAGTTGCTCGTGAAAATGATGCCCTATGATGACAAGCCTAAAAAAGATAAGGATGGAAAGCCCATTGATCCTAACGCCAAACCGGATGAAGAGGTCCCGCCCCAAGATTCCTCTGATAAACCTCAAGAAACAGAAAAAGAGCCTGATTATAATGGTCAGCAGCGCAACGAAATGGATCAGTTGGTGGATACGGTTGATGAACAATAATCAGGTTTATCGTTTATGACGGATCGCTTGGGTGAAGAGTGTGGGGTTTTTGGTATTTGGGGCTGTGAAGAGGCCGCAGCCCATACGGTTCTGGGATTGCATGCTATGCAACACAGGGGGCAGGAAGCCGCAGGTATTGTTTCTCTTCAAAAAGATATATTTCACTGTCAAAAGCATGCTGGGTTGGTTGGGGATGCCTTTTCTTCGGAAGATGTTATGGGTCACCTTCCGGGGATGTCTGCCATCGGTCATGTGCGTTATTCCACAACAGGGGACAGTTCGACCCAAAATATCCAGCCCTTTTATGCTGAGCTTTTTAATGGGCCCGTGGCCTTGGCCCACAATGGGAATCTGACCAATGCCCTGACGTTGCGCCGTGACTTGGTTCAAAAAGGCCATATTTTTCATTCCAGTTCGGATACTGAGGTTTTGCTGCATTTGATGGCGCGGCCTCAGGAATTCTCTGGAAGTTGGAAAGAAACCCTTAAGCACGCCTTGCTGCAGATCGAGGGGGCGTATTCCCTGGTGATGTTGACGCGGGGGGCTCTTTATGGGATCCGCGATCCTTGGGGGCTGCGTCCGTTGGTTTTGGGGCAGCGGAATGGGACGTTTGTTCTGGCTTCGGAATCCTGTGCGCTGGATATTATGGGTGCCACTTTAATTCGGGATGTGGCCCCGGGCGAGCTGATTACCATTGACGCATCGGGCATGAAAAGTGAAATTTTATTGCCCAAAGCGCCATCAAAATTTTGTATTTTCGAGTACATTTATTTTTCTCGCCCCGATAGTGTCATAGAGGGAAACAGCGTTTACGACGTCCGCAAAAATATCGGCCGCTATCTGGCCCAAGAAAATCCCGTGGCGGCGGATGTGGTTGTCCCCGTTCCTGATTCTGGGGTTCCTGCCGCTCTGGGGTATGCGGAATCTTCGGGCATTCCTTTTGATCTGGGGATCATTCGCAACCACTATGTGGGGCGGACGTTTATTGAACCCACACAGAGTATCCGCTTGTTGGGTGTTAAGCTAAAGCACAACCCCAACAGAATGTTTTTACAGGGCAAAAGGGTCATTTTGGTGGATGACAGCATCGTGCGCGGCACAACATCCATGAAAATTGTCTCTATGGTTCGGGCAGCGGGGGCCACAGAGGTTCATATGCGCATTGCCAGTCCCCCCACAACCCATTCATGTTTTTATGGTGTGGACACCCCCAGTCGGGATCATCTGATGGCTGCCCATTTGTCCACACAGGCCATGGCAGAAAAAATCGGTGTGGACAGCTTGGCCTTTATCAGTTTGGATGGTTTGTATCGCGCTGTGGGACAATCTCGGCGGGATCCTGCCGCCCCCCAGTACTGCGATGCCTGTTTTACAGGGGATTATCCCATCGCCCTGACAGATGTTGCTAAGCACCTCGTGTAACGGAAAGGAGAATCGTATTATGGGACTGAGTTTCTGGCATTTGATGGTTGTTTTGTTTGCCATTGTCATTTTGTTTGGTCTTGGCAAATTGCCCAAAGCCATGGGGGATGTGGCCAAAGGCATTCGGACCTTTAAACGGGAAATGGAGCGCGAAGATGATACCCCTGAGGAGAAAAAGCCCCTAGCCGCTTTGCCCAAAGAGGAATCCACAACCGCGGCTTTGACGGAAAAAGAGCATCAAAAACATTAGCATAAGAGTCGCCCAGCATGCAAAGAATAGCTCTAGGGGTGAATATCGACCACGTGGCGACGCTGCGCAATGCGCGGGGCGGGGTTCATCCAGACCCTGTGCGGGCTGCCCATTTGGCAGTTCAGGCTGGCGCGGACAGCATAACCGTTCACCTGCGCGAGGACCGCCGTCATATCAGTGACCATGATGTTGCCGCGCTGATTCGTCATACCGATTGTCGGATTAATTTAGAAATGGCCACCACGGCGGAAATGTTAAAGATTGCCCAAACCTACCGCCCCTTTGCGGTGTGCTTGGTGCCCGAAAAACGGCAAGAGCGCACCACTGAGGGGGGATTGGATCTGCATGCCCTGAAAACCATTTTGCCCGATTATATCCGTGAATTGCAATCCTGCGGCATTCGTGTGTCGTTGTTTATCCATCCGGATTCTGCCGCTGTCGCCTTGGCGGCGGAGATGGGGGCAGATGTGGTGGAGCTTCATACCGGTACCTACTGCGATGCCCATCATGATCGTGACCGCCAGACGGCCCTGACCCAGATTAAAAATGCCGCGGAATCGGCCCGTAATCATGGTTTGATTTGTCATGCTGGCCATGGTTTGAGTTATGCCACCGTGCGGGAAATTGCCATGATTCCCGCGATTTCCGAGCTCAATATCGGGCATTATCTGATGGGGGAGGCTCTGTTCTGCGGTCTGGAATTGAGCATTCACAAAATGCGCCGCATTTTGGACGAAGCCCGGGGTCTGGCCCTGTGATTGTGGGCGTTGGCACCGATATTGTCAGCATTGCCCGCGTGGCGCGTCTGATGCAAGCATTTGGCGATGTGTTTTTAAACCGCGTGTTTACCCCACAGGAACAGCGACCCCAAGCCTCCCCCGCCCATTACGCCAAACGCTTTGCGGCTAAGGAGGCTTTGCTCAAGGCCTTGGGGACGGGGTTACGCGCGGGGATGTCTTGGCAGGATATCAGCGTGACAAAAACCGATTTAAACCAACCGCTTTTACAGGTTTCTGGCGGGGTGGCCAAAAACCTGCCCCACGGCGCACGGCTGCATGTCAGTTTGTCCGATGATGCCGGCATGGCCATGGCTTTTGTGGTGGTGGAAACACCTTAACAGGGTTATTCAGTAAACCCAACCAAATGTTTGTGTTTTTGGTGAGATGTGGGTTATAGGTGGTGTAAAAAAAGGGGTGCACCATGGGCGCAAAAGTGAAAAGGAATTTAGAGCAATTATTAGCC